>CASFUX010000054.1 GCA_949297975.1 uncultured Bacteroidales bacterium
GGCTTCCGTAAGAGCGTGAGCCATACATCCTTGTCCCGTGCCAACGAGAACAGGGATTACCGCATTTTCGAGGGCTTGGGATACTTGCTCATGGAACAGGTAAGGGACTTGTACTCAAACGCCAAGCTGTCCGACATAACCATGGACAACGTGATTTACGCCTTGGATTCCACGACCATATCGACCAGCATAAAGCTCGCGGCATGGGCTTTGGGGAAATACGGCAAGGGCGCGGTCAAGATGCATACGCTGCTCGACCAGAGAGGAAGCATACCTGCCAATATCCACATCACGGACGGCAAATGGCATGACAGCAACGAGCTTGACCGGCTCTCTCCTGAGCCATACGCGTTTTATGTCATGGATAAGGCGTATGTGGATTTCAAGGCTCTCTTCACGTTTCACCAGGCCAAGTCTTTCTGGGTATCCCGGCCCAAGGGGAACATGAAATTCGTCACTCTCAAACAAATGGAGATTCCGGACGAGAAATCACGGATATTGGAGGACTCGCATATCAGGCTTACCGGCTACAAGTCAAGCAGGCTTTATCCCGACAACATGCGTTTCATACGCGTGTACGACTCGGACAATGACGACATTATAAACCTTATATCCAACAACTTCGAGGTCGGTGCAACGGAAATATCCGCCCTGTACCGACACCGATGGGACATAGAGGTCTTCTTCAAGTGGATAAAGCAGAACATCACCGTGAAAACCCTTTGGGGGTATTCGGAAAACGCGGTCAAAGTCCACCTCTGGACGGCGATTATAGCCTATCTTACGGTGGCAAGAATAAAAGCCGATTACAAAAGCCCTTATTCAATCACCGAGGTGGCAACTTTGATCCGTATCTCCGCCATGGAAAGGACTGACCTGCGAACCTTGCTAACCAAACAGGACGATTCAATCAGCTCAAACCAAAATGTCAAAGAACGTGCTTTATTTGATGATATTTAAACCTGTGCGATTTTATCGCACCAGTAGTATTCTGCTATAAAGATACAAAACATTGGCGAGATTACCTGTTTTTTTTAGACTTTCTATCCCGAACTCGCGTTATTTTAAGAAGGCCCCCATATCTTCCGTTATCATACAAGACGGCGTGGAGAGCGTAGGGGATTTTGCTTTCTAGTACTATGAGAACTTGGCCTTAGTAACCATCCCCGAAAGTGTGACGAGAATAGGGGGATGGGCTTTCTCTGATTGCTATAGCTTGGCCTCGGACTATCCCCAAAGGTATGACGAGCATTGAGGCTGGGGTCTTCGGCTTTTGCGAGAGCTTGACCTCAATAATCATCCCCGAAAATGTTATGAGCATAGGGCGGAACGCTTTTGCTGAATGTACCGGTTTGAAAAGAGTAAAAATAGAAGCGTCTGTGCCTCCTTCCATCATTGTTGATGAGACATCAATACCTAATGATGAATCTACATTTGCTGGGGTGGACAAGTCCATCCCAGTGTATGTACCTGCCAGCAGCGTTGAAGCCTATCGGAACAGTGCGTGGGGGCAGGTATTCAGCAATATCCAACCCATGTAATAGTTAGTCTAACCGCAGAGAGCGCAAAGGGCGCAAAGGATTACCACCCCCAACCCCCTCTCCCGATAAATCGGGATAAATTGCGGGGGCTACATGTCCTCCCCGCATGGACGGCACACCGCGTCTTTACACATGGCGGATATGCAAAAGCCCCCTTTAAGGGGTTGGGGGTGTAATCCTTTGCGCCCTTTGCGCTCTTGGCGGTTAAAGATAGGTAGCCCCCGCAATTTATCCCGATTTATCGGGAGGGGGTTGGGGGTGGTGGTGCTGTCGGTGTCCTCCTCCATGCCTGGAAGGCGTGGTATTCCACGGGCGAGAGCAGTTCTTTCAAGGCCGTGTAGGGCGGCTGTCCGGCTGTCTCCAATTCTTCGGCCAAGGCGAGGGCCTGCTGCCGCCGTGCGGGGGCGATGAGGTCGTCGATGTCCACCTCGTTGCCCAGGTGGGGGGCGAGGTGGCCCACGATGGTGGAGACGGCCAAGCCCCGCGCCGCCGCTATCTCATCTACCGTCTTGCCCTGCTGGTAGAGTTCGAGCGTGTACTGGCGGGTGGGGACTTTCGGCGGCTTCTCCGCCTTGGGCTTCCGCGCCCGTTTCGGTTTCTTTTCCTCTTTCTCGTGCATGAGCGAGCCGAGGTCGTGGCGCAGGGAATAGTCGTGTATGACTTCGAGGAAGGAGGCTCCGTAGGCTTTGACCTTGGCGGGGCCGAAGCCGCTGATGCGCAGCAGTTCCTGCTCCGTCTGCGGCAGGTAGTCGGCCATTTCGAGGAGGGTGCGCGTCTGCGCCACGAGGTAGATGGGCGTGTCGTGCGGCTCGCACAGCTCTTGGCGGCGGCGCACGAGGGCGCGGTACAGGTCGGGATGGCGGCTGATGGCGCGGGGCTTGGCTTCATCGTGCCCGGCGTAGGCTTGCAGCGCGAAGGGGGGCGTGCGGAAGTCGTCCTTGCATTGGTAATAATCTTCTACCGTGAAACGTTCCTTCAACCGGTCGAGCAGGTGGCGTTTCTGGGTCGCTTCGATGAACAGCTCTTGCATCTCCTCTTCATATTCCTTGGCCTGGTCGCGGCTGTCGGTCGTTACGTCCGAACGGCGCAGGGTGTCCGCGAGCGTGTCGAGCTTGTTGCAGAAGAAGTCGGCGGCGGCTGCGATGCGGGCTTGCAGGTGCGCCTCGTCCACCGGGGTGCGGGCGAGGATGGCGTGCAGTTGGGTGCGGAAGCGTGCGCCGACTTCGCGCAGGGGGCGCACCTCGTCGGTGAGGGTGTCGGCGTAGGCGGACGCGCCGGGGCTGAAGGTGGTGTGCTCCGCCACAAGGCGTTGTATGCGGGCGGCGTGCCCTTCGAGGCCGCCCAGTTCGAAGAGGGTGTCGAGCACCAGGAGGCGGTATTCGTTCTTCGACTGCTCCAGCTGCGCTTCGAGCTGGGAGATGGCGGGCCGCTGCCGTTCGTGGTCCACGATGGCCTGGTCGTTGTGCAGCGACTGGGGGCTGACGGGGCTGTGGAGCACGAGGCCTTCGAGGGAACGGCACCGGCTGAGGGCCACGTAGACCTGCCCGGGGGCGAAGGCGTCGCCCGCGTCGATCACGGCCTTGTCGAAGGTGAGGCCCTGGCTCTTGTGGATGGTGATGGCCCAGGCCAGGCGCAGGGGGTATTGGGTGAAGGTGCCCAGTTCCTTTTCCTCTATCTGCCGGGTGGCGGGGTCGGTGGCGTAGCGGATGTTGCGCCACGTGTCGCGCTGCACGATGACGGGCGCGTCGTCGCCGGGGCAGCGGATGGTGATGCCGTCGTCGTCCATCTCCTCGACCACGCCTATCTTGCCGTTGAAGTAGCGGCGGGGGGTCTCGGTGTCGTTCTTCAGAAACATGACCTTGGCCCCCGTCTTCAGTTCCAACGTGGCTTCGGCGGGGTAGCTTTTCTCGGGGTATTCGCCCTTGACCTCGGCCCGGAAGCTCGCCGCGGGACCCGGGAGCTTGGCCAGCTCGGCCTGGTTGATGCGGTCGGCCTTGTAGTTGTGGGTGGTGAGGGTGACGTAGGTGTCGCCCTCGGGGGGCGTGAAGGCGGGGTCGTAGCGGCTCCGGAGCAGGTCGAGGCCTTCGGGGGTGAGGCGGTTGTCGCGCACTTCGTTGAGCAGGCGGATGAATCGGCCGTCGGCCTGCCGGAAGATGCGGTCCAGCTCGATGTGCACGGGGGGCCGCTGCCTGACGGCCTGGCTGTGGAAAAAGTAGGGCGTGGGGTAGTAGGGGGCGAGGATGCGCCATTCCTCGTCGCTGACCACGGGGGAGAGCTGGTAGAGGTCGCCTATGAACACCACCTGCACGCCGCCGAAGGGTTCGTCGGGGCGGAAGCGCACGTGGCGCAGGATGGTGTCGACCATGTCGAGCGTGTCGGCGCGCACCATGCTCACCTCGTCGATGACGAGCAGCTCGAGCTCGCGCAGCACCTTGCGCCGGTTGGCCTGCATGTGGAGCTGGCCGACGAGCCGGGCGCGCCCCTCGGGGGTGGGGACGAAGGGACCGAAGGGCAGCTGGAAGAACGAGTGCATGGTGACGCCGCCCGCGTTGATGGCGGCCACGCCCGTGGGGGCCACCACGGCGGTCTGCTTGCGGGTGACGGCGCGCAGGCGGCGCAGGAAGGTGGTCTTGCCCGTGCCGGCCTTGCCGGTGAGGTAGATGCTGCGGCCGGTGTGGAGGGCGAACTCCTCGGCCAGGCGGTAATAGGGTGAAGGTGCTGTGTCCATCGCTCGGGGTTGTAAGTGCGTTGCAAAGATAGGCTTTCTGCGCGGAAATCCGGCCATGTGCGGGGCGGAAAACGACTGGCGCGAGTTTGCGAAAACGACTGGCGCGAGTTTGCAAGACCGACTGGCGCGAGTTCGTAAGACAAACTGGCGCGAGTTTGTAGGACGAACTGGCGCGAGTCGTCTCCACCGACTGGCGCGAGTCGTTTTCACCGACTGACGTGCGTCGTCAAAAACGACATACCGGCCTCCCAAAGCCCCTCCCGAGGAGGGGATGTTACCCCCAACCCCCTAAAGGGGGCTTTGAGTTACCTTTGCCTATGAAGTAATCTACATCCCCTCCTCGGGAGGGGCTTGGGGAGGCCGGTATGTTGTTTTTGACGACGCACGTCAGTCGGTGGAGACGACGCACGTCCGTTTGTAAGACAAACGCACGTCCGTCTGTCTTACAA
>CASFUX010000055.1 GCA_949297975.1 uncultured Bacteroidales bacterium
GCTGGAATTGTAGTTGTTGTTCGGAGTGGAATTGTTGGTCACATAGTTCCCATACCGGTCTACCACTTGTCCGGTTTGGAAAACGAGTTCTTCGCTGTCGTATTTTTCCGCCGTCCGTACCAGTTGGCGTTCGGCACCCGAAGGGCTGCCCCCATATGCCTTGCCTATCACGAAGTTTCCGTTGCGTGTGGTGAATTTAAGATACCCGCTTTGCGTTTTCCCAAGCACGTTTCCGCTGGGGTTGTAGAACTTGTATTTGAAGAACTGGCTTTCCCCTCTGAATTTTACGGCAATCAGATAGTATGCGGGCGAAGTTCCGGGCGCAATCATCTGGAAGTAGGCCGCCGCCACGTCGTGGTTGTTGGTGCATTGCAGCAGCATCCGGTTATTATTGTTTTCAAAATACAGGCACTGCTGCTCGTTCAGGTCGTTAAAGTTGAACTGCGATTTTACTTCCTGGCAGATGGTAAAGGCCAGTACCAGGGTGATACTTAGAATGATGGAAGGTTTCATGGCTATATGTGTTTAAAAAGTGGCTTCGTCGCAGCATGAATAATAAGCATAGGACAAAGTTAACGCTTTTTTTGACAAATCCATGCATTCGGTGCCCCTTTTCAGACGCCTTCTGAAAGGGGGTTGCTTCTAACCTGTCAGAAGCGTGCTCGTAACAGGTCGGAAGCGCGCTTGTAACAGGTTGGAAGTTTGCTCGTAACAGGTCGGAAGCAAAGGGGGTAAAAGAGGGTTTTTTTCAGGGTTCCAGCTCTTCCACTTTTTTCTCCAGTTTGTAGTCGCAGGGATAGCGGCGGATGAGCTTGCCGGTGTAGTGCCGTTCTTCTCCGCTCGTGGGATTGGCCACGGTGAGGTGGTAGGTGGCTTTCAGCTCCCGGTAGAGGATGCGGCAGCTGACGGTGGTCTTCTTGCCGCCTTCGTAGGCCACTTCTATCATCGGGGCGTCTTGCAGCGGATGGCGGCTGGTCACAGTCCACTGGCTGTAGGCGATGGTTTCCGCCGGGTCGGCAAAGGTGAGTTGTCCGTCCGTGAGGCGGTCGGGCACGGGCACCGGATAGTCGTGGTCGGAAAGCATCCAGGTAAAGGCATCTTTGGCATCGCACTTGAAGTCGTGGTAGTTCCAGGCATTCTGGTAGGGGTTGAAGTGCACGCTGCCGTCCTGTTGGGCGTGGATTACCTGCGTGGTGCTCTCTATTACCCAGTCGCTTTCCGTCTCGCCGTCACCTTCTTCCAGGGTGTAGGTCATTTCCTTTACCTCGTACACAGTGGTGCAAGGTTGTTGCCGGATGGTGAGGGTTTCGGTGTAGGAGCTTTCAGTCTGGGTCAGGTGGAGTATCATGCCCCGTTCGCTGCCGTCCAGGTTGTCGGTCACTTCCAGATGCAGGACGTCTTCGCGTACACGTGTCAGGGTAAACCAGCGGAATTCTACAGTGCCAAATCCTTCGAGTTTCAGGGGTTGGTTGTTATCGCCTACCATGGTGGTGCCGTCCAGGGTAGTAATGGCGGTTATCTGCCAGTCGCCCCGTGCCAGGGTAATGTCCAAGGTGGTAGCGTCACCGCCTAGCGTGGTTTCGGGCTGGGGGACAATGCGGATTTCTTCGTCGTTGTGGCAGGCGGTCTGCACCAGCATCAACAGGGCGGTGAACAGGAGATAGAACAGTCGTGTGGTGTGTCCAGGTCTTTTCATGTGATAATGTTTTTCGGGTTACTTGTCTAATAGACGCTTGCGTTGTGCGAATGTTGCACGGCAAAGGTAGTTTTTTTTTCGTATACGAGACGTTGCAGCTCCATTCTTTTTGTTATCTTGCACCCCCGGAAACCAAATCTAACTACCGACCATGAAATATCAGATTGCCATTATCGGCGGGGGCCCTGCGGGCTATACCGCTGCCGAAGCCGCCGGACGCGCCGGGCTGAGCGTCGTGCTCTTTGAGAAACAAAGCCTGGGAGGCGTCTGCCTCAACGAGGGTTGCATTCCCACGAAAACCTTATTATATTCCGCCAAGATGTACGACCATGCCCGACAGGGGCAGAAGTATGCCGTGACGGCCGAGGGTGTGTCGTTCGATCTGCCCAAAATCATTGCCCGTAAGCAGAAGGTGGTGCGTAAGCTGGTGCTGGGTGTCAAGGGTAAGCTCACCGCCCACGGTGTGACCCTTGTGACCGGCACGGCCGAGATACTCGACGCCCACCGCGTGCGTTGCGGCGAAACGGTGTACGAGTGCGACAACCTGTTGCTTTGCACCGGCTCCGAAACTTTTATCCCACCCATTGCCGGGCTGGACACCGTGCCCTACTGGACGCACCGCGACGCGCTCGACAGCAAGGAATTGCCCCAGTCGCTCGTCATTGTGGGCGGAGGTGTTATCGGCATGGAGTTTGCCTCGTTCTTCAGCAGTCTGGGTACGCAGGTTACCGTCATTGAGATGCTGGACGAGATTTTGGGCGGCATGGACGCGGAACTCGCCGCCCTGTTGCGTGCCGACTATGCCAAGCGGGGTGTACGTTTCCTCACCAGTACAAAGGTCGTTTCCATCGCTCCGGCCGAGGGCGGACAGGTGCAGGTCAGCTACGAGAATGCCGAAGGCGCAGGTTCCGTCACCGCCCAACGCCTGCTGATGAGCGTGGGACGACGCCCCGTGACCCAGGGCTTCGGCCTCGAGAACCTCGGCTTGCAGCAGACCGAACGCGGCCGCATTGCAGTGGATGCCCACATGCAGACCTCCCTGCCCGGCGTGTACGTCTGCGGCGACCTGACAGGCTTTTCGCTCCTGGCCCATACCGCCGTGCGTGAGGCCGAAGTGGCGGTGAACCACATCCTGGGCCGCGACGACGCGATGAGCTACCGCGCCATCCCCGGCGTGGTGTACACCAATCCCGAAATAGCCGGCGTAGGCGAAACCGAAGCGTCATTGCAGCAAAAGGGTATCGCCTTCCGCACCGTGAAGCTGCCTATGGCATACAGCGGCCGCTTCGTAGCCGAGAATGAAGGCGTCAACGGCCTGTGCAAGCTGCTTCTGGCCGACGACGACACCGTGCTGGGCGCTCACGTGCTGGGCAATCCTGCCAGCGAAATCATCACCCTGGCCGGCATGGCCGTCGAGCTGGGACTCAAGGCCGGGGAATGGAAGAAGATAGTCTTCCCGCACCCCACGGTGGGTGAGATTTTCCGCGAACTGTTGTAACCTTCTAAAACGGCGAACGTATGAAAACAGTGCGTCTCATCACTTGCAACGACGACTTTCAGGCCAATGTCATCAAGGGAGCCTTGCAGAATGAAGGCATTGAGTCGGTGTTGCACAACGAAAACTTTTCCAATCTGTATCGCGGCATGGGGGCCGACTTTGCCGGGGTAGACATCTTTGTGTCCGAAGCCGACTACGAGGCCGCCCTGCAACTGCTCGAACGCAACGGCATGGTGGAGGCTCAGCCCCGTTACTGTCCCCGTTGCGGCTCGGCCGATCTGAAGTGCCGCCTGAAGCGGAAACACCGCCTGCGTGCTTTCTTTGCCATGGTATTTTCCGTTCTGTCGGGCGGGGCACCGGGCACCGAACACTGGGAGTACCGTTGTAATGCCTGCGGATGTTGCTTTGAAAAGCCGGTCGGAAGACCTGCGGACTGATTTTTTCCTTATCTTTGCAGCCCAACCAACCACGGCTGCAATGAAACAAACCATCCTACTCCCCCTGCTGCTCCTGCTCGCCCTGTCCGGCCTGCGGGGGCAGACCGTGTCGCCGGCAGACAGCCTGCTGACGGCCCGCCTCGACTCGCTGGTGCAGGCCCTCTTGCCCACGGGCGGCAATGCCGGCATCTGCATTTGCAGATGCTGGATTTCAGGAATCAGGAGTTCTTTTTCCTGTATTCGGACGGAGTCATGCCGAATTTTTCCTTGAATGTTTTGGTGAAATAGCTTGACGACTCGAAACCGCACATCAGGACAATATACCCGATTGTCTTTTCCGGGTCCCTTAAAAGCATCTGGGCATGAACCAGTCTTGTTTGCTTGATATATGCAGCGGTATTTATGCCTGTTATGGACTTTACCTTCCGGTTGAGTTGGGATTTGCTCAGGCACATGTTTTCTGCAAGCATTTCGGAGTTCAGATTGGCAATCGAAATGTGGGAGAATATGCAATTGTTGAGTTCCAAGAGGAAGTTCTTCTCCCACTCCGGAGTATCCGGTTCTTTTGAAATGTCCATACCGGCATTCAGCAGCCGGCTGTACTTTTCTCTGAGCATATTGCGATACTCCACCAGCTTGTGGATTCTCAGTTTCAATTCGTCGGGACTGAACGGTTTTATCAGATAGGCATCGGCTCCGCAGTCGAGGCCCTGCAGCCTGTGTGCGTCATCGCTTTTAGCCGTGACGATGATAACGGGTATATGGTTAAGGAGGGCGGATTGGCGGATAGCCTGCGTCATCTCCAGACCGTCGCATTCGGGCATCATGATGTCTGTAATGATGATGTCGGGGACATACTCCTTCGCCTTAAGCAGGCCTTCCCTTCCATTGCGGGCATAAACGACAGCAAAGCTGTCCTTGATGATATTCCCGATGTAGCGGGCAATGTCTTCATTGTCTTCAACGACCAGGGCAATGTCCGTGTCTTTTGAAATGACATCGTCATTGTTGGCAATTTCCTTATTGTCTTCGTTGTCCATAACCTCGTGACCGGCCGCATTTACACCGGAATCGGGAATCCATCTTTCAAATCCGTTCTCCCTGTGTCTTATCGGCACAGTCACGGTAAACAAGGTACCCTCTCCCTGCCTGCTCGATACTTCTATGCTGCCGCCCATTGCCTCGGTCATCTGCCTTGTCAAAGCCAGGCCGATACCTGTGCCGGCATCGGAACATGAATTTGACTGGAAGAAAAGTTCGAAAACATGAGGCAGGTCGTCCGGCTTTATACCACATCCGGTATCTTCCACGCTAATCCTGAAATTTTTTCCCACTACCAGGCTCCTGATGCTTATGCGGCCTCCCTGGGGCGTGAATTTCAGTGCATTGTAGAGAAGATTGGTCAGAATCTTGTACATGAAATCCGGTACAAAATCCATGTCGACTTCCTTTTCATCCGGCAGATACCTGGTTTCCACATTTTTTTTCAGGGCCTGGAAACTGACATTCTCTACAATCATCCGGATAAAAGCTACCATGTTCCCGGTTTTCCAGTCTGCCTTGCCTATGGCCGACCGCACCTTGGCTATATCCAAAAGCTGGTTTACCAGCGTCAGCAACCGTTTTCCCTGTCTTGAGATGGCATCGAGTTCTGCCACAGACTCTGGGTTGGAAACCTTCGATTTCAGTTCCTCCGCACTGCCGAGGATAACGGTGAGGGGCGTACGGAATTCGTGGGTGACATTGGTGAAGAACTCCTGCCTGGCAAGACTGGCTTTTCTGATGACACTCTGCATCTTGGCCTTGACCCTCAAAGCATAGATGAGCGAAGAAATCGCAGCCGCCGAAACAAGTACGACCGTGATGAGGAAATAGAGGATAATCCGCTTCTTTTGCTGCTCGTTGGCGTATGCCTGGCTGATAAGTTCTTTCTCCTTGTTCCCTTTCTCGGTAATGTAACTCACCCGGAGATTGCTCAGCCGGTTGACGTTCTTTTCGTTGGTTATACTGTCGGAATATGCCTTATATTTCCTGTGATTTTCGAGCGATGCCCTGTAATCGCCCGTTTGCTCCTCAAACACGGCCTTCAGACGATAGGCTTCTGCCAGATGTTCCCACGACGTGATTTCCATGGCCGTTTTCAGCCCTTCGTCAAGATAGCTGCGGGCATTCCCGCTCTGCCCCATGGCCAGATAGACCTTTGCTATGGAAAGGCACGACTCCAGCCAGTGCCATCTGTCTTTGTCGCCTGCCATCAGGTCATAGGAGCTTTTGTACGACCCCAACGCCTTGCGGTAATCACCACCCTGCTCTGCCAGCCGTCCGAAATGGTTGTAGCACAACGATATGCCGAGTCTGGAGTCTGCCAGGCGGTTTTGCTCCATGGAATATCCGTAATAAATCCATGCCGAATCCATCTCTCCGCCGGCTTCTTTGATATAGCCGATGTTGGCATAGTTAATGGCCTGTCCGAGGTGGCTTCCAAGGCTTATCTCCACCTCGAGTGCCTGTCTGAAAATGTTTTCGGCCACGTCGTTGTTCTGCAGGGTGAGCTGTATGTTTCCTATCCCGTTGAGCGACACCGCCTTGAATTTCTTTGCCTTGGACGAAGACCGGTCGCTGTATTGCTCGCAGCAGGTGAGTGCCTCATAGTGCCTGACTGCGGCTTCGTCCAAAACGCCCAGGCGCCTGAAATCTGTGCCAAGCTGGTTCAGTATGTAGATGATGTTGGCCGTGTCTTTCAGCTCCCTGGCCAGTGACAAAGCCTTTTCGTGATAATCAAGAGCTGTCTTGAAATCGGAAGATTCACGATGGATTTTGCCGATTTCCGTCATTGCCCTCATTCTTCCCGCGTCGTCATGCCCGGCCTCGAAGCCCGACAAAAGGTTTTCGAGGGCCTCTATATCCTTATGGGCAGATACGATGCTGTCCACCTGCCTGACGTGGTCGGCGGGGGGGATGTTTTCATGCTGTCCCTTGCACGAGGCAAGGCATGCAAGGATAATCAGAATCATCGGAATCGGCAGGTTCTTCATAATAAATGTCATGGCCGCTTTGGAATAACTTGTCATTTTTGCGAGACGTGTGGTTTAAATGTCCCGAACAAAGATACAGATTCTGCATCAACTGCAAAATTCCTGCGGGCTTATTTTTTGACGCGTCCTCATGCATATTGTCTGTATCCTCCCCCCTTGAAACCCTTGAAAATGCCGGTTTTGGAGCCATTTTTGCCAAAAATTGAAATTGTAAATTTTTGAACTTATTAAATCGTTGTTATACAGTGATTTAACATGCTTCCATGCGCCGTACGTTATAATTTGCCAAGAGTAAAAATGCGCCGTACGTTATACTTTATGCGCCGTATGTTATAACAGGGAGTTTGTTATATGAATAACTTTGTCCCATTGTATTAATGAGGCCGGTCCGGCCTCCGTTTTATTCACTAATCATTATATAATATGGAAACAAAACCTTTCATTCAAACCGAAACAACCCGCGAGGCTTACGAAGCCCCCAAGTGTGAAATCATCGAGATGCAGAACGAAGGCGTGCTCTGCGGAAGCAACGGCGGCAAGCACAGTCCTTATGACGAAGACCCCTTTACATGGTAATGCCTTATGAAAACAACACGTATCTTATCATTGGCCGCCGCGGTACTGACACTGGCCGCCTGCGGCAACGAAGAGTTCATCGAGAACAATCCGGGCAACGGGGCTGCAAAGCCCGAGTTCATGACCTTTACGGCCAGCGCACCGCAGACACGCACGCTGCTGGACGGACTTAATGTGCACTGGGTGGAGTATGACGAGATAGCTATATGGGACGGTAGCGAAGGCTATCAGAAGTTCATGGTCGACGCCGAATCCATCAACGGCAGCGAGGCCACCTTCACGGGCCCTGCCCTTGTGCCGGGTGCCGACTACACCGCCTTCTACCCCCTGATAGCCGTAGAAAGCATGAACGCCACGTCCGTCAACTTCAACCTGCCCGCCGAGCAGACCGCCGTGGCAGGCACCTTTGCCAACCAGCTGGCGCCCTCGCTGGCCCGGGCCACAGGCGGCAGCACCAACTTGGTGTTCAACAACCTCTGCGCCCTCGTGAAGTTCACCGTGCCCGCCGAGATGGCCGGTGAAGGCATCTTCACCCTCGTGGGAGGCAAAGCCACCGAACCGCTGGCCGGCAAGCTGACCTGCAACACCGCCGACGGCAAGCTGACCGCCACCGAGGCCGCCACCCGCATCACCCTCAAGGGCAACTTCGAGAGCGGGCAGGCCTACTACTTCGTCGTGCTTCCCGGCACGCTGGCCGACGGCTTCAGCCTGCTCTACGAAGACAGCAAGAGCAAGCTCTACCGCAAGGCCACCGGCAACTCTGCGCCCCTCCAGGCCGGACACATCCTCAACCTGGGCACGCTGGCATTGACCGGCTTCGACAAGGCCGTCACCACGGGAATGGTGGCAGATGATAGCTCCTTAGGAACCCGGAATGCCGACGGCACCACTACCTTGACTAACTCAGGATTTGATGGTGTGTCAGCATCGAACACTCTGATGCTTAATAGTGCAGATATGACCACCTTAGCCGGCATCGGGCATTTCGCCAGCTTGGAGAAACTGGAATGTACCGATAATCAACTGACCTCACTGAACCTCAGCGGCTTGCCCAACCTGCTTAAACTCTCATGCGGCAATAACCCACTGACCTCGCTGAACCTCAGCGGCCTTACCTCGTTGACTAACCTTGTTTGCTATAATAATAAACTGACCTCGCTGAACTTGGACGGCACGACCGGGCTGGAATTTTTAAATTGTAGCGAAAACCAACTGACCTCGCTGGATGTCAGCAAGCTGACCAAGCTGACAACCCTTAAATGTTACAAAAACCAACTGACCTCGCTGGATGTCAGCAAGCTGACCAAGCTGAAAGATTTGGATTGTAGCGCCAATTTACTGACTGCGCTGGACATCACCCCGCTGACGGGGCTGACCACGCTGGTATGCGGTTACCAAAAGAGCGGAAGTCTCAACCTTGTTCTGACGCTGACGTCGGCACAAAAGGCGACGTGGGACAGCAAGTGGGTTAAAGAATATTATAATACGAGAAATGTCACCCTCAACGTAAAAGATTGACCCCCGCTCCCCCGTGCGCACGGGAGGGCCGCCCCCGGCGGCACGGGAGGAACGCCCCATGAGGCACGGGAGGGTCGCCCCGCGAAGCACGGGAGGAGCCTCCCCGGCGCCCCGAAAACCAACCAACCCTTTGTCCGAACCCTTTAAAACAAAAACAGTATGGCAGCAAAAGCACCGACCCAAAAGGCCAAGCTGGCCCTGAAGGCCATCCCTTACAGCATCACCACCGATGTGAAAAACGACTACTACGTCAGTCCCAAAATACAGAAAAACCTCTCGATGGACGACCTGGCCGCCGAGGTGGCCGCCCTGAGCACCCGCCAGGAAGACGCCGAAGACATTGCCCGCACGGGCAACGCCCTGCTGCGCCGCCTGATGTGGTACCTCTCGTCGGGCTACAGCGTGAGCACCGAGCTGGGCAGCTTCCGCGTCACCGCCAAGGGCGTGCTGATGGAGGCGGAGCTGACCGACGCGCCCGACCGCTCGCGCATCACCCTGGGCGTGAGCTACTCCATGAGCGACGCCATGCGCCAGGCACTGGCCGATGCCGAGCTCGACATCGAGATACAGAAGGCCGCCGTGGGCCCGCAGCTCTATGCCGTGGTGAGCGGACACGATGCCGACCATCCGGAGGCCGTGACGCGCGGCGAGAGCGTGCCCGTCAGCGCGGGGCAGACGTGCGTCATCAAGGGCAAAGGCATCAAGGTGGGCGGCCCGGGCGAGGACATCGGCGTCACGCTGCGCCGCGTGGACGGCTCGTCGGGCCAGACGGTGTTCTTCCCCGCCTCGCAGCTCTACCCCAACTCGCCTTCGCGCGTGGGCTTCGTGATGCCCGCCTCGGCGCCCGACCAGTCGGAATGGGAGGTGACGCTCTGCACGCAGCTGGCCTCGGACGGCAAGACGCTGCTCAAGGAGGCGCGCACGGCGGTGATGGCGGACACGTTCGTGGTGGGCCAGGTGGCCACGACGCCGGGTGGCGGCGACGATGGCGGCGAATTGCCGTTAGGATAGGTTTACTTTTCGGTTAGTTTCTCTCTTCAGGGGCTGTGTCGGCAACCGCTTTCGGTTGGGGCACGGCCCCTTCCGCATGTCATGTGGGGGGAAGCCGCAGCTGTGCCTCGCATCCGGCCGCCACCGCCGCATGGTGGGTGACGAAAATCACCGTCTTGCCCTGTGCCCGCTGGCGCAGGCGGGCGATGAGGGTGCGCTCCGTTTCGGGGTCGAGCGCCGAGGTGGCCTCGTCGAGCAGCAGGATGCGCCCGGGACGCAGCAGGGCGCGTGCCAGGGCGATGCGCTGTGCCTGCCCTTCGCTCAGTCCGCCGCCCTGTTCGCCGAGGGGCGTGTCGATTCCCTGCGGCAGGGCGCGGACAAAGTCGAGTGCCACGGCGGTGTGCAGCGCCTCGTCCAGTTGGGCGGGGGTGGCGTCGGGGTTGCCCATCAGCAGGTTGTCGCGCACGGTTCCGCTGAACAGGGTGTTGCCCTGCGGCACGTAGACGAAGTTGCCGCGTGTGCGGGCCGATACTTCCACGGGTTCCCCGCCGTCGGGTTCGGTCAGGGTGATGCTTCCGGCCTGCGGCTCGGCCAGTGCCAGGAGCAGGCGCACGAGGGTGGTCTTGCCGCGTCCCGTCTCGCCCACCACGGCGGTGCACGAGCCGGGTGCGAAGCAGTGCGTCAGCCCGCTGAACACGGGCGCCTCGGCACCGGGGTAGGCAAAGTGCAGGTGCTCGATGCGCAGCACGGGGGTGCGTTCAAAACGCAGTCCGTCGCCCTCGGCCTCGGCAGGGAGGTGCTCCAGTTCGAGCAGGCGGTCGGCGGCGGTCAGTGCGTTGACGGTGTTGGGAATGAGGCGCGAGAGGTCGAAGGCCGGGCGCTGGATGCGTCCCACCAGTTGCAGGAAGGCGGTGAGCGTGCCCACGGTGATGCTGCCGGTGCTCAGCCGCACCGCTCCCCAGATGAGGGCGGTGACATATCCTCCGGCAAAGGCGGTGGACACGGCCATGCGCGCCGAGAGCGAGAAGCGCGTGCGGCTCAGCACCTGTGTGCGCAGGGCGTCTTGCAGTGTGCCCAGGCGGTGGATGCGCTGCTCGTCCTGTTCCAGCGTCTTGATGACGGTGCGGTGCTGGAGGCTCTCCTGTATGACGGACTGTATGCGGCTGTCGCTGCGGCGTATGTCGTGGGTGAAACGCCGCATGCGCCGCATGTAGAAGCGGGCGCCCACCAGGAAGACGGGCAGGATGCCCGCCACGAGCCACGGCAGCACGGGGTCGAGCAGGAAGAAGAAGAGGAATCCGCCCACCAGTTGCACCACGGTGACCACGGCGGCGGGCAGCGAGGTGGTGAGCAGGGTGACGATGGCAGTGGTGTCCTGCTCCACGCGGTTCACCACGTCGCCCGTGTGCAGTTGCTCCACGGCGTTCCAGCGGCTTCGCAGCAGGCGGCCGAAAAGGCGGTGGCGCAGGGCGTTGGCAGTCTCCACCTCCATGCGGGCGTTGACCCACGTGTCGGCGGCGTTGCAAAGGAGTTGCATCAGCAGCAGGGCGGCGGTTGCGATGGCGGCAGCCGCCAGGTTTCCGGCACGGGCGCCGGTGGCTATGTCAATCATCCGTTTGGACGTGTAGATGAAGGCCAGGGCAAAGCCCACGCCGAGGATGCCGATGAGGCAGCTCAGCAGGATGCGGCCGCGCTGTCCGTGCGACACTTGCCAGAGGTAGGAGAGGCGGGAGGGTTTCTTCATGGGTGTATGTTGTTTTTTGTTAGTTGACGAGTTAACGAGGCTACGAGGGGGGTGGTTAGTTGACGAGTTGACGAGTTAACGAGACTACGAGGGCCTTGTTCCCTCGTCAACTTGTCTCTTGTATCTCATTATTTGTGCAGCCGCGCTTCCCTTTATCAGCGTCAGCGGGTGGAACAGTGCTTCCCACGGGGCGTAGGCAAAGAGGCGCCTGTCGCGTTGCAGGGCACGGCAGAAGGTGTGCCACTTGCCCCGCCAGTAGCCTTTGGGACGCGGGGTGACGCGGCGGTCGTATTGGCCGAAGTTGCCCGTAGCGAGAATCTCCTGCATCAGTTCGTCGCCCAGGCGCCGGCAATCTGCGGTGTCGAAAGGCAGGCACTCGGGTGGCAGTCCCAGGTAGTGCACCGCCACATAGCCGAAGGCGCGGGCGGCACGGAGCAGTCCCAATGCTTTCAGGTCTTTGCACAGGCGGGCGGGGTCGATGTCGTCCCGGTGGGTGCGGAGCAGGCAACACCAGTCGCACAGTTGCCGCAGCCCGATGCCGCTGCTCAGGAAGTGTCCGAAAGCGTGCTGGAGGATGTACACCGCGTTGAACGCAGGCGGAGGCGTGGGCATGCCGATGCGCATCTCTGCTCCTTGCGGGTACCATTCGCGCACCAGGCGGACAAAGCGTCGATGGGCCAACGGGTGGTTCATCCGGCCCAGGATGCGGTGGTTCTCGATGTGCACGCCGTCCAGTTCGTAGCTGGCGTGCTTGTCCGAGTCTTCGCCGCTGGAGTGTGCCCCGGCCTGGAGCAGCAGGCGGTTGGCCTGCGGTTGCCCGTCCTTGCCCAGGTAGACGTCGATGTCGCCGCACTGACGGTGGCGGGGCAGGCGGTAACAGGCGGCCATGCCCTGTCCCTTGAGCAGTACGGGATGCAGCCCGGCACCGGTGTAGAGGGTGTGGAGGCGTTCCACCATGCGGTCGAGGCGCTCATTGGCCTGTTCTATCTGGAGCGTCTGTGCCGCCCATTGCAGCAATAGCGGGCGTGGCGGTTGTAGCGGGGCGGGCAGTGTGCTCACCCCGTCAAAGGTCACGGCCAACAAGGTTTGGGTCTGTGCCAGCCGGTAAAGGGTTTGCCAATGGTCGGCGGTCAGTCCGTCGAACAGTGCTGCCTCGGTGGGAGTGCCCCACAGTCCGGCACGTATCAGGGCAAAGAAGGTTTCTTTCATGATTCCGCTTCGCAAAGAATGTTTCATGATTCCGTTTCACAAAGAATGCCACACTGGCGCAACGATTGGATGAAGGCTTCGGCATCCCGACGGGCTTGTTCGCGGGTCACTTCGTAACGCTCGGTCAGGGCATCAGCCAAGACATCGGCGTCGAAGGCTTCGTTGCGGAAGCGTTTCCACAGGTAGGCGGCACTGCCGTTGAGGTTGATAATGCGGCTGAAGTCCACGTTGGTGGAGCCGTCGTGCATCACAATGTATTCGTTGCCCACTTGGTGCAACATGAATTCGGGTTTGATTCTCATATTCTTAATTCTTAATTTTTAATTCTTCATTCTTCATATTCTCCGGTATATTGCCAGCAGCCATCGTCTGACGGGTGTAAGCCGTTTCCACCAGCGCGAGTAGTGTTGCCAGACGGTTCCGTCCGTCGGGTACGTCCGCCCTTTGCGGATGACGGCCGTCAGCAGGCCCATGACATGGTGTATGTCCGTTTGTTCCGTTTGTCCGACATTGCCGTCACCCAGCAGGGTCAGTGCATCGCCTTCGCGGCGGATGATGCGGTGCAGTACATAACGGTGGTGCGTATCTTCGGCCAGCACCACGGCACCGGGTTGCAGGTCGGTTTCGGTGCAGGGCCCCAGCACCACCTGGTCGCGGCGGTCGGCGATGAAGGGATTCATGCTGTTGCCCCGTGCCGTGAGGGTTACGGTGCGTCCCTGGCGGATGAGTTCGGCTACCTGGGGAATGAGCACTTCGTTGGGTACACTCTTTTTCATGGTTGTGCGGCTTGGGTAACGGTTTGCATGCAGAGGCGTGCGGCAGCTTCGTCGGGCAGGCACCGCAGGTTGCAGATGGGAATGTGCATGGCGATGTGTGTCACGGTGTCGATGATGCCCCGGTAAATGTCCATGTCTTGCCTGAGGCAGGAACACGAGGGAAACAGGGCGGCAAAGGCACGGGTGCCCGGCAGGCGTTCGATGGCGTTTTGGGGTGCCTGTGCCAGCCGGACAATGGCGCCTACGGGAGCCGACTCGTTGAGGTAGCAGGGCGTCTTGCCGCTCCACGGTGTGCCGTAGACGGTGACTAGGCCTGTCTTTGGGTCAACGGCTATCACGGGGTTGTCATCGTTCAGCAGGCGGGTGCCCTCGATGTGTTTCAGCCAGAGCGAGGTATGGGTGCTTTTCCCCGTCCCGCTCTTACCCAGAAACAGATAGCCTTTTCCGGCATGCAGGACAACGGAAGCATGCACCATCAGAGTGCCTTGCGCGGCCGTGGCAAAGGTGTAAATCATCATCAGGAAGTTGTTTACCACGAATGAGGCATGAGGCAGCAGCGCCTCGGGGATATAAAGCCTGTTGCAGCGGAAGTGCCGGCTGCATTCGGCATAGGCTGCCGTATCGGGATGGCTTAACGGGGCGATGCCCAGCTGGTAATCGCCGTTGCCAAGCCGGCGGATGGTACAGCGCATCCCTTCCCAGTCGAAGAAAACAGGCTGGGCAAAGGTGTCTTGGGCTTCGTGAACTTCGGTGTTACACGGGTATATGTCTACCTCGATGGCTTCGGCGGCTGGCTGCTCTTCGCAGGGCGGCAGCCGAAACGGGGCAAACGATGGCAATAGTACGGTCGGCTCTAGCGGCGAGTGGCCGGTAATACGGAGCAGGTGGGGACCGATGTGGTAAAATAGGTCTGTCTGTTTCATAAACTCTTGGCTTGTTGGGGTCAAAGATAGTTAGAAAAGCTGAAATATGTGTGCCGCTAGTGAGTTTTCCGGCTCATCCTGTACAAATTAGGTAGATAAATCACTACCTTTGCAGGCTCGAATGAAAAAGACATTGACATTATGATATCTGTAGAAGGACTGAAAGTGGAATTCAATGCCACGCCCCTGTTCGAAGACGTGTCCTACGTCATCAACAAAAAAGACCGCATCGCCCTGGTGGGCAAGAACGGGGCGGGAAAGTCGACCATGCTTAAAATCCTGGCCGGATTGCAGCATCCCACGGCAGGTACGGTGGCCATCCCACGCGAGTGTACCATCGGTTATTTGCCTCAGGTGATGGTGCTGAGCGATGAACACACCGTAATGCAGGAAGCCGAACTGGCCTTTGAACATATCTTCGAGATGCAGGCGGATATAGAACGCATGAACCGCGAACTGGCCGAGCGCACTGACTACGAGAGCGAGGACTACCAGAAACTTATCGACC
>CASFUX010000056.1 GCA_949297975.1 uncultured Bacteroidales bacterium
AGGAGCTGCTGGATGCTGAATGGAATATGCAAAAAAAGAATTGATAATCATCCACTTAGTGATGATTCAGCCCCAATCGTGCTCATGACTTTTATAACCCACAACTGTGGGTTGTATAACCCATAACTGTGGGTCGTACAACCCATAACTGTGGGCAGTAAAACTTGTGCGCACGATTGGGAAAACATCTGCGCATGATTTAATGAATACGTGAGTTCGGTATAAGGGTTCATGCTTTCGTGTTGATATTGAAGCAAGATGTATTCTAACCCCTCCCTCTTACGGGTACTCCCCTTTATCAAAAGGGGAGAGTTAAGCATGTTTCGTCTAATGACAGCTGGCTGAGGTAACCTCGCTCTCCCCCAGTTCGCCCCTTTTGGGGGAGTTAGAGGGGGCTGGGAGTGGCTCGTAGAGCCGAGGGGGCAGATAAAGGCCATTTCTTATACCGAACTCATGTATATATTGAAACACAATAGATACAATAGTATTTCAACTGCGGCAAACAGGGAGGCAAGCGGGGAAAGCCTTTCGGACTTTCCCCGAAGGTCACACAGGCAGTCCGTCACCATTGTGAACTGCGGGAGAAAAGGCGAAGCCGCATCTCCCGATAAACTCTTCTTGAACACAAGGGCTTGGAAAAGCTATTGTGCCTATTGTGTTTCCCTATATGGTGTAATGTGCTTCGGCTGAGGCGAACTGCTCAACACAAAAGCAAAGTCATACAAAGTCTAATGATTGGGGTTTAATGAATGCCACTTCGATTTCGGGCAACGATTGCTTGGACTAAAAAGACACACCGAGGGGGCACGGGAGCACAAGGAGCAAATAAAACTCCAAGTGTCTCCGTGCCCCCTCGGTGCTACTCGGTGTCCCCTCCCGGGGATGCGTTACAGTATCACGAATTCCACCCGTCGGTTGGCGGCGCGTCCTTCCTCGGTGTCGTTGCCGGCCACGGGTTCGTTCGGGCCCTTGCCCTCGTAGGTGAGGCGGTCGGCCGCTATGCCGCGTTCGAGCAGGGCGTCGTACACGGAGCGGGCGCGGTCGCGGGAGAGGCGCATGTTATACTCCAGCGAGCCGGTGCTGTCGGTGTGCCCCACGATGCGGATGCGCACCTCGGGGTTCTGGGCGAGGAACTGGTGCAGGTCGTCCAGGGCGGGAGCGGACTCGGGCAGCATCTCGGCACTGTTGAGGGCGAAGAAGAGGTTATGCAGCACCACGCGCACGTCCTTGCGGATGGGTTGCAGGGCAAATGCCACCGTGTCCGTGCGCGAGAAGTCGATGAGCGACTGCTGGTAAATGTACCCCTCGGCATCCACATAGGCCTGGTAGCGTCCCGGCCGCACATCGCAAGCCAGGTAGCCGGTGGCATCGGACGTGCCTTGGAACACCGCCGTGTTGTCCGAAGCCCGGTTCAGTTCCACCTTGGCGGCCAAGGGAGCTTGCGTTTCCACATCGTACACGTGTACCAACAGGCTCGGCACGCGTTGCAGGGCGATTTCCATCGTATCGGGGCGGTAGTGCGACACGGTACGGCGGAAGTTCTGATACCCTTCCTGCTGCACGCTGAGCGTGTAACGCCCGCGCCGCAGTTCGGGCTGCATCACCATCCCGGCGGCATCGGTGGTCTGCTTGAACACCGTGCGGCTGCCCATGCGGGCAGTCACGTCCACCCCGGCCATGTCGGCCTGCGTCTCGGCATCGGTCACGTGGGCATAGAAGGGCATCGGCTCGGCCACGGGGCGGGAGGACTTGCGCCGCTTCTTCGTGAGGTCGAACTGCACCGTGAGCTTCACGCCCGCGTAGAGGTTGTGCAGCGGGTTTCCCTCGGCCAGGGTGCTGGCGGGCAGGTGGGCGTAGGCGAGCGCAAGGGGGTCGGCCACCACGCCCTGCGCGTCGGCCAGCGGGCGCACCAGGGGGGAGAAGGCGGGGGCGCGGTTGGCATCCGTCAGCCCGTAGTCCACGAACAGGGCCGCGCGGTAGGACACGGGGGTGCGCCGCCGGTTGGCAAGGCGGGTCATGCCGCGCGGCAGCCATTCGTCGAGCGTCACGCCCACTTCGGCCGAGGCCGTGACGTTAAGTCCGAGGTCCAATGCCCCCGCGTTGCTCATCGGCACGGGGTCGTATATCGTGGTGAAGTCTTCTATGGCCGCCGGTTCGGTCACCGTGGGCTGCACCCGCCCCTCCGAGGCGTACGTGCCCATGACGTTCAACCCTATCTTGGTACCCACCAGGGCGTAGTAGCGGCCGAACTTCCACCCTACCATCACCGGCACGTTCACATAGCCCGCGCGGTGGCGTTCCGTATATTCCAGGAAATTGTAATGGTACAGCAGGTTGCTTTGCTCCACCCCGTCGTCGTAGAGGATGGGATAGTCCTCCGCGTAGCCCGAAAGGCGCGTGCGGGAGGAGAGCCATTGGAACTCCGCCCCCGTCTGCAACAGGAAGTTGCCCGCGTTCAGCTCGTAGCCCGCCCCCACGTGGAAGCCTCCTCCGCCCGGCACGCGGGTATGCTCCATGCCGTGCAGGAGCGCGTCGTAGCCGCCGCCCGCCCACACGTCGAGGAAGTGGCTGTTCTCGGCCGAGGCCGCCATGCCCGTGAGGGACAAAGCGGCAAGCCATGTATAAGCAAGGAATTTGTTCATCTATATCAACGGTTAGTGATTAACGATTAGTGATTAGTCAGTTGTTGACCACTTGCAGGTGGTAGGTCTCCGCGCGGCCGTTGTCCAGCACCACCCGAAGCAGGTAATAGCCGGCCGAGCCGGGGGCGGGCAGCACGTTGTCACCTGCCTCCAGCGCATGGCGGCTCACCAGCTGGCCGCTCACGTCGTAGAGGGCGGCCGTGCCCGCAAGGTCGGAGGTGAGGCGCACCTCGCCGCCCTCGGGCACCACGTTCTGCTGCAAGGTGAGCGTCACGCCGTCCACCACGCGGGGTGTCACGGGGCAGGTCGGGGCCGTCACCCCGTCGTCCGAGCGGGTCAACGCCACGCTGTACTCCGCCGACGTGTCCAGCCCTTCGGGCACGTGCAGGTAGGAGGCGGTAGCCCCTTCTATCGCCTCGCCCCCCTTATACCATTGGTAGGCCGAGAAGTCATAGCCGCCGTTGTAGTCCGCATTCTGCACGAACAGCACATCATTCCACCGCTGGGACAGGATGGACGAGGGGTAGAGGATGGAGAAAGGCACCACTACCGCCGTATCGCAAGGCTGGTCGGGGAACGTGATGGTAGCCGCATAATGCCCCGGACGCATATAATCCGGTGCCGTGGCCTGCGGCATGGGCAATACGAACCAGCTATCCGCCGTGGCCGCTATCCCCGCCACGTCTTCAAACCCGGCTTGGCGTGCCGCTTCGTCGAACGCCACATCATATACATACATCACGCCGTCCTGGATGGTGTAGGGCACCAGCACTTCCGGCGCATCGGCACAAGTTTCATACGGCCCGTCCGCCACATCGAGCACCAGGCAGGTGGAGGCCACCGTCACCGTCTCTGTCCGTTCGCAAAGCACCGTGCCGTGCTGCACGTACAGGGTCAATTCGTAGTCGCCTGCCGTCAGCCCTTCCAACGGAGCGTTTTCCACCCCGTTCAAGGCGTAATAGGCAAAGCCGTCGGGATAGGTGTCTATCGTAATCACCCCGTCGTTGCCCTCCAAGGCCGGGGTGGCCGTTGCCGAGAACACAATTTCCGGCAGCACCGTCAAGTCCAGCGTATAGGTGCTGTCGCAACCTGTCGAGGCGGTGTAAGTCTCCGTATACACGCCGGTGTGGTCATACGTCCCGCCCTGGAATTCCACCGATTCGCCGAAGCAGATGGTGTCCGTGCGAACCTCGTCGAACGCTTCGTAGAAATGCAGGTCTATCACCACCAGGCTGTCGCAACCCGCCGGGGAAGTATATAGGAAGTCGTGATAGCCTTCGGTGGTCAGGTATTTTCCATTATAGTCATAATACCCCTCTTTTTTGCATCTCCACACCGGGATGGTGTCCGTCACGTCGCCTATCCGGGGGATATTCACCGTACCCGGCCATTCGTCATCGCAACCGCCTTCCATCGTCACATGCAGGCTGTAGGAGTACGTGCCCGGCTCGTCATACACCACCAGGGGGTTCATCTCCTCCGAAGTGCCCAGCTCGCCGAAGTCCCAATAGAACGAGGTCAGCTGCTCGTTGATTTTGCCATTCTCCGTGTAGATATAGCTGAGGTTTTCAAACTGCACCTTGTTCTGGCAATTCTCCTGAATGAGCGTGGCCGATGCCTCGGCCTTGGGGAAGCGCGGCGCGACGACGGCCTGCATTTCGAAGTAGCAGGCAGGGTCTTCCGGCGAAATCACCCGGCAGATGTACGTGGAAGTATCGTTCGGATTGATATAAAG
This sequence comes from uncultured Bacteroidales bacterium, assembly GCA_949297975.1. GTDB lineage: Bacteria > Bacteroidota > Bacteroidia > Bacteroidales > Paludibacteraceae > QVMH01. Next base: position 4,378 of record CASFUX010000056.1, read on the forward strand.
CGTCCGCGCCGTGCTGATGGTATCGTCTATGCTGGCCATGTTGGTGATGTGATACCATTCATAGTTGAAGCCTTCGGGAGCGGAGATGCTGTCCGGCGTCTCGCCGCAGGTCAAGCCGCTGATGGTTTTCGGCACGCAGTTGAGGGTGAAGTAGGCGTAACCGAAGTGCATTCCTTGGTTACAGTCATAGGTGGTGAGGCTGATTTGGATTTTCTCTCCCGCATAGGCAGACACGTCCACCCCGATATCCGTCCAGTCTTTCCAAACCACGCATTCCGAACCACTCTCGCCTGGAGGACAATACTCATTCCATTCTTTCACATTCGATGGATAGAAGTCAATGGAAGCACAGTCGTCTATCACATACCCATTTTCATCCAATATTTCCAACTGGAAACGCGATTGGACACTGGCATCATTCAAGTGGGCATTTTCCAACAGCACCGCATATTTCATCAGCAGGATAGAAGATGCCGAATCGACCACATAATCATACGTGATATTCTCGGCTTGATAATCCACGCTACTATTGCCTAACCGGATAGATGCTAACTCCCCTTCTGGAATGGTGCGAAGCTCGTAGCCCGTATTCGGGTCATAGCGATCAGGCAACACGTTCACCGTATGACGGGTTTGCACATAGTCCTCTTCTCCGAAGTCCACAATGCCTTCACTTTGTTTTGGATTAGTAAATTTACCATAATACACATGCACCATGTCCGATGTCAAATCCACATAATTGATACAATTCATGGCCGCATCGGTCACCACCACATACTGGTACACCGACCAAATGGTCGTGTCCGCACCACACACACTGTTCACCCAAAAGGTGTACACGCCAGCCGGTGGCGAAGTGATGGTATAAGTAGTGTCCGTGATGCCCTGCACCGTAGTCCACGCATCGCCCCGGGTGTCCTTATAAGTCAGGTTGTACGAATCGGCCTCACCCTGCCAAGCCAGGCGCAAGGCGGCCTGCCCGGTTTCTACCGTGATGTTCGTGGGACGAGCACACGCCCCACTACCCGATGGACCTATCTGTACATTATCAATACATGCGCCTGGATTAACCAACAAGCTCGTATTAGGACGCTTGCCAAACATGAAAACCAGGATGCCTCGCCCTGCACCACGAACCCGCACCGACATGGTAGTATTTTTCCAACTGGTATAACCCGACAACCGCAACTTCTCGAAGCTACGGATGCTCTTGGGAAAGTCGCCATTCGCATTCGAGGATAGCGACAATGAAGGGTCTTCCGGGTCGTCCACCCACGCCACCAGCAGCGTATCGGCTCCACCGCCCAACAACTTCCAGTCGAACGACACTTCATAAGTGCCTGTAGGCAACTCAAACTCCTTATACACCACGCTTAGCCCCGGGGAAGAAGACACGGTTGCCGTCTCGCCTTCATCGGGTGAGATGTACAGGCTGTGCGTGCCCCGCATGGCCGTGGCTTCACCCACTACCCACTGATTGGCATTCGTGCCGTTGTCGATGACCCAGCCATCCCGCTCGGCATCGGTCTCAAAGCCGCAGAAATACGGCAGATGCACCGTTTGCGCCCCGGCATAGAAGGCCATTCCCAGCCCCATGCACGCCAAAGCAATTTGTCTTGATTTGAAATGTTTCATATTGTGTAGCAATGTAGAGACAAGGCATGCCTTGTCTCGGTAACAGGTTTATGTTTATTTTTCGCACGGAGACAAGGCATGCCTTGTCTCTACAAATGGGGGTGTATCAAAATGGGATTTAGCACACGGATAGCACGGATTGAACGGATTATCACGGATTTCCTATTTCAACAATCCTTGACAATCAATGGTATTCAAATCCGTATAAATCCGTTTTATCTGTTTCATCCGTGTTCTCGATTATTTTGATACATCCCCTGCCGTTCCTTGCATCCGGGAAGCCGGTCAAGGCCGCCCGGACGATTGATGAAAAACGTGCTCGCGTTTCGGGTAAAACGTGCTCACATTTCAATGAAAACGTGCTCACGTTTCCAAGGAAACGCAAGCACGTTTTTTCATGCATCTTTAATCACTCATTACAAACATCTTGACTACCGTGCTATGATGCGGCCTACCAGCACTTCGCCCGTGCCGGTGGTGACACGTACCATGTACACGCCCGGTGCGAAGAGGTACTTGCCCACGTTGATGGGGAACACTTCCGGCATAAAGCCCTGGAGCTTATGGCCTGTACTGGTGTACACTTCCACCAACATGTTGTCCTTTTCCGCTTCGGTGAAGTCGTAGTTGATGTAAGCCGGGGCTTGCACCTGCACGGGGTTAGGCGTGATGTTGAAATACCCGTCGTCGCCCAACATGCCGATACCGCTGCCACCTACCGTGAGGGTGAGGTGTACGATGCTGTCGCAACCGGCCACCGTCTGCGCATGGATGAGGTATTCACCGCTTTCCGTACCGATGTCGAACGTGGTGTCGGCATGCTGGTAAGGCAACTGGTCTTCGGAGATGCTTACTTCATCGTCCACATCGTAGCTCGGCAACTTGGCCACCACCAAGGTTACGGTGCTGTCGCAGTCGGCCACCGCCTGTGACGGGATGGTCTTCTGGTACAGGATTTCCGTAGCCGTCTCGGCCACCTGCGTGAAGTCGCTGCCCGGTTCATAAACATCTCCTGCACAGATGGTATCGCGCATAGTGGTTGCCAGTTCGGCAGCCACGGTTACCACCAGCGTGAAGGTACTGTCGCAATCCCATACACTCACTTCCTCATGCGTGTATGTGCCTGCCGTGGTGATGTTGTCCCAGCCGAAGCCCGAGAACGAGCCGCCGTGGCAGATGGTCACTTCCTCACGTAAGTCGTAAGGTTGGTGTACGCGCAAAGTGAGTGTCACGATGCTGTCGCAGTTGTTCACGTTATCCAACGTCACGGAGTATTCTCCTTCCTCGGTCAGCGTAAGACCGTTCCATTCATAAGGCAGGTCAGCCTCGCAGATGTCGATGGTTTCTTCCGTGGTTTCCACCGTCAGCACCTGGAAGTCGAGCATATAGATGCTGTCGCAACCGGCCACCGTGCGCAGGCTGTCGTAGTACACGCCCGTTTCCGCCAGATCGCGTCCATGCCAGGTGTAAGGCAACTGGTCGGGGCAGCTCTTCTGCGCTTCCTCGAACAAGTAGGACTTGTTCACTGTGAGGTTGAGCACTACCACGCTGTCGCAACCGTCCACCGAATTGAACGACATGCGGTGTTCACCGCTCGTGAGTTCATCGCCTGACAGGCTGAAGCCATGCTTTTCGTACACGTCGCCTTCGCACGCTTCATCTTCCAAATAGGTGTAAAGCGTTTCGGTCACGGTGAGGTGCAGGTGGATGATGCTGTCGTTGCCCATCGTGCCCGCCGGGCGCAAAGCCGTGCGAGTGAACACCTGTTCGCCTTCCTGCTGCAACTCGGCAGCATCGATGTCGAAGCCATGCCCGCGATAGGAGTAGCCCTTGCATACCTGGTCGTACACGTCGTAGTCCTGCCAACGTCCCAGGCGGAGGTCATCAATAAGCAGTTGCGTATTCACTGCATTGGAAGCCTTCAAAGCAAAATGTTTGGCCGGAATGCCTTCAAGTTGCGCTTCATAATCGCGCATAGAACCCTTCACCTGCAAATCCCACTTATTGGTCATTCCTTCAATCGAATCCAGCGGGATGAACGTGGACGGGTCTGACGCATCAGTCATCACCCCGACAATCAACCGGCTGGAAGAGGCTGCCATGTGGCGCAGATAGAACTGCACGTGGAGGTCTTTCAGCACTTCGGGTTCAAATTCAGGACTGATAACCATAGAATAAGCACCTGATTTTACTGAACTCAAGAACAACACACCATCGCTGCCTTCATAACCTATTTGGTTATAGAAGCCATTATAATACAAGCTGTCTGCTACATACGGTGTATAATAGCGGAACGCGTACATATTATCATACCGGTCAGCCATCATTTCTTCCATTTCATACTTCGTCATGCTGTTCCATTTGAGCCAGCAAGGCGGATACGCATAATAGCCGAAGCCCAGCCCTTCGAAGTTTTCCAGCACGGGGAAGTTCACCACCGCCGCATCGCAAGCGGTATAGAACGGCATTTCCGCCCATCCACTTCCGCCATCGGCTTTCACATACATATAATATAATGTACCGGCCGAAAGCCCCTCGATAGTGGCGGGCAATTCATATACCGTCTGTTCCTTTACATAGTCGGTAGCATCTTCCACTTGAGCAGCATCCATCGGCTTGTTGAAGAGGCGCACCGTGTACGAGGAGGCATTGTAGCTCAACCAATCCACCGTAGCCGTGTTCTTCGTCACGCTTTCCAAGCGCAAGAATTCCGGCGTGGTGGGAGCTGTGCGCACAAACGATACGCTGTCCACCGCAAACGGTATGCCTTCATCGTTGTTTTCACTGTAGAAAGCAAACTGGAAAATGCCAGCTTTTTCATGGGTCACTTTAAATGTTCGTTCAAATGATTGCCAAGCATCATCAGTCAAACTTTCCATGCCCAAACCTCCAGCTACCAAAATGGTATCACTCCGCCTATAAAAATCGTAATCATCCACTTGGTCTGTAATTTTGAGGGAGTCAGGTATCAAGAATGCACTCAGCATATAGTTTAGGCCATCGCCTGTACCTTTCCACTTGAACGATACTTTATAAAGCCCTTCCGTCAGATTAACCGTAGTGTAGGCAAACGTGTAGTTCTTTCTGGTTGAACTTCCATACGAACTGGTCGCCCCGTTATCGCCGGAGAGATAGAGACTACGCCCATTCCCTTCGCTCGACGTGGCGTTGCCGATTGCCCACAGAGGGTAGTTGGCACTCCGATACTGTGCGGTAACTTGCCACAACTTGTCATCTTCCGCATCCTCGAACGCCGTTTCAAACGGCAGTTCCAACGGGGTCTGCAAGGTACGCACAGTAAACGGACGCAACCACGGGCTGACTTCCTCGTCCGAGCACAGGGTGCGAACCCGCACGTCGTAGTCGGTCAGTTGTTCCAAGCCAGTGATGATGCAGAACGTATCGGTTACGATCACCGACTTGTATTCCGTTTCCACATCCATGTCGAACCCGGCCTGGCCGTAGCGCACTTCCCACCGGGCAGCACCCGCGCGATCCCAGCTTACTACCAACGAGGTATCGGACAAGGCCGAAGCCTGCGCATTGATGGGCAGTTCGCATGAGGTGTTTTCTTCGATGTTCAGTTCGCCAAGATAAGGTCGGTGCCCATCCTTAACCATGAAGGCAAGGCATTTGCCCGTACCTGTGTACCCTTCGAACGGCACACGGAACTCATACAACACATCGGCTTCTTCCATTACCACCGTATCCAATGGCACGAACGTAGCCGTGTCTTTCTGGTTGGTGGCGATACCCACAATCATTTTGCGATTGGCCGTAGTAGCACCGGCTTTGAAACGTGCCCGGAGCGACTGCATGTCATCCGTATCAATTTCGGGCGTAGCCACATATACATATTGACCAGCACTGCTGGTATACATATACAACATACTACCCGATATTACATCGATAAATTCATCCGGGAAGGAAAGATACGACTGGGGTTGGATGTACGGATAGGCCGGTGACCCATAATTATTGGTTTCACGGTACCAGCATGTGGGGAATGCCGTATTACGCCCGCTTGTGGCCGTGCCATACGAAGTGAAGTCTTCGTAGTAGGGCACTTCCAGCTTCATATCGCACTCGGTGTGCAACGCCACGCCTTGCGGGAAGTAAGCCGTGCCACACTGCGGAGTGAGGTAGAACCAATATTCCGTGTCGGCCATCAAACCTTCGATCGTGCAGGTCGGCGTGTTGGCCGTGCCCGTCTTCACCTGGTACTTCGTCAGTGAATCCACCGCTCCTTCAAGCGACATATCCACCTCCGTATCGGTCAGGATATAGTTCCATGCATTGCTGGAGGCATTACCCGCTTTCCAAGTCAGCGTGGCCGTGGCACTGCCCACCGCCGTTACCTCGATGTCGTAAGCCGAAGCACAAGCCGGGATGTCCTCGATGACAATATCATCCACATACAACTTGTTGCTGTTGGTGCTGTACATTTCTTCGTCCGCCCATGACATGAAAGCCACGAACGAGGCATCCGCATATTCAGAGAAGTTCATCAAGTAGGCGTACCAACCCGTTTCATAATTGGTATAAAGCGTATCGATGGGTACGAAGGTGCTCACGTCGCTCCAGTCGGACATCACGCCCACCACCAATGGGAAGGAACGACCCGTATAGGACGCCTTGTAGCGGAAAGTCATCTGCTTGCCTTGCAGGTTTTCCAGCATGGGCGAGATGGCCCACACCCGGGTGGTACCGTCATCCGCGTCATAGAACGGGTCTATTTCGATGGCCATGTTCTTGTCGGCAGTGGTGCCGGCATTGTTGATGCACGGAGCTACCTGCTGGCTTTCGCTCGGCGTGCCCGTCAGCACATCCACCCGGCTGCTCCAGCACAATTCCGCTAGTTCCGTGCCCGCGTCGTAAGTCGAGAAGTCGTCCTCATAGCTGCTTATCTTTTCGCACAACGTGGTAAACGAAGTGCTGGCCCAGTAACTGTCGCCATCTTCGCCACAGGTACACTGCACATACACGTAGTACGTAGTACTCGGCTGTAAGCCTGTCAGCACATGGCGACGCAGTTCGAGCGAGTCAAGGGTCAGAAAGTCGGCTTCCTCCATATCCGGCACGATGGAATACGTAGACACCTTCAAATTGTAGTATTCCGCTGCTGCCGGGTCACTCCAAGTGAGATTGGCCTGCGTGTCCGTAACACCCAAAGCCTGCAAATTTTCCGGCATGGCGCAAGTCATATTCGGATTCATAATGACCACATCATCCAAATAGACCTCGTTGCCTGTTTTCCCATTATAGTTGCTAAATGCCACATATTTGCCAGTGCCCTCATAGGATGACAGGTAAACCGTATCACACACATAATCACTACCCACACGCAAAATGGTATCAACTGGCACAAAGGTGTTGATGTCACTCGGGTCATCCATTACCCCTACTATCAACTGTCCGCCGGTATCTTTCATCCTCACCCAAAACGACACTATCAATGTGCTGATATCATCTACATACAACTGTGGAGTTGCTATGATTTGATAATTATCAGCCTTGGAAGAAATGTCAAACTTCAAAGAAGCCGGCAAACTATGAATATTGGCTAAGAATGTAGAAGATGTGGTTCCACCGTAAATAAAAGGATAGTTACCATACGACTTCACCACAGTCCAACAATCAGGAAGAGGACCACTTGAAATAGAATTTACCCCATACGTATCAAAACCATCGCGCAACGGTAATCCATAATACGGACACAAGGTCTGGAAGTACACTTCCTTGGACCATTCACCCATCTCGGTTTCGCCGCACACGGCCTGCACGTACCAGTAGTACATGGTGAGCGGACGCAGCCCACCTACCGTAAGCGTGTCGTGCTGCACGCGGGCTTCGTACATGTCGCCCGACTGGGTCGTGGGGTCAATCGGTTCAGAAGACACCTTCACATTGAATGCCCCTGCCCCATAGCCATTCCAGTTCAAGAAGGCCGAGTAAGCATTTTCCTTCGCCACGAGGTCGCGCGGGGTGCGGCAAGCGGGTATCGGCTCGATGACCACGCTGTCCACCAGGAAGTGGGCACCTTGCTTTTCCGACATTAATACAACATACTTGGCTTCGCCCTTGCCCGCATAGGCATCGAACGGCACTTCGAAGTACTCCCACACTCCTTTTTCTTCCACCGTCAACGTGTCGATGGGGAAGATGGTTTCATAATCGGCAGCATCCTCAATCGCTCCAACCACCAACTTTCCGGTAGCCACCGGCGAATAACCATAGAAACGTACCTGTACCTTGCTCAAATCGTCCACATCGAGCATGGGCGACACGGCTGCATTGTAATAGGCAGAACCCTGCGCATAAAATTCCAATGCCGCCTTACCATTATAATACGTTTCCGTATTGATGGCCGGGAATGCCGCGTTGTTGCCCGTGTTATTGGTCAGCTTCGTCCAGCAACCGGGAAAGTCTTCCGATTCATCGAAGTATTCCAGCACGGTCAACGGCTGCCGTTCACATTTCGTGGTGAACGTACCTTTTTGCCATTCATCGTTGCACGGCGTGCGCAGGTAATAATAATAGGTAGTGGAGGGCTGCAAACCCGTCATCTTGTACGACAAGGTGTCTATCTGCCCATCGAAAACATCCGCTTCTTGGTCAGCTATCTTGTCGTCTGCCACGTCAAACTCGGTGGTCGATAGCTTCAAGTCCCAAGCTTCGGTGTTATAGCTAATAAAGTTCAGCTCGGCATCCACATCGTTGATTTTGTCCACCGTCACGTCTATCGGGGTCATGCACACCACGTTCTTTTTGAAGAACACGCTATCCACGGCAGCTGCCGGGGGGTAGCTGGTGTTCGTGCTGGTGTTGTTCGTCCAATAGAACAACAGTTTGTATTTACCAGCCTCGGTGAACATCTGCGCCGTAAACACGGTGTCCTGCCATTCGGACTGCAAATTGTATTTGCCGCCCAAGGTCACCCACCCGCTCGGCGTGGCCGTGGCAGAAATGCCGTTTTTCTCTCCCGGTATCACTTCCAGTGAGTCCGGCACCACGAACACCCGCATAAAGTCATTCGTACTTTCACCCTGCGCCTTCCAGGAGAAGCCGATGTCGTACAGCCCGGGTTCGGCCATGTCGATGACACGGTAGGCAAAAAGGTAAGGCTGCGGCGTACCGCTGGCATAGCTGTTGTCGTTCGTGGGCATGGTAACGTACAGCGAGCGGCTGCCTTGCTTCTTGGTAGCCGTGCCGATGCGCCAAGCATTGACAAAATCCTCGTTGAGCAACGTCCACTGGGCGTTGTCCGCCTCGTCTTCGAACGTCGCCACATAAGGCAACGTGGCCGCCGTTTGTTCGGTGGTGAACGTCAATGGACCCGCCCAATTGCTGGTAGTGCCATCATCTTCCTTCACACGCACATAGAAGTCGTAGGTACGGTTGGCTTCCAAGCCGCTTACGGTAGTGGTCGTGCCCGTTACGGCCTGCGTCTTGTTGGCCGGATCGTTGAACGAAAGGCCTTCGCCTCCATACAGCACTTCAAACTTCGAAGCATCCGACTGCCAGGAGAGGTTTACCGTGCTATTATTTACCAGTTCACCCGCCAAGTCGGTGGGAGCGGAAGCACCGCCAGCTTCTTCTACGTAAAGGTCATCTATATAAAGGGACTTTTGAGACGTTTCATCCAACAAAGATTTTTCCGTCATAAGGACAATATACCCTCCATCGCCTTTATAACCGTCAAACTTAACAATCACTTCTTCCCACTCATTAGACGGGATATGGAGAGTATCTACAAACGTATACGTATCATAAATGCTTACCGATAACGTTTGATCCGGTATAACTCCAACTAATAAGAAATAATTGTGTTCTGTATCTCCGGCCCTCACCTTGAAGCGCAACTGTAAATCCTGAATGTCCGCAGCAAACTTAGGCAAAGCCACCATAGAGTACTGCGTTTCACGAAGACGCATCTGCAATGCTGCCGGAGCTGAATAATTAGTCGTGTAAATTCTTGGCTCGATGATAGAACCCGTCACTTGTTCCGACAAACGCGCCCATCCTCTAGGGAACGGTGTGCTAAAACTGCTTGATGTACTCGGATTGATTTCAAACTCGGCATCGAAGCCTTGGTAATAAGGAACGGTAATGCCGTTTTCCGTATCCACTTCGGTGAAAAACAACCCGCCTTGCGACCACTTGCCTGCCACGCCGTCGGCACAAATAGGCTGCACATAGGCATAATACCCCGTACCGCCTACAAGACCGGTCACTTGGTACGAAGCCGTCTGCACCGTGCCTGTAAATCCATTGCCATAAGTAGTTTCCGGGTCAATGGGACGGTCGGATACCTTCAAATTCCAACTGGTGGCGTTCAAGTCACTCCACGTAAGAGTAGCCCCCGTAGCCGTAGTGGTTGTTGCTTGCGGAGCGAGCAATTGCATTTCACCGCAATCTGTCCCCGCATCTTCCAATATGATATCATCTAAATAATAAGTCTCCGTTGACCGGGTGTCAAGACCTGAAACGGAAAATACGATGTAACGTCCCTTGCCCTCGTAGCTGCTCAACGGGAGCACTTTTTCTTCGAACGTATTGATGCCATAATTTTCAACTACAGCCAATTCTTCGTATTCTCCTTCACCAAAATCAAGTACATCGGGATGCGTGCTGATACCCACATGTACCTTGCCATACGCATCCGCCGTCATCATCTTGAAGCGAAGTTGCTTTGTACTCCAATCTATATCATTAACCAAAGCCGGAGAAACTAAGTAAACCTGTGAATATGCAGAAACACCACTATTGAACGTGTGGTAACAATACAACACGGCAGAAAAGTCACCCGAAGCCGACTGTGCATCGTCCACAAAAGAACGGGCTGTCGTTGCTTTTTCCATCGTCCGCAAAAATCCTTTCCACTTACCGCTCACTGGCACGCTAGTACTCCCCATCTGATCCGACGGGTAGTCCTCAAAATCTTCACTAAAGCTTTCCACCGGCGCATAGTCGGTGGTGAACGTAGCTTCCGTCCATGGAGAAAGGTCGCCATCACCGCAGTCGGACTGCACATAGAAGTAATACGTGGTTTCAGGCGTGAGGCCGTCCACCGCATAGAAGTTGTCCACCAATCCTGCGGCTTCTTTCAAAGCCGGTTGGGTGAAGTCGGTAATCTCCGTAGCCGACACTTTTACGTTGTAGGTAGCGAAGTCGTTCGGACGTTCCCAACTCAACGTAGCCGCTTCAGGGGTTACCTTGCCAGCTGCCATGCCTTGCAGTTCCTGCCCGCACTGGATGGTATTACCCACCAGCACATCGTCCAGCACCACGCCGCGCCCGCCGTGGCTTACCGCCTCGAAGGCTATCTGCAAGGTAGTGGACTTCATGGGCAACGCCATGGTCGCTTCTTCCCAGAACTCCTGCATGTCGGCCAATTCACCCAGCAACTGCCACTCCGCCGTAGCCGAGAGACGGGCATACACGCGCAACGTGTCGTTCACATCGCGCGTTTCGCTGAATGCCGGCAAAGCATACCAAAAATGAATGCGTGCCGGTGTCACTAATTCGGATGCATCGATCACCGGGGTGATCAGCCGCGTCGTAGCCGGGTCGTTGGCCGGGGCATAGAAATACACCCGCGACTCGCCCGAAACCGCTCCAGTCGGGTACACACAGGCAGCACCTGTCTGCAACGCCCAACTGTACTCCCCTTTCACCTGCTCCTGTGTCCACGAGCCGGGAAAGCCATCCTCGAAGTCGTCTTGGAACACCGTCAATTGTGCCTGCATGCCCATAGCCAGCAACAGGCCAACTGCCAAGAAAGTGCTCCTCTTGTACATACTTTTCATAAGCGAAGACTTTAATTAAACATTATGTTAGTTGATGTTGGTTTTTAATTCAAGCTACGAGCTACAAGCTACAAGCTACAAGTAAACAAGTTACAAGGCCAACGGCCTTGAAGCATTCAGCGTAGGGCAACGCCCTACGAAAAAGAACGGCATTTCCCCGTGTAGAGACAAGGCATGCCCTGTCTCAATGCCCTCCATCTCATCATATCCTAAAGGCCCCACACCTTTCGCTGCTGGAGGGTGTATCAAAGGGATTTAGCACACGGATAACACGGATTGAACGGATTATCACGGATTTCCTATTGCAACAATCCTTGACAATCAATGGCATTCAAATCCGTTTAAATCCGTTTTATCTGTTCCATCCGTGTTCACGGCTATTTTGATACATCCCCTACAAACATCCCCTCCCGCTGGAGGGGCTTGGGGAGGCTTCTAATAATACTCGCACAAGCACGGCCTGCGGCCTTCTATGCCGAACAGGAACGTGACCTTGACCCCGATCTCCAAGGGATGCACGGCCACTCCCGCTGCCGTGCGCATCAAGCTGTTCAATACGGGCCATGCAGCATCGGGTTGCAGCACCAAGTCCTCTTGATATTGCCCGTTCTGCACATTCAGCAGCCCGTACTCCCCATACAAGCCCAACCGCCAGGCAAACGGCGAATGCGGGTCTTCCCCAATGCGGTAGTGCCACCCCACTTCCGCCGCCAACGATGCATTCAGCCCCGCCTCCAACTCATAATCGTGACGCTCCGTGCGGGTATCGAAACCGTGGTTGGGCATATCCTCGAAATCGTCTATAAAGGGATCGTACCTTCCCGAAGAAGTGACCGCATCATCCACCCGACCTCGCCCCGTGAGGTTCAGCCCCACCTTGGCACCGGCCAGGAAATAAAACCCCTTATGCTGCATACCCGCCATCAAAGGCACTTGCACATATCCCAACCCGATGCGTTCGCGCACATCGGCAAAGCGGAAACGGGCCGTGTAAGCATCGCCCTCGGTATCGGTCCGGGGCTGCTCGTACACGAAATCGTCCACCCGCCACTGCGAAGCAAACCGCCTGAACTCCACACCGGTATGCAGCAAGAACTTCTTCTGCTGCCATTCATAACCGACACCCGCTCCCCATCCGAAGCTACCGGGGGACTGCACGTGCGCCGCATTTTCCAGCAAATTGCCATACCCTCCATCCAACCACGCCGTCACATGGTGCGGATAAGGCTGGGCGAAACCTTTGCCCGCGAGCAACAGGCCGCACGTTAATATTAATAATATATATAGGTTCGATCGCATGCTAAGTTACGAGCTACAAGCTACGAGCTACAAGCTACGAGCTACAAATTACAAGTTACAAGGCCAACGGCCTTGGGGCGTTCAGCGTAGGGCAACGCCCTACGTAAAAACGACAT
>CASFUX010000057.1 GCA_949297975.1 uncultured Bacteroidales bacterium
CAACTGTGGCGTAGAAGTTGCAGCAGCTTTCGGGCAGGGGTTGCCGTGAAACGGTTGCGCCGGAAAGGGTAAAGCTCCCTTTCCGGCGCAATGCCTTATATCGGGTTGTCGTTGTGTCAGTCCCCGTTCATGGACAGGAGGAATTCGTCGTTGTTGGCCGTGCGTTCGAGCCTTTCCTTGAGGAATTCCATGGCTTCCACCGAGTTCATGTCCGACAGGTAACGGCGCAGTATCCACATGCGGTTGAGGGTGTCCTGGTCCAGCAGCAGGTCGTCGCGGCGGGTGCTGGAGGCGGTGATGTCCACCGCCGGGAAGATGCGCTTGTTGGACAGCTTGCGGTCCAGTTGCAGCTCCATGTTGCCCGTGCCCTTGAATTCTTCGAATATCACGTCGTCCATCTTCGAGCCGGTGTCGGTCAACGCCGTGGCGATGATGGTGAGGCTGCCTCCGTTCTCGATGTTGCGCGCCGCGCCGAAGAAGCGTTTGGGGCGGTGGAGGGCATTGGCGTCCACGCCGCCGGAGAGCACCTTGCCCGATGCGGGCGACACGGTGTTGTAGGCGCGTGCCAGGCGGGTGATGGAGTCGAGCAGGATGACCACGTCCTGCCCGCATTCCACCATGCGTTTGGCCTTCTCGTGCACCATGCTGGCCACTTTCACGTGCCGCTCGGCGGGTTCGTCGAAGGTGGAGGAGATGACCTCGGCGTGCACGCTGCGTGCCATGTCGGTCACTTCTTCCGGACGTTCGTCGATGAGCAGGATAATCATGTACACCTCGGGGTGGTTGGCCGCGATGGCGTTGGCTATTTCCTTCAGCAATACGGTCTTGCCGGTCTTGGGCTGGGCGACGATGAGGCCGCGCTGCCCCTTGCCGATGGGCGAGAAGAGGTCCACGATGCGGCACGAGAGCGAGTCGTTCTTGCCCGTGGTGAGGCGGAATTTTTCATCGGGGAACAGGGGGGTGAGGTGCTCGAACGGCACGCGGTCGCGCACGAACTCGGGCGAGCGGCCGTTGATTTTGGTGACCTTGACCAGCGGGAAGTACTTTTCGCCTTCCTTCGGCGGGCGGATGGAGCCGGTCACGCTGTCGCCCGTCTTGAGTCCGAAGAGCTTGATTTGCGACTGGGACACGTAGATGTCGTCGGGCGACGACAGGTAGTTGTAGTCCGCCGAGCGCAGGAAGCCGTAGCCGTCGGGCATGATTTCGAGGGTGCCGTTGCCTTCGAGGATGCCTTCGAAGTCGAAGAGTTTCTCGTTGCGCTGGTAGCTGGTCTGGTTGTCGTTGCGTTGGTAGTTCTGGTAGTTGCCGTTGTCGTAACGCTGGTAGTTCTGGTTGTTACCGTTGTCGTAACGCTGGTAGTTGGGGTAGTTGCCGTTGTCGTTGCGCTGGTAATTGTTGTTCTTGTTGCGCTGGAAGTTGCCGTAGGCCGGCACGTTTACGGGCACGGCGGGTTTGTTGGGCTTGGGCTCCGCGACGGCGGGTTGCGGTTCGGCGGGGGTGTCGGCCGGTTGTTCCTGGGCGGGAGCGGCTTTGCTTTCAGCCGGTTGCTCCGCTTGCTGGGCCTGGGCCTGGGCTTGTTCCTTGGCGGCTTTTTCGGCTTTCGAGGGACGGCCTCTTTTCTTGGCGGGCTTGGCCGCGGGCTGTTCCTGAGCCGCGGTTTCGGTGGCGGCAGGTTCGCTCTTGGCGGGTTCCGGCTCTGCCTTGGCCTGTTCGGCGGCGGCTTTTTCTTTCTTGGGCCTTCCCCGCTTGGGAGTTTCGGCTGGCTGCTCGGCGGCTTTTTCCTGGGGGGCGGCTTCGTTGGAGGCCTTGGCTGCGCCCCTTGTTTTCCGCTTGCGCTGGCCGTCCTGGCCATCGCTGGCGGTGGTTTTCTGCGCGTTGACCACGGCCTGTTGGTCCAGTATCTCGTACACCAATATGTCTTTGGCTATGGAGTTCGGCACTTTCAAGCCCAATGCGGTTGCGATTTCTTTCAGTTCGGGCAGGTCTTTTGCGTTCAGTTGCAAAATGTTGTAATTACTCATAATGGTTGTTGAATGGATATTTTGTAAGACAGCCCCCGCAGTGGTTGCTTGCATGGGGATGAATGGTTACTGTTTTTTTAGTGATTGATGAATAAAAGGAAGAGGACGTTCCTTTTATTGTCCTTGAAAAGACGTTGCAAAAGTAAAACAAGTTTTTGAACCGCACAAATTATCGGGAACTTATTTTCTCCTTATTCGATGTACAGCCATGCGTCGGCAAATTCCGGGTTGCCCGTCCGCAATTCCTTCAGGTAGAGCACGGCGATGGCCCGGTCGGCAAACGACTCGATGGCGATGCGGTTGGTGCGCACGGATGGCAACACCCGGGCATTGTCGTAATGCTTGGCCTGTAGCAGTTCGCAATACCGGTCGGCCGAAGTCCTGTTGGCCAAGCACGACACGATGATGTGGTAACGCTTGGCGGGGGAGGCGGTTGCGGGCGGTTGCGGGGTTTGGACGGGAGGTTGTGCGGTCACAACGGCTTCGGTCGGCGAGAAAAGTTCCAGGGGATTGCCGATGCCGGCCATGTCGTGCGGATTGCTGTCGCCCATGCGGGGTGCGCACAGCAGCACGGCCAGCAATACGAGGATGGAAGCCGCGTAACGGAACACGCTGCGGCGGGAGGGCAGGGGGATGACCACGGCCTTGGGGGCTTGCTTCGGGCATGGCCGCGCGATGTGCAACACGCCCAGCCCGAAGTCGGCCGGGAATACCGGAAGCCTGTCCGCAGGCGTGTAGGTTATCTGCCTCTCTTGGTTGAGCCTCAATGTGCCAAGCCTGCCTATAGGCACATCGTCACCAGCCTGCAATGCCTTTTGGGCTTCGGCTACCTCGTCGCGTATCAGGGCGATGGCGGCACGGTAGGGGATGCCTTCGGCACGGAGCACTTCGGTGGCCAGCATACCGTCGTTGTTGTCCATCCGCGCGTTGAAACCCACCCGGTGGCGCGGAGGCACGATGCCTTCGGGAGTGATTTGAGCCGGTTGTTCCTGTAGCACAAATCCCCCCAAACCAGGTATGATGACGTAATCGTTGCGAATGAGCAGGCTTTCGATATGGCGGATGAGTTTTTCCACGCCTGCAAAGGTAGGACAATAAAAGGACTTGTCCCTTGCCCGGCAGGAAAAGTTTTCAACAAGCATCGTTTTCCTGTTTTTTCATTTTTTTTTCTTGCAGGTTTCCTTGGATATTTTAAATTATATATATACCTTTGCACCCGTTGAAATTTATAGGAAACGTGATTAAGTCCGTATAGATATTTCCCAAGCCTTGCTCAAAAAGCGGGTTTGCAACCAAAAGGATAAAGGGAGTCTCAACATTGTCACACATATCACTCACAAACCAACCTTTATCCGCTTTTTCGTCGTGAGACGGCTACTATTATAAACTTTCAAATGTGTTTTAGGGATTGGACAATCGTTTTTTTCATAGCCGTTTCCATAAACGGGACGGCTGCCGTGATGAGATGGTTCGGACAATTCTACAAACAAAAGAAACTTCCTCCTTGTGAAAGGGGGAAGTTTTTTTATTAGCTTTGCCGTTCCAAAAAAGAGGTTCAGATATGGATGCGGAAGGACAAGATGCTTTCAGGCAGGCGGTGTACGACGTGGTGCGCCGCATCCCTTGCGGACGGGCCACCACGTATGGTGCCATCGCCCGGGCGATAGGCTGCCCGCAGCATGCCCGCCTGGTGGGGCGCATGATGGCTGAATGTGACCGCTTCGCCCCCGACATCCCGGCGCACCGGGTGGTGAACAGCACCGGATGCCTGTCGGGCAAACGGGCGTTCGGCGTGGCAGACGAGATGCAGCAACGGCTTGCCTCGGAAGGGGTCGCGGTGGAAAACGACCGGATAAAGCGTTGGCGCGACGTGTTTTGGAACCCTTTGGAAGAAATAAATTTGTAGGAAATGAACATAAAAGACTTTTTCAAGAACGACCGTTTCGCCTGCCATGCGGCCGGAGTGGAGCTGCTGGAGGCGAAGCCGGGATACGCCAAGGCGCGTATGCTCATCACGCCGGAACACCTGAACGCGGGCGGTGTGTGCCAGGGCGGGGCCATCTTCACGTTGGCCGATTTCGCCTTCGGTGTGGCCTGCAATGCGGGAGGACGGCTCACCTTTTCCATCAACGCCTCCATCAATTACTTCCGTTCCGAGTGCGAAGGCTACCTGTATGCCGAAGCACACGAGGTATTCGACCACCACAAATTGCCCAATTGCGAGGTGCGGGTGCGCAATGAGGCGGGCGACCTGGTAGCCACTTACGTGGGCACGGGTTACCGCAAGGAAGTGGAACTGCCATTCGACCGGCCTTAGAAGCCGTTGGACAACACATTCTTTTTCAAGACAAGCAAACCTGTTTTTCCATTTATCAGGGAATATTTCCTGACTTTTCAGCATGAGTTTTACAGCCCACAGTTATGGGTTATATAACTCACAGCTGTGGGTCGTACAACCCATAATTGTGGGTTGTATAACCCATAACTGTGGGCAGTAAAATATCTCCGCATAAGTCGGAAAACATCTCCGCATAAATTGGAAAACATCCCCGCATAAACCGGAAAAGCCATACTGGTAATCACAGGCTCTTGCGTCATAATTGCGTCCCCGCGTGCGGAAGTACGAAACAGTTTTTCTACCTTTGTGAAAAATTTCGAAGCAAAGCGAAATATCCATGCAGATACGCCACTTGAAGCATAGCGAGATAGATTACGCCCGTTGGGAGGATTGTCTGGACGAGTCGCCCGATGCGCTGCCCTATGCGCACACGTGGTATCTCGACGTGGTGTCGCCGGGCTGGGAGGCATTGGTGGCAGGCGATTACGATTGCGTGATGCCCCTGCCCCGCAAACGGCGGTACGGGCTGGCCTACCTGGTGCAGCCGCCGCTCACGCAGCAGCTTGGCGTGTTTGCCCGGCGGGGAGGCAATGAAAAAATAACGGAGGAATTTATACGAAAAATCCCTTATTTGAGTTATCATATACATCTGAACGAGCACAATGCTACGCCTCGTGCCATGGCGTTGCCCAACTACGTACTGCCGCTGAACCGACCTTACGAGGAACTGCGCGGCGGCTATTCGGCCAATGCGCGGCGCAACATCGCCAAGGCGCAACGTGCAGGCGTGGAGGTGCGCGAGGATTTGCCGCCACAGGACTTCCTGGCGTTCTATTGCGGGGTGGAGAAGCATTATGTCGCCCCAGATTGCACGCTGGTGGCCTGCCTGGTGGACGAGGGGCTACGTCGCCGGGCCTTGTCGCTTTACGGGGCCTACAGCCGGGAAGGCGCGTTGGTGGCCGCCCTCTGCCTGTTGGTGTCGCCCAGGCGGCTGGTGTACCTGCTGCCAGTGTCGAACGCGGAAGGCAAGCGCCAGTCGGCCATGTTTGCGGTGATAGACCATATTATATATAGGTACAGCCTTGCCTCCATGCCCCCTGTGTTGGACTTCGAAGGCTCGCGCCAAGAGGGCATCGCACGCTTCTACCAGGGCTTCGGGGCGGAGTTAAGGGAGTATTATGGGGTGAGGAGATTGCATCCGTGATTTTGGAACACGGATAACACGGATTAAACGGATTTACATGGATGCCCCATCCGTGTTCCAATCAGAAATCTGAAATTTGAAACAAGTCGCTTTTGTCAATACGGCTCATCCTCCGTTGGACGACAGGACGTTTTACCATCAGGCCGTTTCCTTGTCGGCAAGGGGTTGCGGGGTGGTCATCATCTCGTCCAAGCAGGAGATGGAGGGGGTACGGGGGGGCATTACCTTCGACTCGTTCGATGATGCGCATTTGTCGCAGCGGGAGAAGGTGGCGGCCATCCGTCAGCGGCTGGACAAGCATCGGCCGGACGTGCTGGTGTGCGACAGTCCGCTGGCCGTGGTGGCTTCTGCCGGGCGCAAGCATACCATTATTATATACGATGTGACGGAATGGTATCCGTCGAAAAAGAATTTGGCGGGTTTGTCCGGCTTGAAACGTTGGATGAAGGCCGCCGCCCTGTTGGCGTTGAATATGTACGCGGCCCTGCTGACCGACCGCTTTGTCTTTGGCGAGCGCGACAAGGCACGCCCGTTTCGATGGATGCGTTGGAAGAAGATGCTGGACGTGCCTTATTATCCCGACTTGCGGTATATCCGGCAACATTCTCTGAAGGACTTCTCGCAAAGGGTAGATTTGCTGTACAGCGGCCCGTTGAGTGAGGACAAAGGCGTGTTCAACGTGCTGCGTGCTGCCACGAGCTTGGCATGTTCCAGGCCGGGGCTGGCGGTGAATTTGAAATTGATATGTGCTGCCGGGAGTGAAGCCGATGAACGGCGTTACACTCGTTGGCAGGCAGACCTGCCGCCCAACCTGCATGTGACCCGCACGGGTTATCTGCCGTTTGAGGACTATTGCCGCACGGTGGGCGAAAGTCATTTCTTCCTCGATTTGCGGAAGGTGGATGTCGAGAACACGCGTTGCCTGCCCATCAAGTTGTTTTATTACCTGGCTTGTGGTCGCCCCGTGGTATATTCCGACTTGAAAGCCATCCGGCGGCAAGTCGATCCGTTTGATTTTGGCTGCTTGGTGGCACCGTCCGATGCGGAGGGTATTGTCCGCTTCCTGTCCGACTGCATCGACCACCCCGACCGCTATCGGCAGTATGCGGCCAATGCCCGCCGGGCAGCGGAGGAAAAGTATAATTGGGGTATAATAGAGGAGCAATTCGTAACGTTTGTATTGTCATAGCGTATGGTGAAAGTGTCTGTATTAGTACCTATATATAATGTGTCCGTTTACATAGAGCGGTGTGCGCGCAGCCTGTTCGAGCAGACGCTGGACGACATAGAATATATATTCGTGGACGATGGCACGCCCGATGACAGCGTGGAACGGCTACAAGCCGTGGTGGCACAGTACCCGGAGCGTGCGGGGCAGGTGAAGATAGTACGCCATGGGCGGAACAGGGGGTTGGCCGTGGCTCGAAAGACTGCTTTGCTGGCGGCTTCGGGCGACTACGTGTGCTGCGTGGACAGCGACGACTACATAGACCGGGACATGGCGGCTGCCTTGTACGCCAAAGCCGTAGAGGAGGAGGCGGACATCGTGGTTTCGGATATGCAGTTTGAGTATCCAGGGCAGACGGTGTTGTCAAATTTTGTCGTGTATCAAGACCAAGAGCAGAATTGCAAAAATGTACTGGATGCAACAAAGAACAGTCCTTTTTTGTGCTCAAAGATGATACGTAGGAAGTTCTGGTTGGACACCCGTGTATTTGCCCCTGAAAGAATCCGTTATTGTGAAGATATATATGTCACAACACGACTTTACTTTTTTGCTCATAAGATAGTGAAAGTGAACCAAGCGTTTTATCATTATGAGTGTTCAAACCCGGTTGCGATAACGTATCAAAGAGGTGAAGAGCACATGAAAGATATTCTTTTGTATTGGAATGATACGGACGAGTTTTTAAGAGAGCATGGCGTTTATGAGCGATATGCGGACATCACGGCTTTCTCGAAGGCCTACATGAAGGCTCGGTTGCTGATAGAGGCGGGCACGTGGCCCATGTTGCGGCGGTATGCGCCTGTCTTTCACGACGTGGAAATGCGGGGCATGAAGGATGGACGGCTGCGGCGGGGCGAGCGGGTGATGCTGGTCTTGCTGCACTACCACCTGGTGGGAGCGGCCTACGGCTTCCTGTGTCTGCTCCGTTTCAAGAACAAGAGTAAGTGAGTTATGCAGTTTCGGCTATCTTCATTCAAGAACCTTGTATGCGCCAATCAGAAGGTGGTGGAGAATTATTTCTTCATGACCTTCCTGCAAGGGGCTCATATCGTCATCGGGATATTATTGTATCCTTATCTTATCCGCGTGTTGGAGAAAGACGCTTACGGCACTTATGTGTTCATTTATTCCAACATCCAGTTTTTCGTATCGTTCATCGGCTTCGGCTTCGGTTACCCTGCCTTGAAGAGCATCGCCTTGCACCAGGAGGATGTGGAGGAGAAGAACCGCACGCTTCATGCCGTTTTTACGGCTAAAGTATGCCTGTTCGCCTTGTCTTCTGTGGTATTGGGTGCGTTGTTGCTTTGCGTGCCGTTCATGCGGGAACATGCCCTGCTTTATATAACCGTTTATGCCGTAACCTTGCATGAAGTGGTGTTTCCGTCGTGGTACTTTCAAGGCATGCAAAGGATGAAATTTGTCACCTATTTGCAGCTGGCCATCCGTCTGTCCACGATCCCGCTTATTCTCCTTTTTATCAAATCGCCGGACGATTTGGAATTGTACGCCATCATCGTATCCGTGCTGCCTTTGCTGGGAACGGCCTACACGGTATGGTATCTGAAACGCAGGGATGGGTTGACGTATGCTTTGGTGCCATTGGGCAGGCTCAAGACGCTTTTCCGCGACTCCCTGCCGTTTTTCTGGACTTCGGCTTTCGGCACGGTGAAGCAGGAATTGGTCACGTTGATTATCGGCTCATTCTTCCGGATGGGCGATGTGGCCTTGTACGACTTGGCCAACAAGCTCATCACCATTCCCCGCCTGATGATAAACAACATCAACGCAGCCCTGTTCCCCGACGTGGTGCGACATGCGGAGACCGGGCGGGTGAAGCGGCTTATCCGCTACGAAACCTTTATCGGGCTGGCGGTCGTGGTCGTGATAGCGGCTTTGGGCTACTGGGCGGTGCTGTTGCTGGGCGGGCGCGACATGCTGGGGGCTTATCCGCTGGCCGTGGCGTTGAGCGTGACGGTGTACACGTGGCTGGTGGTAGGCGGGTACATCAATTATGTGTTCGTACCGCAGGGGCATTATTATTTTGTGACCAAAAACCAGTTTGTCGCCTTGGTGACTTTTGTGGTGTTTGCACTGGCCGGGGTGTTCCTGTGGCACAACATATTCATGGTGGTGGCAGCCTATTCCCTTTCCGGCCTGGTGGAGATTGTTTATTGCAAATATCTGATAAAGAAAAACAGACTGTATGCCTAAAGTTTCCATATTGGTTCCGGTGTATAACGTGTCCGCTTACATAGAGCGTTGTGCGCACAGCTTGTTCCGGCAGACGTTGGACGATGTGGAATACATCTTTGTGGACGACTGCACGCCCGATGACAGCATGGCAAAGTTGGAGGCTGTGTTGGCACAATATCCGGAGCGGTCGGGGCAGGTGAAGATAATAAGGCAAGAGTATAACCATGGGCCAGGTGTCGCCCGTAATATAGCCCTGCGGGCGGCATCAGGTGAATATGTATGTTGCGTGGACAGCGATGACTATGTGGATGCCGACATGGCGCAGTGCATGTACCGGCGGGCAGTGGACGAACAGGCGGACATCGTGGTGGCAGATTATTGGGATGAATATCCGAAGCAGACTGTGTTGTGCACAGACTTGGTATCGCCCAGCATGGAAGAGAACCGGGTGAACGTGCTGACTTGTGGGAAAGAAGTAAGTCCTTCATTGTGGAATAAGATGATACGGAGGAAGTTTTGGCTAACTGCAAAGGCTTTTGCCCCAGAAGGGCTTAGCTATAGCGAGGACCGCCATGTGGTGACCAGGCTCTATTACCAGGCTCGGAAGATAGTCAAGGTGGATGCCGCTTTTTACCATTACTCCCACTTCAATGCAGGTGCGATAACACGGGGCAAGGACGCCAGGCATTTTGAAGATGTCATCTTGTTTTGGAAACTCATGGATGAATTTCTGGCGGAGCATGGGCTTGCCGAAAAATACAGGGAAAGGATAGAGGCTTCCAAGACGGAACACAAGGTGAAACTGATAGTGGAAGTGGACTCGTATGCCACGAGGAAGAAATACGCTTTCCTGTTTCGGGAGTTCGAAATGGAGTATATCGGACTGTTCCGGCGTGGCGAGAAGGTCATGCTGTTTCTGGTTCATTACGGGCTGTTTGCCTGTGCCCAACTCTTTTATGTATTGCTGAAATATAAAAACAGGCACCAATAGGGGATATGATATCGGTTATCGTTTGCTATCATAATGCTGACTATCTGGCTGAGCTGGAAAGGAATGTGGCCCGGACGATAGGCTGCCCATACGAATGGATAGCTGTTGACAATACGGAAAATCAGCATTCCATATTTTCTGCCTATAACGAGGGAATGCGCAGAAGCCGACAGCCCTATTTGTGCTTCGTGCATGAGGATGTGCGCTTCGTCACGCAGGATTGGGGGCGTAAAATAGTGTCGCACCTTCAGGACCCGAAGGTGGGACTTGTTGGCATTGCAGGCGGGGGTGTCATGCCCAAAATCCCGTCCACGTGGGCATTGGCCGGGCAAAGTTATAACTTGATGCAGGCCAGGCGAGGGAGTGGGGGGCATCACATGGAACTGGCCAAATGCCCGGTCGATTATACCGGCAACAGGCGGCAAGTCGTCATCGTGGATGGGGTGTTTCTGTCCATGCGGCGCAAGTTGTCGGCCAAGTTGTCATTTGATGAAAACTTTACCGGGTTTCATGGCTATGATTACGACCTTTCGGCTCAATCGATAGTAGCCGGGTATAAGAACTATGTGGTTTACGATGTGTTATTGGAGCATTTTTCCGCCGGTAATCAAAATGCAGCTTATTACAGGCAGTTGCTTCAAGTATATGCAAAGTGGGAGCCTTTCTTGCCTCTGCTTGCCGACACGGTGGATTATAAAGAAATCGATGAGGTGCATAACGTCCATGTGATGATGCGTTGCATGGTCGCACAACATTTCGGGAAAGAAGACATCATCCGCCAGGTGACCACTTTCAAGAACAGGATAGGGTTGAGGTGGTCAGACAAGTATGTTTCGTTGCAAATCTTATATTATAGAATCATCGTTACTTGCAGCAACTTGAAATGGTGGCTGCAAGCCAAAAAATCCGCACAGTAAAGCCGTCATAGAGAAACCTCTCGTCACACCCAAGCCAACCTCGCCACCCGCCTCTTTTCCCCTTTTTTCCGTATGACTTTTCCCTTTTCCCTGCATGACTTTTCCAAGTTGTGAGCAGAAGTTTTACTGCCCACAGTTATGGGTTATGCAACCCACAGTTGCGGGTTATAAAAGTTCTGCGCACAAAACGGAAAAACATCTGCTCACATTTGGGAAAACATCCCTGTATCCCCGTTAAACTTCCCTAAAACACTTCTTGCCAGGCATCACCATTCCCGCTTCTTTCCGTACCTTTGACGGCAATGTCAAACAATAGCGTTAGTTGCTTATTATGATTGATAATCAAGAAACAGAGCGCAGAATAATCCATGCAGCCAAGCAAGTTTTCATAGAAAAGGGCTTGGACGGGGCGAAGATGTCCGACATCGCCGAGCGGGCGGGCATCAGTCGCACGGCGTTGAACTACTACTATCGCACGAAGGAAAACCTGTTTTATGCCATCATAGAACAGGTTTTCGATTTGTTGCTGCCCAAGGTGGAGATCCTTTCCGCGCTCAAGGGCGACACCGCCGCGAAGGTGGATGCCGTGGTGGAACTGTACGATGCGGTGCTGCGACAGAACGAGCACATGCCCCGCTTCGTGTTCGTGGAGATACAGCGCAACCCGAAGCTGATGTACGACTTCATCGAGCAGAGCGACAAGGCCCAGGCGTACCTCAAGGCATTGAGCTACCTGCTCAGTACTGGCTTCCCCCGCCGGGAGGATGCCGGGCAGTTCCCCAAGACCCATTTGATAACCGTGTTTTTCGGACTCCAGTTCGTGCCCTACTTGCTCGAACCGTTGCTTGCCATGTATCGCGGCACCGAGCGGATGGAGCGGGAAACGTTCATGGACGAACACAAAGCCATCGTGAAGAAATTATTGAAAGCCTATTTTGAATGAAGTTACAAGCTACGAGCTACAAGCTACAAGTGCGAATGCTCCGAGGCTTCCGCTTAATGCCGCATGGCACTTGTAGCTCGTAGCTTGTAACTTGTAGCTAACTTGTTTACTCGTCAACTTGTCAACTCGTCAACTAATATGATACATATCGGATTGGATGCCGGTTCGACCACAGTGAAGGTCGTGGCGGTGAATGAGAAAGGAAACGTAGTTTATAAGGAATACCGCCGCCACTTTGCCGATATCAGCGGCACGGCGGTGTCCATGCTGGAGCATGTGCGGACGAAGCTGGGCGATGCCCCTGCGCACTTGTCGGTAACCGGCTCGGCGGGCATGGGCATTGCGGAGCGTACCGGTATCCCGTTCGTGCAGGAGGTAGTGGCCGCCTGCGAGTTGGTGTTGAAGAATTTCCCGGAGATA
The DNA here is from genome assembly GCA_949297975.1 of uncultured Bacteroidales bacterium. Lineage (GTDB taxonomy): Bacteria > Bacteroidota > Bacteroidia > Bacteroidales > Paludibacteraceae > QVMH01. The sequence continues at coordinate 12,256 of CASFUX010000057.1, forward strand.
AAGACCCTGGTGGATATCGGTGGTGAGGATGCCAAGATGATATTCTTCCGCGAGGGCAAGTCGCCCGACATCCGCATGAACGGCAACTGCGCCGGGGGCACGGGGTCGTTCATCGACCAGATGGCCACCATCCTCAACGTGGAAGTGGGTGAGCTGGGCGACCTGGCCACCCGGGCGAAGACCGTGTACCCCATCGCCTCGCGCTGCGGGGTGTTCTCCAAGACGGACGTGCAGAACTTGCTGGCGCGCAACGTGAGCCGTGAGGACATCGCCGCCTCCATCTTCCATGCGGTGAGTATGCAGGTCATCACGTCGCTGGCGCGGGGATGCGACATTCAGCCCCAGGTGTTCCTGTGCGGCGGGCCGTTCACGTTCATACCGGCCTTGCGCGAGGCGTTCGTGAAGCAGTCGGGTCTGCGGGAGGAGGATTTTTACGTGTCGGAATACGCGGAGGTCATCCCCGCCTGGGGGGCGGCCATCCATGCCAGCGAGCAGGTGGAGACCCTGCCGTTGTCGGGCTATATCGACCGCATCCGGCAGGCGGGCAAGAAGCTGTATGTGTATGCCAGCAACCGCCTGAAGCCCTTGTTCCGCGACCAGGCGGAGCGGGCGGAATGGGAGGAGGAGAAACACCGTTACCGCCTGCCGCACGTGGACATCGCCCAACTGGAGGGCGAGGGCTGCTACGTGGGCATCGACAGCGGCTCCACCACCACCAAAATCATCGTCACCGATGCCGAGGGGCGCGTGTTCTTCCATTTCTATGATAAGAACAAGGGCAATTCGCTGGAGACGGCCACCGCCGGGCTGGCGCAGCTGTACGACCAGGTGCGACAGGCGGGCAAGTCGCTGCGGGTGCTGGGCAGTTGCGTGACGGGCTATGGCGAGGATTTGCTGAAGAAAGCCTTTTCGCTCGATGCGGGCATGGTGGAGACCATCGCGCACTACACGGCGGCCTACCACTTCAACCCGCAGGTGAGCTTCATCCTCGACATCGGCGGGCAGGACATGAAAGCCACCTTCATCGAGGGCGGCACCATTAAACGGCTGGAGATAAACGAGGCCTGTTCGTCGGGCTGCGGTTCGTTCATCGAGACGTTCGCCCGCTCGCTCAACCACACGCCGCAAGAGTTTTCGGAGATAGCTTTCCAGTCGCAACGGCCTTGCGACCTCGGCACGCGCTGCACCGTGTTCATGAACTCCAAGGTAAAGCAGTCGTTGCGCGAGGGGGCTGCCGTGGCCGATATATCCGCCGGGCTGGGCTACTCCGTCATCAAGAACTGCCTGAACAAGGTGCTCAAGCTGCGCGACACCGCCGAGTTGGGCGACCACATCATGGTGCAGGGCGGCACGTTCCGCAACCTGGCCGTCATCCGCGCCTTGGAGCATGAGCTGGGCAAGCGCGTCATGGTGACCGACTACCCCGAACTGATGGGGGCATACGGGGCGGCCCTCTTTGCCCGCGAGCAGGCGGCCAAGGGACAGACCCGCGCGGTGGAACTTGCCGACATGGTGCGTCCGCAGGCGTACACTTCCAAGATGACCGTGTGCCGGGGATGCGAGAACCAATGCACGGTGACGCAGTTCCGCTTCGGCAACGGCAACCGTTACTATTCGGGCAACAAGTGCGAAAAGGTGTTCACCAACGCAGGCGGCGAGGTGGCGAAGGGCGTGAACCTGTACGAGGAGAAATACCGTCTGCTCTTCGACCGCCCCGTGCGCACCGGCGGCTTGTGCGTGGGCATCCCCAGGGCGTTGGGCATCTACGAGGATTACCCCTTCTGGCACGCCTTGCTCACGGAGTGCGGCGTGGAGGTGGTACTGAGCGACCCCTCCACCATGCGCCTGTACGAACGGGGCATCGGCACGGTGATGGCGGACAACATCTGCTTCCCAGCCAAGCTGGCCAACGGGCATATATTCAACCTGATAGATAAAGGGGTGGACCGCATCTTCATGCCCTTCGTGGTGCACGAGCGCAAGGAGGACAGCCGCACGCCCAACAGCTACAACTGCCCCATCGTCACGGGCTATTCGGAGGTGATACGCAGTGCCATCGACCCGGCGGGGCGGCATGGCGTGCCGCTGGACGCGCCCACCTTCTCCTTTAAAGACATAAGATTGATGAAGAAGGCTTGTGCGGCCTACCTGCGTTCCATCCTGCCCGATGTGGACGGGGGGACGATAGACCGGGCGTTCGCGCGGGGACTGGAGGCGCAGCAGGCCTACACCCGCACCATGACCAGGCGTTGCAAGGCCGTGCTGGAGCAGGCTTGCCTGCATGGCCGCCTGGTGGTGATGCTCACGGGGAGGCCCTACCACAGCGACCCGCTCATCCAGCACAAGATAGCCGACATGGTGGCGGGCTTCGGTGCCGACGTGATAACCGAGGACGTGGTGCGCGATGCCGAACCCGACACCGGGCAGGTGCAGAGCATCATGCAATGGGCCTACACCAACCGCATCCTCAAGGCGGCCCAGTGGGCGGCACGCGCCCCGCAGTGGGTGCATTACGTGGAGATGACCTCCTTCGGGTGCGGGCCGGATGCCTTCATCATCGACGAGGTGGCCGACATCATGCGGCGTAACGGGCGCAACGCCACCTTCCTCAAGATAGACGACATTAATAATATAGGCTCCACCCGCTTGCGCATCCGTTCGCTCATCGAGAGCCTGAGGTTCCGGCGGGAGGATGCGTGCGCGAAAAGCACGAGGCCCGTGAACACGAAACCTTTCGTGGACGGTGACCGTCGCCGTACCATCCTCATGCCGTGGTTTGCCGACTTCTATTCGCCCTTCCTCCCGGCGGCGTTCGGGTTGATGGGTTACAAGGCCGAGAACCTGCCCCCCAGCGACATGCGTTCGGCCGAGTACGGGTTGAAATACTCCAACAACGAGATATGCTACCCCGCCACGCTGGTGGTGGGCGACTTCATGAAGGCGTTGGACAGCGGCAAGTACCATCGCGACGAGTTGGCTCTAGGGCTGACGCAGACGGGCGGGCAGTGCCGTGCTACCAACTACGTCACGCTGCTGAAGAAGGCCCTGATAGCCGCCGGGTACGAGGACGTGCCCGTCATCACCGTCTCCACGGCGGCGGGCACCATCAACGAGCAGCCGGGTTTTAAGGTACAATGGTCGAAGGTCATCCGCCCCGTCATCGCCTGCATGGCCTATGCCGACTGCCTGTCGCAGATGTACTACGCCACCGCCCCCCGCGAGCGGGAAGCGGGGCAGGCCGCCCGCCTGAAGGACAAGTACATCCGCCTGGGCGTGGAGGCCATGGAGCGGGCGGACGTGAAGGCCTTCTACCGCCTGGCCGCGCAGGCCGCCGACGAGTTTGCCCGTGCCAACAACCGCCGCGTGGTGCCCCGCATCGGCATCGTGGGCGAGATATACGTGAAGTACAACAACTTCGGCCACGGCAACGTGGTCAACTGGTTGGTGGCGCAGGGCGTGGAGCCGGTGGTGCCCGCGCTGAGCGACTTCTTCACCACCTTCTTCGCCAGCCGCCGCGCCAAGCAGCAGGGGCTGGTGGACACGTACCCCGCCTGGACGCGCCCCTTGGTTGACACCGTGGAGCGCATCGTCTTCGGCATGATACACCGCATGGAGGATGCCGCCTCGGCCTTCCCGTACCTCAACCGGGTGGAAAGCCCGCACGTGGCGGCGGCGCACGCGGCGGACATCATCAACCTCAATGCCCAGTTTGGCGAAGGTTGGCGCATAGCAGGCGAGTTTGCCCACTTCGCTCGCATGGGGGTGAACAACGTGGTGAGCCTGCAACCCTTCGGCTGCATTGCCAACCAGGTCATCTCCAAGGGCATCGAGAAGCGGGCACGGGAGGTGTACCCCTCGCTCAACCTGCTCTTCCTGGACTTCGACAGCAACCTGGCCGAGGCCAACGTGTTCAACCGCCTGCACTTCATGATACGCAATGCCCAGGAGGAAATCAAGCAACGCGAAGCCGCCATGCGGACGGCGTGAGACCCCCAACCCCCTAAAGGGGGCTATTGCATGTCCGCATGGCAGAGACGCCGTGCCGCGTCTTTTATCATTAACCGCAGAGAGCGCAAAGGGCGCAAAGGTTTTATGCGACACGGTTGACCGTTGACCATCTATCCTGTGCGCCCTTTGCGCACTCTGCGGTTAAAACATAACCCTCTCTGCGGTTAAACACCGGTGGCATCCGCAAAAAAATTAGGTTAAAATTATGGAGTTTGAGGATTATATAAAAAGAATGTGTATATTTGCACCAATCAACTCTATTTATCAACCTTTTAAAAACAAGCCATCATGACTTTGCTTTACAACAAAATCCAGCGGATTAATCCGCAAGACCCCGAGGGGGCGAGAAAGTGGTATCCCGTGTTGAAGACCACGGGCCAAGTGAGCCAACAGGAAGTGGGCAAGCTCGTTTCGGACGAGACGACCATCAACGCCAAGGAGGTGGAGCTGGCCATCCACCAATACGCCAAGGTGGTGATGCGCCTGCTGCTCGACTCGAAGACCGTGCCTTTCGGCGATGCGGGGTATTTTTACCTCACAGCCACTTCCGAAGGGTCGGACGCGGAGAAGGAGGTGACGGCCGACAACTTCCACGACATCACCATCCGCTTCCGCGCCTCGAACGACATGCGGCATGAGCTGTCGCACGCCACGTTCGCCTACGTGAAGTCCCTCCTGCCCGAATACCGGAAAGGCACGGGCGAGGACGCGTCCACCCAGTCGTGACGCGCACGGCACGGCAAAGCAACGCAGACAGTTGCCCCGGCACCAGCCGAAGCCTGTCTGCGTTTTTTCTGCCTGCCCGCACCCCTCCCGGGCAGATACGTATCTCGGGTGTTTGCAGATACGTATCTTGGGTGTTTGCAGATACGTATCTTGGGTGTTTGCAGATACGTATCTTGGGTGCTTGCAGATACGTATCTGCAAGGTGTCAAGATACGTATCTCGGAGAGGTGCAGATACGTATCTGCAAGGTGTCAAGATACGTATCTCGAAAGGGCGCAGATACGTATCTCGGAAAGAGTGACAGTTTATCATTGAAAATCAAATCATTATTTACTTATAAAAATCATGCGTATGAAAAAACAGTGTTTATTATGGGCAGCCCTTGGCCTGGTGGCCTTGCAGGCGTGCCATCACGAAGAAATGCCGGTGGTGGTGGACTCCGGCGCGTGCGGTGGGGACGGAAGCAACCTGACCTGGACCTTGACGGAAGACGGCACGCTCACCATCAGCGGCGAGGGGGAGATGATGTATGGCTATAAAGATCAGAACATTTGGTATGATTGGTATGATTACCGGGAGGATATTAAGTGTGTCGTGATAAGCGAGGGAGTGACTAACATAGGGTTCGCTGCTTTCTATGAATGTATCAACCTGACCAGGGTAACCATCCCCGAAGGGGTGACGAGCATAGAATGGGCTGCTTTTGCCGACTGTGTGAGTTTGACTTCGCTAAACCTCCCCGAAAGTTTGACGAGTATAGGGGGAAATGCCTTCTCTGGTTGCACAAGCCTGGCTTCGCTGGACATTCCCGATGACGTGACGAGCATAGGGGACGGTGCCTTCTTCAGTTGCATAAGCTTGACCACGCTGGACATTCCCGATGGCGTGACGAGCATAGAAAACAAAACTTTCTCCGGTTGCACGGGTCTGACCTCGGTGGATCTCCCCGATGGTGTGACAAGCATAGGGGAGTATGCTTTTTCTGATTGCACAAGCTTGACCTCGTTGGACATTCCCGATGGGGTGACGAGCATAGGGTTCAGTGCCTTTTATAATTGCACAAGCTTGACCTCGCTGGATCTTCCCGATAGGGTGACGAGTATAGGGGGCAGTGCCTTCTTCAGTTGCATAAGCTTGACCACGCTGGACATTCCCGATGACGTGACGAGCATAGGGGAGCAAGCTTTCTTCGGTTGCACGGGTCTGACTTCGGTGAATATCCCGGATGGCGTGACGAGCATAGGAGAGCAAGCTTTCTATGATTGCATAAGCCTGGCCTCGGTGAATATCCCGGATGGCGTGACGGGCATAGAGGCTTATACTTTCTCTGGTTGCAGCAGTCTGGCCTCGGTAAACATTCCGGATGGCGTGACGGGCATAGGGGAGTATGCTTTTTGCGGTTGTACAAGCTTAACCTCGGTGACCATCCCCAATGGCGTAACGAGCATAGGGAAGAACGCATTCGAGGGTTGCGTTGGCTTGACTTCGGTGACCATCCCCGATGGCGTGGCGAGCATAGAGTATGGGGCTTTCAAGGGTTGCGCCAGCCTGGCCTCGATAGACCTTCCCGAAAGTGTGACGAGCATAGGGAATGTGGCTTTCTATGGTACGGCCTTTTATAACGATGAAAGCAACTGGACGTACGGCGGCGTGCTGTACATCAACCATTGCTTGATAGAGGCAAATAGAGAGAAAGTGGCCGGGAAGTATGCCATCAAGTTCGGCACGCGGGTGATTGCAGGTGGTGCTTTCAAGTATTGTCAGTTGACAGCGGTGGTTATCCCCGAAGGCGTGGTAAACATCGGGGAGGAAGCGTTCTATGAGTGTACACGATTAGGCTCGCTGAGTATTCCCCCAAGTGTGACGAATATTGGCGAGTCTGCTTTCAAATTTTGTACGGGTCTGGCCAGCATCACTTCCCACGCCGTCATGCCTCCCAATTTGGGTTTGAACGCATTCGCCATGGTAGACCGCAGCATCCCGGTGTACGTGCCGGCGGGCAGCGTGACCTACTACCAGGCGCATCCCTACTGGGGAGAGTTCAACATCCAGCCCATACAAGTATAAGAAATAACACATTCGTAACAACAAACACAACCGATTATGAAAAGACCGTTTTTATTATGGGTAGCCCTTGGCCTGGTGGCCTTGCAGGCGTGCCGCGAAGAAATGCCGGTGGTAGTGGACTCCGGTACGTGTAGTGTGAGGGACGATAGTAGCCTCACTTGGACCTTGATGGACAACGGCACGCTCACCATCAGCGGCGAGGGGGAGATTGCATATTACGATAATCCTTCTCATATGAATCCGGACTTGCCCCCTTGGTACGACTACCGGGAAGACATCAAGCGGGTCGTGATAGACGAGGGGGTGACGGGCATAGGGGACTACGCTTTTAGCGAACATACCAACCTGGCCTTGGTGACCATCTCCGGCAGCGTGACGTATGTCAAGAATGAAGCATTTTTTGGCTGTTGCCGTCTCACGGCCATCCAGGTAGATGATGCCAATCCGGACTATTGTTCGCAAGGCGGCGTGCTGTTCAGCAAGGACAAGACCGTCCTGTGCACTTGCCCGGGCGGGTTGCGAGGGGAATATACCATCCCCGAAGGCGTGACGGACATCCAGGAAAAGGCTTTTTACCGGTGCGCGGGCTTGACAGCGGTGGCTATCCCCGATGCTGTGACAAGCATAGGACATTCTGCTTTTAAGAATTGCACGGCCTTGACCTCGGTGAATATCCCGGATGGCGTGACGAGCATAGAGACTTATACTTTTTCTGATTGCAGCAGTCTGACCTCGGTAAACATCCCGGATGGCGTAACGAGCATAGGGGAGTATGCTTTTTCTGATTGCACAAGCTTAACCTCGGTGACCATCCCCAATGGCGTGACGAGCATAGAAAAAGGTACCTTTTCCGGTTGCGTTGGCTTGACTTCGGTGGATATCCCCGATGGCGTAATAAGCATAGGGAATTATGTTTTTTCTGATTGCACAAACTTGACCTCGCTGGATATCCCCGATGGCGTAATAAGCATAGGGAATTATGTTTTTTCTGATTGCACAAACTTGACCTCGCTGGATATTCCCGATGGTGTGACAAGCATAGGGAAAGGTGCCTTTTCTGATTGCACAAGCTTGGCCTCGCTGGATATTCCCGATGGCGTGACAAGCATAGGGGGGGAAGCTTTCTATGCTTGCACAAGCCTGACTTCGGTGAATATCCCGAATGGTGTGACGAGCATAGAGGATGATACTTTCGACGGTTGTACGAGCCTGGCCTCGATAACCATTCCCGATGGCGTGACGGGCATAGGGGAGTATGCTTTTCGCGGTTGCGCAAGCTTAACCTCGATGACCATCCCCGATGGCGTGGAGAGCATAGAGTATGGTGCTTTCAACGGCTGTACGCGCCTGGCCACGATAGCCCTTCCCGAAAGTGTGACGAGTGTAGGGGGTGCGGTTTTCGATGGTACGGCTTTTTATAACGATGAAAGCAACTGGGCGGATGGCGTGCTGTACATCAACCGTTGCTTGATAAAGGTAAACAGAGAGAAAGTGACCGGGACCGGGACGTATGCCATCAAGCCCGGCACACGGGCGATTGCAGGTGGTGCTTTCAAGTATTGTGATTTGACAGCGGTGACTATCCCCGAAGGCGTGGTAAGTATCGGGGCAAGTGCTTTTAGCTTTTGTCAAAGACTGGCTTCGGTGACCATTCCTTCAAGCGTGACGAACATAGGGGGATATGCTTTCGCTAGTTGCACGAGCTTGGCCAGCATCACCTCTTACGCCGTCATGCCCCCCAATTTAGTTTCGGACACGTTCTATATGGTGGACCGCAGCATCCTGGTGTACGTACCGGAGGGCAGCGTGGGCTACTACCAGTCGCATCCCTACTGGGGAGAGTTCACCATCCAACCCATACAGGAATAAGAGGCAACACCCACAATAACGTTTTAACCGCAAAGGGCGCAAAGGATTTTATGCGACACGGTTGACTGTCGACCGTTTACCTTGAAATCCTTTGCGCCCTTTGCGCTCTTTGCGGTTAAAGATAAAACCTTCTCTGCGGTTAATATACCCCCCTGCGGTTAATGCCATCAGACGCGGCGTGCCGCGTCTCTACCGTGCGAACCTATAGCCCCCTTCGTTGTTACTCCTTCGGCAACTCGAACAGAGCCTCGATGGGGTAATGGTCGGATGCGTAGGGCACGCCGTAGCTGTCCGTCACGGTGTGGAACTCCAGCGCACGGGCCTTGCGCGAGAAGATGTAGTCGTAGATGACCGTGCCTTGCTCCCTGCCGAAGTCGTTGAAACTGCCGAGGTCGTCCTTCACGGGCGCGGCGGTGCGGGCCGAGGGGAACTTGGCAGTGATGGCTCCGAAGATGGGGTCGCTCGGTTGGGCGTTGAAGTCGCCGGTGATGAAGGCAGGCATCGTGTCGCCGCTCAGTGTGAGGACGCGCTCGGCCACGAGCTTGGCTGACTCCTGCCGCGCCGTGGTGCCCACGTGGTCGAAGTGCGTGTTCAGCGCGAACACTTCCCGTCCGTTTCCCCGGTCGCGCAGGTGCGCCCAGGTGGCGATGCGGTTGAGGGCGGCATCCCATCCCCGCGACATCCGGTCGGGTGTCTCGCTGAGCCAGAACGTGCCCGAGGTCACGACTTCGAAGCGCGTGCGGTCGTAGAACAGGGCGGAGTATTCGTTGCTTTCCCGGTCGCCGCCGCGCCCCACGCCCACCCAGGCGTAGTCGGGCAGGTTGTCGGCCAGGTACTGCACCTGGTGGAGCAGGCCTTCCTGGATGCCGAACACGTCGGGGTGGCGGTCGGCTATCAAGGCCACGCATGCCGCCTTGCGGTAGTCCCAGCTGTGGTCGCCATCGTTGGGTGTGTCGTAGCGCAGGTTGAACGACATGATTTTAATCTCTTGCTTGTCCGTGGCGGGTGGCGGGGCAACGGTGTCGGTTGTTTCCCCCTCTTCATCTCCGGTTCCTTCTCCCGGTTCCCCGGTCACTTCCTCGCCGGGTTGCGGGGTTGGAGGTTCAGGTTCTTGCCCGCCGGGTGTCCCGGTGCAGGCCATGCAAATGCTGGCAATGGCCAGCGCGAATACGAATGTTTTCTTTTTCATTATTTTTTCAGTTATAAGTTACGAGAGTTGCAAGTTACAAGCTACGAGTGTGGATGTGCAGGGAGCATGAATGCGGCATAAGATTTGTCCTCTTGTGCCAGGAGGTTTTCCGTTTTCTGCGGAGATGTTTTCCCAAACGTGAGCACAAATTCTACTGCCCACAGTTATGGGTTATACAACTCACAGTTATGGGTTGTACGACCCACAGTTATGGGTTATACAACCCACAGTTGTGGGCTGTAAAAGTTCTGCTCACGTTTGGGAAAAGTTGTGCTCACGTTTGAGAAAACCTCTGCTCACGTTTGGGAAAAGTTCTGCTCATGATTTGAAGAACATAATACCGAACTCACGTTAGGGGCGGGACATTTTCCGTCCTTTTGCGTTATTTGCGTTCTCCCCAATATCACTGGCGATGGTGGTGACGGACAGGGAGGCACTGCGCAATCCCTTTCCCGATACCTCCAAGGTCAGCGTGCCGGGTTGCTCCGTGGACTGCACGATGGCGGTCATCATGCCGTTGAAGGCGTTCATCTCCGGCAGGTGGAACTGCCTCCGGCAAGTGGGGTCGCCGTTGGCACCGGCCCGGTAGCTGCCGTTGCCTTTGACCTTGAACCGCAGCAGGTGCTGTGCGTCGGGACACAGGTTGCCGTCGTGGTCCACCACCCTCACCGTGACGAATGCCAAATCTCGGCCATCGGCTTTTATCACGCTGCGGTCGGCTGCCAGTTCGATGTGGTGCGGCTGTCCGGCGGTGTGCAGTTCCTTTTCGGCCACGGGCTTGCCGTGCTCGTCGTAGGCCACCACTTTTACCATGCCCGGCTCGTAGCGCGTATCCATCCACATCAGGCGGTAACGGTGCTGGCGGGCGAGGCGGTTGATAGAGGCGGAGTCGCCGCTGTTGTACACCGTCACGGTCGTGTCCTTGGTGCGCCGTCCCTGGCTTTTCCCGTTGATGAACAGCTCGGCCGAGGGGTAGTTGGTATAGACGAATACGGGTGTCGTCTCGCCCTCGCGCCCAGGCCAATTCCAGTGGGGCAGGATGTGCAGGGTCTCGGCATCCTGGTTCCAATGGCTGCGGTACAGGTAGTAGCGGTCCTTGGGCAGGCCGGCCAGGTCCACGATGCCGAACAGCGAAGAATGGCTGGGCCAGTCGGTGTAGTAGGGGGTAGGCTCGCCTAAGTAATCGAAGCCCGTCCAGACAAACTCGCCGATGCAGTAGGGCAGGTCTTCGTGCTGGATGAAGTCGTCCTCCGGCAGGTTCGACCACGAGCAGCATTCCACATCGTAGGAGGAGGCCTGGTGGTCATCGTATTTCTGCATCTGCCGATGGGCAACGGGGAACTTGTACACCCCGCGCGAGCTGACGGTGGAGGCGGTTTCGCTGCCCAGTATGAGCTGCTGCGGGAGTTTGGCGTAAGCCTCTTGATATTTGTGCGGGCGGTAGTTGAAGCCAGGGATGTCCAGCGTGGCTGCCATGTTGTTGACCATCACTTCATCGGGCGCATCCATTCCCGCCGTGACCGGCCGGGTGGGGTCTTCCCGGTGGCAGATGTCGCGCAAGGCCCGTGTTATCTTCGCCCCAAGTCCCCCGTCGGCGCGTTGTTCCGTCACCTCGTTGCCGATGCACCACATCACGATGCTCGGGTGGTTGCGGAACTGCCTGACCAGGTTGACCAAGTCCCTTTCTGCCCATTCTTCGAAATAGAGGTGGTAGCCGTTGGCGCATTTGGCCAGCTGCCATTCGTCGAACGACTCGGCCATCAGCATCATGCCCATCTCGTCGCAGGCACGCACCAGTTCGGGGGCAGGCATGTTGTGGGAGGTGCGGATGGCATTGCAGCCCATGTCCTTGAGTATGCGGATTTGCCGTCGGATGGCCGCATCGTTTACCGCCGTGCCCAACGGGCCTAAATCGTGGTGCAGGCACACGCCCTTGAATTGGGTCTTTTCACCATTCAGGAAAAATCCTTGGTCGGGAACGAATGCTATGGAGCGGATGCCGAAGACGGTGGTGCATTCGTCCACTTGCTCATCCCCTTGGTAGATGGCGGACTCTGCCGTGTAAAGCGTCGGCGTGTCCGGCGACCACAAGGCGGGGGAGGCGACTACCAGCGTTTGGTCGAACGTGTTCCCGTCGCCGAATGCCAGTGCCTTTCGGTCTTCGGCCACCACCTTCCCCGCTTGGTCCTTCAGGCAGGTGACGATGTGGCAGCCGGATGGTGCCGTCCCGTTTGTCTCCAACGCTGTCCGTATGCGGACTTTCGCATATTCCTTTGTCACCACGGGTGTCGTGAGCTGCACGCCCCACACCGGCACATGCACCGCCCGGTTGATGCGCAGGTGCACATGGCGGTACAAGCCTGCCCCGGGATACCAGCGCGACGATTCCGGCAGGTTTTCCAGGCGCACGGCCAGCACGTTGGTCTCACCGGCTTTCAGATAAGGGGTGATGTCCAGATGGAACGCATTGTAACCGTATGGCCAATAACCGGCTTCCTGGCCGTTCACGTACACCCGGGCATGGCTCATGGCACCATCGAATATCAGCGTGGCCTTGTCCGACGGGCGGAAGGCGGGTGCTTCAAAGGCCAGGCGATACCAGCCCACCCCGACAAAGGGAAGCCCGCCCGTGCGTCCGGCATGTTCCAATGCTTCCTTCTGCCCGTCTTGCGCAATGGCCACGTGCTGCCGGTCGTTGTATATGCTGAATGGGCCATAGATAGCCCAGTCGTGCGGCACGGTCACGGTTTGCCACCGGGTGTCGTCGTAGGCAGGGTTCATGAACTCGGCGTTATCCTCGCGGCTGAATTTCCAGCCTTTATCCAGCGTGTATTCGGTACGTACATTGGCTGGCGTTGCCAAGGGCAACAGGCACAGCAACCAGGTTATGGCAATCTGTCTTTTCATATGTGTTATTTTGTCGTTGTGATGATGGCCGCATAACCGCCCCCGCGAGCCATGTCAATGCTTAACGTGTCGTTGTCCGATACCGACGTGGCGACAATCGCGTCTTTGGCTTGCCGTGCGGCGTTCGGGCCGTCGGCATGGCAGGAGATGGTTTTCTTGCCATCGCCCGCGAAGCTCAGGTCCAAATCCAGGTGGAGAGGCTTGTCGGTGCCGTTCATGACCCCGATGTACCACTTGTCGCCACTGCGCCGGGCGAGAGCCACGTATTCCCCCAAGCGTCCGCCGAGCGGGACGGTCTCGTCCCACACGGTGGGGATTTGCTTGATGAAGTCGCGGCTTTCGGGGTTCTGGTCGTACAGCACCGGACTGTCGGCCAGGGTCTGCAAGGGACTATCGTATATCACGTACATGGCCACCTGGTGGCTTCGCGTGCCTTGGCTCATCGGCTCGTCGTGCACCACGCGGAAGCGGTCGGCATGTGCATTGAGCATGGAGCCGGGGGTGTAGTCCATCGGGCCGGAGAATTGGCGGATATAAGCCAGCAGCACGTCATGGCGCGGGGTGACGCGCGTGCTCCATTTGTTGTTTTCCAATCCATATACGCCTTCGCGGGTCATGATGTTCGGGTAGCGGCGACGCATACCGTCGGGCGGGTATGAGCCGTGGAAGTTGACCAGCATGTGGCGTTTGGCGGTTTCCCGTGCCGTGCGTTCGTAGAAGTCGACCATTTTGGCATCGTTGCGGTCCATGAAGTCCACTTTGATGCCTTTCACGCCCCACCGGGCCATCAGGTCCAGTGCTTCGGTCATCTGCCGGTTCAGGTTCACCCATTTCGTCCACAGCAGCACGCCCACTCCTTGCTGTTCGGCGTAGCGGCACACCGCCTCCATGTCCACATCGGGTGACAACGTCAGCAAGTCGAACGGTGCCGACCAACCTTCATCGAATAGCACGTATTCCAAGCCATGCTCGGCGGCATAATCTATCAGATATTTATATGTATCGGTATTGATACCGGTCTTGAAGTCCACACCGTACACGTTCCAGCAATTCCACCAATCCCACAGCACTTTGCCTGGACACACCCAGCTGAAGTCCGCATCCGGCTCAGGCTCGGAGGCAAGCAGGTAAATCAGTTCGCTGCCCAGCATGTCGGCTTCGTTGTCGTACACGGCGGTCACGCGCCAGGGGAAGGTGCGGCATCCGGCATTGGCGGTCAGGTAGTCCTCGCGTTGGTCCGCATAGAGTTTGTTGCCGTTTTCCATGACCTTCTCCGTGGCAGGATAATAAGCCCATTCGCCTTCCAGCCCTTCGCTGCCCGGGCGGAGGTAAAGCCCCGGGTAGTGGTACACGTCGGCTTCGGCGAAAAACACCTTGTACGGGCCGGACAATGCCAGCATGGGCGGGATGATGAGGCTGTCGGCGGGGAGGTCGGCGACTTTCCGTTCCGTGTAGTTGTATTCGAACCATTGTTGCAGGCGGTCGGTCAGTTGGGTGTAGGTCATGGGGTTGCCAGCCAGGTTGAATTGCACTCCTTCCGCTTGCACCTCGTTGGCATCGGGCGATTGGCTCACAAAGCGGTAAGCCACGCCTTCATTGTAGGCGCGGAACTCGATGTCGTATCCCTTGTATCTTAACACCAGTTTGTTGTACATGTCCGTCATTGTCCGGGCACGCCGCGCCACGGAAAATCCGACTGTTTGCTCCATCGCTTCGCGCCTGGCCGACCGGCATCGGGCATCCGTTCCCCACGTGTTGCCGTCGACGGTAAGCGTCAGGTGGCAGGCATCCAATACCGGTTGCCCGTCGCGTGCCAATGAGTAATGCACGGCCCCGTCGGCTTCTATGCGGACGACATTGCGTCTGTCGGGCGACTTCAGTTCATAGCTCCGTGCATCCGCCATGCCGCCCCATGCGGCCAGGATGCACAATGACAGGATGTGTTTCTTCTTCATATTCATGCTCCTGCAAAAGTGATTAATGAAAGTCCGGCCACGAACAGGATGAACATCAGGGCGAGCAGCCTCATCGTGCTTGCCGGGCATCCCTTGAACTCTTTCCATACGAATACGCCCCACAACGCGGCTATCATGGGTGCTCCCTGTCCCAGCGCATACGAGATGGCCGCGCCCGCCTTACCGGCGGCAATGTAGCTCAACGCCGTCCCCAGCCCCCAGATGCAACCTCCCAAGATGCCCACGAGGTGCGTGGCGGGCCGTCCTTTGAAGTATTCGGAATAGGCGACCGGCTCGCCGACAACCGGACGGCGCATGGCCAGGGTGTTGAACAGGAAATTGCTGACGAAGATGCCGCACGAGAAGATGAAGAACGCGGTATAGGGCGTGGCCATGCCGGGAGTGGGATTTTCAAAGTGCTCCAAATCCATGGCAGCCGCCACAAACCGGTAAAAGAACGACATCAGCACCCCGGCGACGATGGCCAGGATGATGCCTTTGCGTGTCCCGTCGGCCTTGTCGCCGCTTTTCCTGCGGGCTGCCAAACCATTGAAGACAATGGCGAGCGTGACTAACGCCACGCCCGTGAACAGCAGCGCGGCATCGCCTTTCGGTTCGCCTATGTAATTGATGAACACGCCCAGCACCAGCGCAAGCCCCACGCCCAACGGGAATGCGACCGACATGCCGGCGATGGAAACCGCAGCGGACAGCAGGATGTTGGACGCGTTGAAGATGGCACCGCCAACGAACGCGCTGACGGCCTTGCCGCCCTCCACTTGCATGAGGTCGGGCAGGAAGCTCCGCCCGGCCTGCCCGAAGCTGCCCAAGGTGAAGCACAAGAGCACCGAAAAAAGCAGGATGCCGATGACGTAGTCCCAATAATACAATTCATAACGCCAGCTCTTGGCGGCGAGTTTCTGGGTGTTGCCCCAACTGCCCCAGCAAATCATGGTGACCGCGCACAAGGCGACGGCGAGGGCATAACTGTTGACGATAAACATGGTTCTTTGATGGTTGATTGTTAGTCAATGGGTCGGGTGCGGTCGGCCAGGATGGCGGCCACGGTATCGCAGCGCAGGGTCAAGAAGCGGTGCTTTCCGTCCGCATGGGCGGAAAATCGCGTGCAGCCTACGCTGTCGACTTCGATGCGGCCACGCTCGGAAAGTCCGAACCAGGCCGAGTCCGCTTCGATTGTATAGAGCACGGCGGTCAAGTCCCAGCACGGGCGGTCGTAGGGCATGTCGAGGAAATGCTCGTAGCCTACCCGCAGGGGATGGCGTTCGTCGAAGTCGCTCGTTATCCGTTCATGCGGGAAGAGGATGGCATTGCCTATTTCAAAGCCGCTTGCTACCAAGTCGGTCGGCCAATGGGCGAACACAGTGCGTGCGGCCTCCACATCCTGCGCCACGTTCCATTCGGGCGCGGCCCCGTCCCTATAGTCCCCGCCCATGAGGCAGAGCCGTTTTACTTTCCGCTTGGCCAGTTCGCTGCCGGGCAGCGGGCAGAGGCTGTCGCCTTGGCTGTGGAGCAGCCGCGCCAGGTTGGTCAGCGGCCCGATGGCTATTATCGTGATGGAGCTGTCGGCACCGGCAGCCAGTTGGCGGCGCAGCATGTCCACCGCTTCGTGGCATTCGGCAGGGGGAAGCGAGTCCGCCTCCAGGGCGGCCAACGCGGCCGTGAGGTAATGGCCGTCGTCCGGATTGGGGCCGTGCGTCATGTACCCGAATGCGGGTTGCCCCGTACCGTAAGCATTATAATATTGTCGTGCCAATTCAAACGCATGGACGTTCGCTTTGGACAGGCTGATGCCTTGCAAGGCAATTTTTCCCGCTTGTTCGTAGTTTATCAGCATTTGCAAGGCCAGCAGGTCGTCTATGTCGTTGCCCAGGTCCGTATCGAGGATGACCGGCATCGGAGCTGCCGGGGTAGGGGCGGTCTTCGGTGCGCATGATCCGGAAAGCAACAGGGCGCACAAGAGGTATAGATGATGTTTCATTTCGGATTTCAAATTTCAGATTTCAGATTGGTACCCGCAGATTTCGCAGATTTGCTCGGATGGCTGTATCCGTCTTTGCTCGTTAAAAGGCCGTTGGCCTTGGACTTTTGTCTTTCTCCTTTCATCCTTTCTCCTTTTTCCTTTCTCCTTTCTCCTTTCACGACTTGTAGCTCGTAGCTCGTAGCTTGTAGCTGTTCAAAAAGCGGAGGGTCTCTTCTTCGGTCGGGATGGAGGGTTGTGCCCCGGGCTTGGTCACCGCCAACGCCGCTGCGGCCATGGCAAACTCCAGCCCGCTCCGGTCTATGTCCCGCTGCCGGGCGAAGGCTACGGCCAAGGCGCCGCAGAACGTGTCGCCTGCACCGACGGCATCGACCGCCTGCACCCGGAAGGCCGACAGGCTTGTGCCGGTGTGCCCGTTGAAGGCGTAAGCCCCTTCAGCCCCCAGGGTGACGATGACGTGCTTCGCTCCACGGGCGTACAACCGGGACGCGGCCGCTTCAATATCTGCCGTGCCGGAGAGTGCGGCCGCTTAGGTGCGGGTGACCACCAGCACGTCCACCATGCACATCAGTTCGTCGTCCACGGTGCAGACGGGGGCGGGGTTGAGCAGTACCGCCACGCCGGCCCGATGAGCCATCCCCGCCACGTGCTTGATAGTTTCGTAGGGTATCTCGGCCTGCATGACCACGATGTCGCTGCATGCTATCTGTTCCTTGAACAGGTCCGCCCGGGCCGGGGTCAGCGTCCGGTTGGCACCCGGGTTCACCGCGATGCAATTTTCTCCTTGGCGGTCTATCATGATGAGGGCGATGCCCGTGTGCTGGCCCGGCGTGATGGACGTGTCCGCCACATCGATGCCTTCCTGGCGCAACTGTACCAGCATCTCCCGCCCGAGGGTGTCGTCGCCCAACGCCGTGACGAAGCGCACTTCGCCGCCGAGCCGCCGGGCAGCCACGGCCTGGTTGGCGCCCTTGCCTCCGCAGGCTTGCAGGAATACCCCGTTGCTGACGGTCTCTCCCGGCATGGGCAGCCGGTCCACTTTCGAGCACAAGTCCACGTTGGAACTGCCTATGACTGTAATTTTCATGATTGGGAAAATGTGTGATGTTTCGATACAAAGGTATGCAATTTTCTTTACCTTTATAATAGGGGGATGCCAATCAAAAACTCCTAAACATGCAGGTGAAATTTTCCGGAAAAATACAGGACGGCTCCACGCCACTTGCTTGGGAACGGCAAGGCTTGAACGGCATCTGCAAGGCATTCCTACATAAGAAATATAAGAAATGCAGCACTTGCGCATCGGTATTCGGTAAAATGTGTAACTTTGTCCGCCTGTTTAAACGGAAGGTGAAAGTAAAAGGCATTATAAAGTATAAAGGAAAAAGCAAAAAGGGGAAACGTGCCTGCATAAATCTGCGGGGAACGAAATCCGCGTGCCAATCTGAAAATTTGAAATCTGCAATATACAGCATGGACATCCAACGACTGCTCCGCCCCAACATCCGGCGGCTCCAACCTTACGCTTGCGCCCGCGACGAATTCAAGGGCGAGGCATCGGTCTTTCTCGATGCCAACGAGAATCCTTACAACGCTCCCTACAACCGCTACCCCGACCCGCTGCAAACGCGCCTGAAGGAGCGTATCGCCGAAGTGAAGGGCGTACCGGCGGCGAACATCTTCCTCGGCAACGGCAGCGACGAGCCTATAGACCTGCTTTACCGCGCCTTTTGCGAACCGGGGACGGACAACGTGGCGGCCATCGAGCCTACCTATGGCATGTACCGGGTGTGTGCCGACGTGAACGACGTGGAATACCGCCCGGTGCTGCTGGGAGAGGGTTTCGCCTTGTCGGCGGATGCACTGCTGGCGGCGGCCGACGGGCACACGAAGCTGGCCTGGCTGTGCTCGCCCAACAACCCCACAGGCAACAGCCTCGACCCCGCCGAGGTGGAACGGGTGCTGCGCCGCTTCCCCGGCATCACGGTGGTGGACGAGGCGTACATCGACTTCGCTGCCGGGGAGGGCTTCCTGCCGCGCCTGGCCGAATTCCCGCGCCTGGTGGTGTTGCAGACGTTCTCCAAGGCGTGGGGCGGCGCGGCCATCCGCCTCGGCATGGCGTTCGCCTCGGAGGAAATCGTCCAGGTATTGAACAAGATAAAATACCCCTACAACGTGAACCTGCTCACGCAGCGGCAGGCCTTGCGGATGCTGGAGCAGCCCGGACGCACGCGGCAGTGGGTGGACGCGCTGCTGGAGGAGCGGGCGAGGCTGCTGGCCGCGCTGGCCGCCGTGCCCTGCATCCGGCGCGTGCATCCCACGGACGCCAACTTCGTGCTGGTGCAGGTGGCCGACGCCGATGCCGTGTACCGCTACCTCACGGGGCAGGGCATCATCGTGCGCAACCGCAACCGGGTTTCCCTGTGCCAAGGCGGGCTGCGCATCACGGTGGGCACGCCCGAGGAAGACGACGCCCTGCTCGCCGCCTTGCGGGCATGGTGAGGTTTTTGCTGGACACAGAGCGCACATAGTTTTTTTTTTAAGAAGCGCACATAGCTGCTCGCGGGGGACACAGAGCGCACATAGTTTATTTTAAAGAAGCGCACATAGCATCGAGCCAAAAGCAACCTGCATTTCCATCGGAGCAGCTATGTGCGCTTCTTTTTTTTAAACTTAACTCTGTGCACTCTGTGTCCCTTTGCACATCGGAGCAGCTATGTGCGCTTCCTAAAAAATGACTATGTGCGCTCTGTGTCCCCCCCATGTGCGCTCTGTGTCCCCCCATGCGCATCGCCCGTGGCTTGCCGGTTGGCATTTTATCCGTATATTTGCACTCCCTAAAAAACAAGCATTAGAGAGCATGATGAAGAATATCCGCAACTTTTGCATCATCGCCCACATCGACCACGGCAAGAGCACGCTGGCCGACCGCCTGCTGGAATACACCGACACCGTGGCCGCGAAGGACCTCCAGGCGCAAGTGCTCGACGACATGGACCTGGAGCGCGAGCGGGGCATCACCATCAAGAGCCACGCCATCCAGATGAACTACGCCCTCGACGGCGAGCAGTACACGCTGAACCTCATCGATACGCCGGGCCACGTGGACTTCTCCTCCGAAGTGTCGCGTTCCATAGCGGCCTGCGAGGGGGCGCTGCTTATCGTGGACGCCACGCAGGGCATCCAGGCGCAGACCATATCGAACCTCTACATGGCCATCGAGCACGACCTCGAAATCATCCCTGTAATGAACAAGATGGACATGGATAACGCCATGCCCGAGGAGGTAGAGGACCAGATTGTGGACCTGCTTGGGTGCAAGCCCGCCGACATCATCCGCGCCAGCGGCAAGACGGGCATGGGCGTGGAGGAGATATTGCAGGCCATCGTGCACCGTATACCCGCCCCGCAGGGCGACCCGGACGCGCCCCTGCAATGCCTCATCTTCGACTCGGTGTTCAACGCCTTCCGGGGCATCATCGCCTATTTCAAGATAGTGAACGGCACGGTGCGCACGGGCGACCTGGTGAAGTTCATCGCCACCGGCAAAGAGTACGACGCGGACGAGATAGGCATCCTGCGGCTCGACATGGTACCGCGGCCCAGCCTGAGCGCAGGCAACGTGGGATACATCATATCGGGCATCAAGACCTCGCGCGAGGTCAAGGTGGGCGACACCATCACGCACGTGAAACGGCCCGCAGCCACCGCCATCGACGGTTTCGAGGAAGTGAAGCCCATGGTCTTCGCAGGAGTCTATCCCATCGACACGGAAGACTTCGAAAACCTGCGCGCCGCCATCGAAAAACTGCAACTGAACGACGCTTCGCTCACGTTCGAGCCCGAGTCGTCCGTCGCCCTCGGCTTCGGCTTCCGCTGCGGTTTCCTCGGGATGCTGCACATGGAAATCGTCCAGGAGCGGCTCGACCGCGAGTTCGACATGAACGTAATCACCACCGTGCCCAACGTGTCCTACAAAGTTTATACGAAGAAGGGCGAGATGCTCGAAGTACATAACCCCTCTGGCCTGCCCGACATCATGTCCATCGACCACATCGAAGAGCCCTACATCCGCGCCTCCATCATCACCCGCACGGACTACATCGGGCAAATCATGACGCTGTGCCTCGGCAAGCGCGGCGAACTGGTCAAGCAGGAGTACATATCGGGCAACCGCATGGAGCTGCTCTTCGACATGCCGCTGGGCGAAATCGTCTTCGACTTCTACGACAAGCTCAAAAGCATCTCGAAAGGCTACGCCTCCTTCGACTACCACATGAACGGCTACCGCGCCTCGCGCCTCATCAAGCTAGACATCCTGCTCAACGGCGAGCCGGTCGATGCACTCTCGTCGCTCATCCACTTCGACAACGCCGTGCCGCTGGGCCGTCGCATGTGCGAGAAGCTCAAGGAGCTCATTCCCCGCCAGCAGTTCGACATCGCGGTGCAGGCCGCCATCGGCGCGAAAATCATTGCACGCGAGACCATCAAGGCCGTGCGCAAAGACGTGACGGCCAAGTGCTACGGCGGCGACATCTCACGCAAGCGCAAGTTGCTCGAAAAGCAGAAAAAAGGCAAGAAGCGCATGAAGCAAATCGGTTCGGTAGAAGTGCCGCAAAAAGCCTTCCTCGCCGTGCTGAAGCTCGATTGAGGCGGCACGACCTCGTTCCTAATATCATATGCGTCAGGCAGGGGGCACGCGCCGCCCGTCCCGATGGTGCGGGATTGGTTATGCGTGTTCCCTGTTATTATTATATGAATAAAGGAAAGCCTCCCTTCCCTCTTAATCCAGCTTCAGCACGGCGAGGAAAGCCTTTTGCGGCACTTCCACCGAACCTATCTGCTTCATGCGCTTCTTCCCCTTTTTCTGCTTTTCGAGCAACTTGCGCTTACGCGAAATGTCGCCGCCGTAGCACTTGGCCGTCACGTCCTTGCGCACGGCCTTGATGGTTTCGCGGGCGATGATTTTCGCCCCGATGGCGGCCTGCACCGCGATGTCGAACTGCTGGCGGGGAATAAGTTCCTTCAGCTTCTCGCACATGCGGCGGCCCAGCGGTACGGCGTTGTCGAAGTGGATGAGCGACGAAAGCGCGTCCACCGGCTCGCCGTTGAGCAGGATGTCGAGCTTGATGAGACGCGAGGCGCGGTAGCCGTTCATGTGGTAATCGAACGAGGCATAGCCCTTCGAGATGCTCTTCAGCTTGTCGTAGAAGTCGAACACGATTTCGCCCAGCGGCATGTCGAACAGCAGCTCCATGCGGTTGCCCGAGATGTATTCCTGCTTCACCAGCTCGCCGCGCTTGCCGAGGCACAGCGTCATGATGGGGCCGATGTAGTCCGTACGGGTGATGATGGAAGCACGGATGTAAGGCTCCTCGATGTGGTCGATGGCCATGATGTCCGGCAGGCCCGAGGGGTTGTGCACTTCGAGCATCTCACCCTTCTTCGTGTAGACCTTGTAGGACACGTTGGGCACGGTGGTAATG
>CASFUX010000058.1 GCA_949297975.1 uncultured Bacteroidales bacterium
ATCGTGCTTGACAATGTGCCCATACACAGGGCCAAAAGACTGCTCGCACTTCGGGACATATGGGAGAAGAGAGGGCTGCATCTCTTCTTCCTGCCGCCATATTCTCCGCAACTTAACATCGCCGGGATTCTTTGGCGGATGCTCAAGGGGAAATGGCTTCAGCCGAGAGATTATCTTACTGCTGACACGCTCTTTTACGCTGCCAATCGGGCTTTGGCTGCCATGGGAGACAGACTGATGATTGACTTCAAATATCATGCAGCTTAATTTTGTTGACTAACTTATATAAAGAAAGAGCTCTTCGAGTCGCTCTTCGACCGGGGGACACCTTGTCCACGGGCTGAAGTCCAACATGAAGAACAGGCTGATGCCGATGTGGGACAGGTTGATGCTGCGCAAGAGGTACGTCAACGAGCTGCTCAAGAACAAGGTGAACACCGTGCATTCAAAGCACCGCTCGCTGCACAACTTCATCATGAACATCTGCTCGGCATTGACTGTCTACTGCTTCTTCGACAACAAACCCGAGGCACTGCCTGTAAGAAGAGAAAATCCTACCCAATTGTGCCTGTTTTAGCACAAACTTATCCCGAACTCGCGTAAGTTTTATACCAAACTCACGTTCCGTAATCTCCCATGGCTTCGGGGAATACCGCGTGGTTCAGGACATTCCGATCCGAGGCCACGCTACATACTCACATGTCCGCAAGTGCAAGTGGCTGGCCGCGGTAGCGGTGAGCTATTCAGCTGCGACTAGGCTCTATCCGAACCCGACAATACGCATTTCAACTCAGAGTTCGTGTCTTTTTTAAAAGAGGGAGATTTTGAGATAACTCCAGTGAGCATCTGCGTATTGGCGGGCAGGCCTGGAATGAACGATCAGACGCCCTCAAGCAGTACAAGGAAGTGATAAACGGATATCACAGTTGGAGCCAGGACGATCACGTCGAGTCGTAAGTCCTTTATCTGGAGAACCTCGGTTCCGATCTGAGCCTTGGCGAGACCGCCTGAGTAACGGGGAGGTCTCACGTCCTGACGAATAAGTCCGCACACGGTGCAAGGACACCCTCGTGACGATGGTGCGCGGAGTTGTGGAGGGCACCATAAGCCAAGTGTTGATGAGGCTACCCCACGAGAAGCGTTCCTGCGTGTCCACCGTCACTACAGATCTCTCCTCGGCAATGATGCTGACCACCTGCAAGGCTTTTCCCCGTGCTCAACGACCGCTTCCCCGTGTAGCAACAGACGAAAGCCGTAGACCAGTTTCGCATAAGCTTCCGCTGGCAGGTGCTGGAGGAGGAGAACAGGGGGCCATGTGCGAGCACTGCGAGGGGAGAAAGGAGCCGGCAGCAGGGAGGAGCGCGATGCCGTGGAAACATGGAAGCCGCGCGTATGACCAACGGCGAGACAATGCCACAGGTTATGGCAAAAAGCCACCACCTCATACTCAAGGAAGGCACAGCAGAGGGATTGGGTGGCGGTGCTCTTCAGCAGGTTTTCGGTCATAGAACAGGCATACCGCTTGAGCAGGGGGCTCACGGAGCTTTTCAACAGAAGGTCCGCCTAGGCACAGGCTTGGCTCAACTTGGTATGTTGGTACAATGAGGTTGAGCCCTCAGGACAGGAAGAGTTTGCAAGAGTTCTGGAGACCTTCGAGAACTATAACGAGGCTATCTTTAACCGCTTCGTGGACAGACTTACGAATGCCACTGCCGAATCATTCAACGCTAAGATCAAGTCAAGACATTAAGGTCACAGTTCGGAGGGGTTGGAAACATCAAGCTCTTCATGTTCAGAATCGCTACATTTTATGCGTGAGCGATCACTGTCAATCGGAATTATCCACTGGGTCGGTTTTCTTGCTTTATCCCAGCACCTCCACCGCGTGTTTCAGTCGGGCGATGGTTTCTTCTTTGCCCAGTATGTCGGTGATGTCGAACATGTGCGGACCCTTGGCTGCGCCGACTACCGAGAGGCGGAAGGCGTTCATCACGGCTCCCAGTCCGTAACCTTTGTTTTCAATCCAGGCCTTGACCACTTCTTCGGTGTGTGCGGGTGAAAAATCGTCTATTCCGCCCAGCACTTCGGCCAATTCCAACATCTGGGTGGGGCTGTCGGCTTTCCAGCGTTTTTGAACTGTCTTTTCATCGTAGGTGGCGGGGGCTTGGAAGAAGAACGAACTTTGTTCCCACAAGTCGGTGATGAAGTTGGCTCGTTCCTTGACCAGGGAGACGATTTGGATTACCTTTTGCGAGTCCTCTATGATGTTCCGCTCTACTAAGATGTATTGGAACAGGTCGGCTACTTCTTCATCCGATTTCATTTGGAGGTACTTGTGGTTGAACCATTTCCCTTTTTCGTAGTCGAAGCGTGCACCGCTCTTGCTCACTTTCTCCAGGTTGAATTGCTCGATGAGCTGCTGCATGGAGAGGATTTCTTCGCCCGTGCCCGGGTTCCAGCCCAGCAAGGCCAGGAAGTTGACCACCGCTTCGGGGAAATAACCCGCCTCGCGGTAGCCTGACGAGGTTTCACCGCTTTTCGGGTCTTTCCAGTTGAGGGGGAACACGGGGAAGCCCAGCCGGTCGCCGTCGCGTTTGCTCAGTTTGCCGTTGCCGTCGGGTTTGAGCAGCAGGGGCAGGTGAGCGAAGCGGGGCATACGGTCAGTCCAGCCGAGGTAGCGGTACAGGATAACGTGCAACGGGGCGGAGGGCAGCCATTCTTCCCCCCGGATGACGTGGGTGATTTCCATCAGGTAGTCGTCCACCACGTTGGCCAGGTGATAGGTGGGCAACCCATCGGCCGACTTGTACAGCACCTTGTCGTCCAGGATGGACGAGTTGATGGTTACTTGGCCGCGAATGAGGTCGTCCACGGTGATGTCCTCGTCCGGTTCTATTTTGATGCGCACCACATATTGGTCGCCCCGGTCAATGCGTGCCTTCACCTCGTCGGCAGGCAGGGTGAGCGAGTTGCACATCTCGCCTCGCGTATGGGCATCGTATTGGAAGTTGGGGGTCGCTGCCCGTTTGCTTTCCAATTCAGCCGGTGTGTCAAAGGCGATGTAGGCCAGCCCGGCATCGAGCAGTTGATCCACATATTGGCGGTACAGGGGCTTGCGTTCGCTTTGGCGGTAGGGAGCATGTGGGCCGCCCACGCCGACCCCTTCGTCGATGCCAATGCCAAGCCATTGCAACGCTTCGATGATGTAGTTCTCGGCTCCGGGCACGAAGCGGTTCGAATCCGTATCCTCGATACGAAGCAGCATGTCACCGCCGTGTTGTTTGGCAAACAAATAGTTGTATAACGCCGTTCGCACTCCGCCGATGTGCAGAGGGCCTGTAGGGCTGGGGGCAAATCGTACTCTGACTTTCATGATGTGCTAATGTGCTGATGTGAAAATGAAAGTGCCCGCAGATACCGCCGATGTGCGCAGATTGCGGGACACTTTTAATTATTAATTGTTAATTTTTAATTCTCATTGGTGTTCCGGTCGCAGCAGGTCGTTCACCGTTTTCACCGGGTTGAAAGTGGCGATGGGTACTTCCACGAAGATGGTGTTCCAGTCGCTCATGGCACCGTTCCATAAGCCGGGCAATTCGAGTGCCTTCAGTTCCTTGCCGTTTTTTGACTTGGACGAGATGAAGCCTGCTTGCTTGTCCACGTACCTCAGCAGGTTGAAATGTTCGCCCCGGTAGTTCTTCGTGGCGCACACCAAGTCCACCGGATTGAAATGCGTGGCACGCATCATGGCTGCCTTGTCGGCAGGGTTGTCCAGGTTGATTTGCGAACTTTCGAGGATTTGCGGGGCGATGCTGCCGTCCGCGTTTTCCACCATGTAAGGTCCGCCTCCTGGTTCGCCCGTGTTCTTCACCATGCCGCACACCCGCATGGGGCGGTTCAGCTTGCCGATGAGGTACTGTCGCAATTCGGCCTGCGGCAGGATATGTGCACGGGGATTGCGGTTGTTCAGTTGCTTTTCGCAGAAACCCGCAATTTCGAGCAGGCGTGTGGAGGTGATGGCGGGGTTTTCCAATTCCCGCAGGTAGGCAAACGCCTGTTGTTGCAGTTGTACCAATACGCCAGCAAGCAGTTTCTTGTACAGGATGGTTTCGCCTTTCAGCGAGTCGGGCACCACATTGTCGATGTTTTTGATGAAGATGACATCGGCATCCAAGTCGTTGAGGTTCTCTATCAAGGCACCGTGGCCGCCCGGACGGAATACCAGCTGGCCGTCGTCGTCGCGGAAAGGTTCGTTGTCCTTGGTGGCCGCGATGGTGTCGGTCGAGGGTTTTTGTTCGGAAAAGCTCACGTTGTAGCGCACGCCGTAGCGTTTTTCATATTCGCGGATGAACGAGGCTACGTGCTGTTCGAACAGCGTGCGGTGTTCCTTCGACACGGTGAAATGCACGTTGGCCTGCCCTTGCTTGTTGGTGGCATACAGGGCGGCTTCCACCAAATGCTCCTTTACCGGGGTGCGCTTTTCACCGGCGCAGGAGTGGAACAGCAGCAGCCCTTTCGGCAGCGAACCGTAATTCAGCCCTTTGTCGAGCAGCAGGTTGGCCACGATGGCTTTGTATTGTCCTTTGGCCTTCAGCGTGGCGATGCCTTGGCCTTCGTTGCGTTGGCAGGCATCGTCGAGGGCGGTGTAGAAGGCGAACTTCTCTATTTCGTCAAAAAACTTTTGCATGAACGGGCTGGCCGGTGCATCGTCCGTGCCGTCCAGGAATTCGAACAGGTTCTTGAACATGCGGCTGGCAGCTCCCGATGCGGGGACGAACTTCACCACCGTCACGTCGCCATGCAGGTAGTTGTCCCACGTCTTTTGATAGGTTTGCAGGTCGTTGGCGGTTACCTGCATGATGCCGTTGCCCACTTCAGCGGCTCCGTGTATCTTGAGGAACGGAAACCCGGTGCGGAACGCACGGAGCTGTTCTTCCACTTGCACCTCGGATATGCCCTTGGCTTGCAAAGTCTGCTTGTCTTGTGCTTGTAACATAATGGATGTTTCTTAAACGCGCTGCAAAGATAACTCATTTTCCTCATACGGTGATGCGGTCGCGGCGGGTCTTGTGTCCGTAAATTTGTCTTGATATCGGCAAATCGACCTTGCGGATTGAACTTATGCCGCCCATATTTGTTTTATAAAAGATTGCAGAATTCAACATTAATCATTCAATATTTAAAGGATTATGAAGAAAACAAGACGATTTTTCATCCTGCTGGCGATAGTCGGCGGGATGTGGGCGGCAGCCCCGTTGGAGGCGTGCACGGGCATTACGTTGACGAGTGGCGACGGCACCAAGGTGCTGGCGCGTACCATAGAGTGGGGTGGGAGCGACCTGAACAGCCAATATGTGGTGGTGCCGCGCGGCTACACCGAGCAGTCGCTCGTGCCGGGCGGTGCTGACGGCATGACGTTTACGGCGCGTTACGGTTATGTGGGCTTTGCAGTGGAACAAAAGCAGTTCGTGGCCGAAGGGCTGAACGAGGCGGGGTTGTCCGCAGGGCTCTTTTACTTTCCCGCTTACGGGCAGTATGAGGCTTACGATGCGGCGGAAAAGCAGCGCAGCATAGCCGACCTCCAGTTGGTGCCGTGGCTGTTGGGCACGTGCGCCACGGTGGACGAGGTGCAGCAGGCCGTGGCCGGGGTACATATTATTAATATAGACCCCCGCTCGTCCACGGTGCATTGGCGGTTTGCCGACCGCAGTGGGCGGCAGGTGGTGCTGGAAATCACGGACGGGCAGCCCCGTTTTTACGAGAATAAGCTGGGCGTGCTCACCAATTCGCCGGGCTTCGAGTGGCACATGACCAACTTGAACAACTATGTGAACCTGGTGGCGGGCGGTGCGGCTGTCCAGCAATGGGACGGCACGACGCTTGCCCCTTTCGGTGCGGGTAGCGGCATGTTGGGCCTGCCGGGCGACGTGACTCCGCCATCGCGTTTCGTGCGGGCGGCTTTTTTCCAGACGACCGCTCCGCAACAGCCTACCGCTGAGGCCACGGCGCGCCAATGCTTCCAGATACTGAATAACTTCGACATCCCGGTGGGCGTGGAGTTTGCCGACCGCAAAGTGCCTGCCGACATCCCCAGTGCCACGCAATGGACTTCGGCTACCGATCCCACCCATTTGCGCATTTATTACCGCACGATGTACGACAGCCGTATCCGTTGCCTGGACTTGACCGGCATTGATTTCGCCAAGGTGCGCTACACCGCCCGTCCGTTGGACGAAGTGCGCGAGCAACCTATCGAGATGGTGAAGGTGAAATAAAAACGAGACAACCGCATAAGCGACAGGCGCAGATTGCTTTAATGGCAATCTGCGCCTTTTTTGTGTGCCTGCTTTCTTGTTCGGTTTTCCTAATTTGAGACCTCTGCAAAACGGCACCTAAGTTTTGTTACCCAAGAGTTACGCGAGTTCGGGATAAGAAAGTCTAAAAAAGTTAGTAATCTCGCCAATGTTTTGTATCTTTATAGCTGAAAACAAAAACATTACAAAACAAACAGACGATAATTACCAACTTTTTTAGACTTTCTTATCCCGAACTCGCGTAAAACTTATATCGAACTCACGTTACAGAGATGTTTATGCGATCCGCGCGCAGCTGAACTTTCTTCTCTTCCTGCCTTATGTCAAATCGCTCCGCGCTTTTCCTGCATCTCACTATGTCAAATTGTCTATTAGGCACTCGGGAAGTATCGCCCAAAGGAGGTTCTCAGCTTGTATGGTGCAAAGAAACGCATTTTATGTGAGCAGAACACCGCCAACCGGGATATCCACTGGTTCGTTTGTGTTTGCATTTCCCAAGTGCACATGCAGTCCGATACGACGGCACGCCCGGAAACAAGGGACTACTTTGCAACCACACCAAAATAAAAAGCCCCGCCCTGCACCATTGCAGGACGGGACTTCCTTCCAAAGACGGCGGCGACCTACTCTCCCGCCTTGCGGCAGTACCATCGGCGCGGCGGGGCTTAACTGCCCTGTTCGGGATGGGAAGGGGTGGGAC
>CASFUX010000059.1 GCA_949297975.1 uncultured Bacteroidales bacterium
CATCGATAGTGCCATAACGATTGATAAAACTTTCTTCATGACCATAACATTTAAATGATTGATAATTCCTAAACAGAAGCGGCACGGCAAAGGCAAGCCTTGCAAACCGGTGCTTACGCACTCGTTAATCAAGAAGCAACCATTGCCAGGTGCTTGACCTATATAATATGTAACCTATTGAAAAGCGGCCTGCGCTTTGCCGTGCCAGGTTGTCAGCGTTTCACGATTCTATGCACGGAGCGTCCCTCCGTGGTAACGAGCGCCACGATATAGAGGCCATCGGCACAACCCGACAGGTCGATGACCGGCCGGTCAGTGCGTTGGCGGAGCTTGCCTTGCAGGTCGTACACCCACGCCTCGCGCACCTGGCCTGCGGTGGAGACGTGCACCATCCCGTCGGTCACGCCGGGGTAGAGGAAGTCGGCGGGCGCGTCATCCTCATGCACAGGCAGGCCGGAGAAGTCGGGTTCTTCGGGCAAGTCGGGCAAAGTGGGCTGGCCGGTGATGGGGCGGTCGGTATAGACGCGCACTTCGCCCGGAGCCAAGTTGAGCTGCATGGCCGTATTGGTCACGGGGAGTGTCTGCCCGGTGAGCAGCTCGTACCACTCGCCTGCCTGGGGGAAGTTGGGGTTGGCGTTCACGTTGGCATCGGCACGGAAGTTGCCCAGCACCACCACGTTGAGGTCGTCGTGCGTGATGGCGATGCGGCGGCCTTGCGCCCAGTCGGCCTGCCCCACGTTGAGTTCGCAATATCCCTCATCGAACACGGCGGGGTACTGCTTGCGCAGGTTGAGTATCTTGGCCGAGGCCAGGTAGGCTTCCCGGCGGGCATCGGAGGCGTGGTAGAAAAGGAAGCCGCTGGGCTTTTCCTCCATGCGGATGGACGCGCCGCTCTCGCCCGTCTGCACGTCGTAGCCTATTTCGCCAAACTCCCATATCATCTTCGGCCCCGGGATGAGGGTGGCGAAGGCCACGTTGAGCGGCACGCGGCGGAAGCGCACCAGCGAGTCGGTCGCCACGTTGCCCGCCCCCCAGGTCTTGGCTTTGTAGAAGTTGCGTTCCTCGTCATGGCTTTCGGCGTAGCCCACCCAGTTGCGCGGCAGGGCGTTCATAGCCTCGAAACTGCTGCTCGACTGATAGCCCATGGCGGACTGCGAGAAAGCATTGTTCACGTTGCGCCACAGGTACATACCCTTGGCGGCCAGTTCCTGCTCTTCCTTGTCCGCGCAGAAATGTTCCAAGATAAACATGACATCGGGGTTGGCATCGCGGGCGGCTTCGTAGTACTCCGTGAGGTAGGATATGCGGCTGGCATCGTAATACGTCGCGCTCTGCTCGTTGCTTTGCGTCTGCGTGATGCCCTTGCTCAAGTCCAGGCGGTAGCCGTCCACGTGGTACTCCTCAATCCAGTAGCGCAACATGCGCTTGAAGTGCTCGCGCACCCTCGGCTGGGAGTGGTTGAAGTCGTGATAGACGCTGTAGGGATGTGGCGCGGTGACGTTAAACCAAGGGTTATCCGCCG
>CASFUX010000060.1 GCA_949297975.1 uncultured Bacteroidales bacterium
GGCTTGGCAGGGGTGCTTCCCGTTTTACTTCCCGTTTTGCTTCCCGTTTTACTTCCCGTTTTACTTCCCGTTTTACTGTAAAATGGAAAGTAATAAATAAACATAAACATAAACTATATATAGAGAGTAAAAAATAAGGGCTGCGCCCCCTCGTTGTTGGTTAAAAAAACGAGCAATGGTTTCGTCCCGTCCCTCTTTCCCATTTCCGCATTAAAGCGTACCTTTGCACGCAACAAAGCCCGCTACTCGTAGCTCGTAGCCTGTAGCTCGTAGCTTGTTTATAACCGCATGTTGATCCAGTTTTTCTCGGACAATCCTTACGTGTCGGCCCTGGTGGCGTTCCTCATCGGGTGGGCGTTCATGCCCATGGTGGTGCGGGTGGCCAAGGCGCGCGATTTCGTGGTGAAGCCCAATAAGCGCACGTCGCATGTGGGGGCGGTGCCGAACGTGGGGGGCATCAACATTTTCATATCGTTTTTCCTCACGGTGGCGTTGTTCGCCTTCCAGGTCATCGACCGGTTGCAGTTCATCTTCATCGGCATTTTCCTCATCCTGCTGGTTGGCTTCGTGGACGACCTCATCGACATCCGCGCTTCGTGGAAGCTGGCGGGGCAGCTGCTGGCAGGCGTCTTCGTCATCGTGCTGGGCGACTACCGCCTCACGAGCTTCCAGGGCTTCCTGGGCATCGGCACGCTGCCCATGTGGGTCAGCTACGCGGTGTCGTTCTTCGTGTTCGTGGTGCTGAACAACGCCTTGAACCTCATCGACGGGGTGGATGGGCTGGCTTCGGGGTTGGGCATTGTCTATTGCCTCTTCTTCGGGGTGTACTTCGCGCTGGCGGGCTATCCCGTGTTTGCCATCTGCGCCTTCACGTTGGTGGGGGCGTTGGCCGTATTCTTTATATATAATGTATTCGGCGGGCGCAACAAGATATTCATGGGCGATTGCGGCTCGCTGTTCCTGGGGTACATGATATACCTGTTCGTGTGCCAGTTCTGCGAGGTGAATGCCGTCCGCACCGTGCCCGCCCCTTACGCCATGCAGGCCGCCCCGGCGGTGGCCGTGTGCGTGCTGATGGTGCCGCTGTTCGATACCATGCGGGTGATGCTCACGCGCATCCGGCACGGACGCTCGCCCTTCTCCCCCGACCGCAACCACATCCACCACCTGCTGCTCGGCATCGGGCTGAAGCACCGGCAAGTCACTTTCGTGTTGCTGACGGTGAGCCTGTTGTTCGTCGGTCTGGGGCTGCTGGGACGTAACTGGCCCATCGGCCTGCTCGCATTGGTGGGCGTGGGGGCGATGACGCTGCTCACCTTCGTGTTGTGGAGAGTAGAGGCCTCCCCAAGCTCCTCCCGAGGAGGGAATGCCCCAAGCAAGGAAGTCAGAAAGGGGAAAGTAGAAAGAGTAAAGTAGGAAGGGTAAGCCCAAGGCCAACGGCCTTGTGGCACTCAGCGTGGGGCAACGCCCTACGGGCAGAGGCAAGGAGTAAGAGGTAAGGGGCGAGTAGGGGCGAAAAATCTTTCACCCGACATTAGCGTCAATCTGCGTTATCTGTGGGAACTAATCTCCAATCTGAAATTTGAAATCTGAAATAAATATATGATATCGATAGAGCATCTCACGGTAGAGTTCGGGGGCAATCCCCTGTTTGACGACATCGGCTTTCTGGTCAATGCCCGCGACCGCATCGCCCTGGTGGGCAAGAACGGCGCGGGCAAGACCACCCTGCTGCGCATCCTGGCGGGGCGGCAGCAACCCACGCGCGGCACGGTTTCCATCCCGAAGGACACCACCATCGGCTACCTGCCCCAGCACATGATACACAACGACGGCACCACCGTGTTGCAGGAGGCGGAAAAGGCATTCGACCACATCACCAGCCTGCAAGCCGACATCGAACGCATGAACGTGCAACTGGCCGAGCGCACCGACTACGAGAGTGCGGGCTACCA
>CASFUX010000061.1 GCA_949297975.1 uncultured Bacteroidales bacterium
CAGGCCGACGGCTATGTGGACAAGGACGCTTCGCCCGCCTTGCGCGAGGGGCGGCTGGTCATCCCCGTGTCGCCCGCCTACAAGCGCAAGATAGGCGGCATCGTGCATGACGAGTCGGCCACGGGCAAGACGGTCTATATCGAGCCGCAGCAGGTGGTGGAGGCCAACAACCGCGTGCGCGAGCTGGAGAACGAGGAGCGACGCGAAATCATCCGCATCCTCGTGGCGTTTACCGACTTCGTGCGCCCGTATAGCGAGCAGATATTCGCCTCGCAAGGCTTCCTCGCCACCATCGACTTCCTGCGGGCGAAGGCGTTGCTGGCATTGGAACTGAACGCCATCCGCCCCCGCCTGGGCCCCGTGTGCCACATGGACTGGGTGCGGGCGGTGCATCCGTTGCTCTATCTTTCCTTGAAAAAGCAGGGCAAGGACATCGTGCCGCTCGACATCCGCCTGGACGAGCGGCAGCGCATCCTGCTCATCTCCGGCCCGAACGCCGGGGGCAAGTCCGTGTGCCTCAAGACGGTCGTCCTGCTGCAATACATGCTGCAATGCGGCCTGCTCGTGCCGTTGCACGACAGCAGTTCGGCGGGTATCTTCGAACGCATCTTCATCGACATCGGCGACGAGCAGTCCATCGAGAACGACCTCTCCACCTACAGCTCGCACCTGCTCAACATGAAGTACTTCATCCGCCACAGCAACGCCCGCACGCTGTTGCTCATCGACGAGTTCGGCACGGGTACGGAGCCGCAGATAGGGGGCGCGATAGCCGAGGCCACGCTCGAACGCTTCAACCGCAACGGCGCGTTCGGGGTCATCACCACGCACTATACCAACCTGAAGCACTACGCCGAGGATGCCGAGGGCATTGTCAACGGGGCGATGCTGTACGACCGCCAGCAGTTGCGCCCGCTGTTCCGCCTGGAGATAGGGCGGCCCGGCAGCTCGTTTGCCGTGGAGATTGCCCGCAAGATAGGCCTGCCCGAGGACCTCATCGCCGAGGCTGCCGCCAAGGTGGGCGCGGAACACCTGGACTACGACAAGCATTTGCAGGACATCGTGCGCGACAAGCGGTATTGGGAAAACAAACGCCAGCAGATACGCGTGAAGGAGAAACGCCTGCAAGAGGTGCTGGACAAATACGAGGCCGAACTGGACGAGGTGAACCGCCGCCGCAAGGAGATACTGTCGCAGGCCAAGGCCGACGCGCAGGCCCTGCTCAGCGAGGCCAACGCCCGCATCGAGGGCACGATACGCGAAATCAAGGAGGCCGATGCCGAACGGGAACGCACCCGCACGGCACGCAAGGCGTTGGAAGAATTCAAGGCGCAGGTGGAGCAAGGCGAGGGTGGGGGCGAAGCCGTGCCCATCCCCGCCCGCCTGCTGAAGAAGAAGGAACGCAAGTCCGACCGCTCGCCCCGTCCCGCATCCACCCCGCAGGCCGATCGTCCGCTGGCCGCAGGCGACCACGTGCGGTTGAAGGGGCAGACCGCCGTGGGCACGGTGATGGCCATCCAGGGTCGGCAGGCCACCGTGGCGTTCGGCCAGTTGAAGTCCACTGTGAGCCTCAACAAGGTGGAGCGGGTGAGCAACACGCAGGTCAAGAAGGTGACGCGCAAGTACGAGGGACTGGGGCCGGCGGTGAGCGACGAGGTGCGCCAGCGCAAGCTCACCTTCAAGGGCGACATTGACGTGCGGGGCATGAGGGGCGACGAGGCGTTGCAGGCCGTGACCTACTTCATTGACGATGCCATCATGGTGGGCACGGCGGAGGTGCGCATCCTGCACGGCACGGGCAACGGCATCCTGCGCCAACTCATCCGCCAGTACCTCGCCACTGTGCCCGGCGTGAAACGCTTCCACGATGAGCACATCCAGCTGGGCGGCGCGGGCATCACGGTGGTGGAGCTGGAGTGAGCGCGGGGGAATTTAGCACACGGAATACACGGATGATACGGATTTACACGGATTAGAAAAGAGGCAAGGAGTTAGAGGTAAGAGGTAAGTATCCATCGCGTTTATCTGGGGAAACTAAAAATCCGTGTAAATCGGTTTCATCCGTGTATTCCGTGTGCTAATCCTCTCATTTGCTCTGCGGGAGAGCAAAATTTGCCCGAAATTGCTCTATGGGAGAGCAAATATTGCTATCTTTGGATGGCATTAACACGATAAAGCATATGAAAAGACTTTTCTTACCTCTGCTCCTTTTGCCGCTGGCCGCATGGGCGCAGGACGTGGCGGACGGTCGCCTGTCGGTGGGCGTGACGGTCGCACCGGAGTATTCATCGCGGTTTGCGCACCCCTTGGACGTGTACGGGGAGAACCTGTGGGAGTTGACGGGCAAGGACGAGCGGGGTAAGGCATCGTTCCGCGCCGGGCTGACGTTGGATTATGAATTGCTGCCCTGGCTGTCGTTCGAGACGGGTATGCAGTATGCGGGCAAGGGCTATCGCAGCGGGGAGATGATTCTTCGCGCCGATGAGAACGATGTGGACGGGGTCAGTGGCCGTGCCAGGCTGAACTATCACTACCTGAGTGTGCCGCTCAAGGCGAAGTTCCTCGTGCTGAAAGGGGATTATCCGCTGTTTGTCACGGCGGGCATCTCGCCCGACTTCTTCCTGGGACGCAGCACGAAACTCAACGGAGAGCGGATTGCCTACTACGAAGATGGTGGCGTGAAGTTCCGCGCCGTGAACCTGTGCGGGCTGGTGGGGGTAGGCACGCGGTACGACTTCACTCCCTCCATCCGCCTGGAAGCCGAATTGGGCTTCAAAAGCTCCATGATGCCCATGAACGACGAGCCGTTGCGCCGCAACCTGTACTCGCTCGGCTTGGACGTGAGGTTGTATTATAGGGTGGGAAGGTAGCCTCCCCAAGCCCCTCCCGAGGAGGGGATGTTTCACGCAAAAAGTCCAAGGCAACGCCCTGCAACATCCGCGCTTATCTGCGTTATCTGCGGGAAACAGGAAATTCATGTAAATCTGTTCAATCCGCTTTATCCGTGTTCCCAATCATCCGCTCATATCCCCGGAAGTCCAGTCCGTGCCGGTGGGCATTCCCCTTGAAGACAAACCCGTTCCGTTCGTACAGGCGGATGGCCGCCGTATTGTCCGTGCCCACCCACAGGCGGATGCCGTCATGCCCCTGGCGGCGGCAGGCGGCGGACACCTTTTGCAGCAGCCACGTGGCGATGCCCCGCCCTTGGTATTCGGGCAGCACGCCCAGGCGGCTCAGGTAGCAGGGGTTCGCGCTTTGCCAGGGGAGGCCGCATTCCCCTTCATCTTCGTCGGTCTCCACGGAAGCCACGCCCACGATGCGGTACCGCTTGTCCGTCACCATGTACAACGCCTCGCGGTCGATGTCGGCCTCGACCGTGTCGCGGTTGGGATAACCGGTGTGCCACGTGCATCCCGGCGTGCCGATGAGGCGTTGGTACAACTTCAGTATCTCGGGCGTGTCGCTCCGCTTGGCAAGGGAAAAGAGGTAGTCCATCTTATAAATATTATACTGGGGCGCAAAGATAGCAAAAGTCGAGCGCAATCGTGGCATGCGAAGATATTCACATCCCGAATATGCCCTCAGGAAGCCCTCTGGAGGGTGGGGTACTTACTCCCAAGGGAGCAACCCGCTTACTCCCTATAGGAGTAACCCACTTACTCTCTGGGTGAGTAACCCCGTTACTCCCATGGGAGCAGGGAGCTTGCTCCTTGGCAGAGTAGGGTGGCTGCTCCTTAGGTGAGTAAGGTGCTTGCTCCCGGGGGAGCAGGCTCGCCGACCCCGGTAGGTCAACCTCACCGACCCCATGGGGTTAACCTCATCGACCCCATAGGAGTAAGCTCCCTGTTCCCATGGGAGTAAGCACCCTGCTTACCCGGGAGCAACGACCCTACTCACCGGGAGAGTAAGCACCCTGCTCACGGGGGAGTGATGGCACGATAGTTATATTTGCGTTTATTTGCCCCATTTGCGTTATTCGCGTTCCCTAATCCGTGTGCCAATTCCAAGAAATATCGTACATTTGCACTCGTAAATCATTCCTTATGAGCCGAACCCCCGAACAATACGACCAGGTCATCGCAAGTTGCCGCGGCATCTTCGCCAAGAAACTGCACGATTATGGCGCATCGTGGCGCATCATGCGTCCGCAATCGGTTACCGACCAGTTGTTTATCAAGGCAAACCGCATCCGCACGCTGGAGACGAAGGGCGATGCCCGGGTGGACGAAGGCATCCGTTCGGAGCTGATGGCCATCGTGAATTACGGCATCATCGGGTTGATACAGTTCGAAATGGGGTATGCGGATTGCGACGACCTCACGGCGGAACGGGCGTTGGAACGCTACGACCATTACGCCGCCGCCGCCAAGCAGCTGATGATGGACAAGAACCACGACTACGACGAGGCTTGGCGGCTGATGCGCATGGAGTCGTACACCGACCTCATCCTGATGAAGTTGTACCGCACCAAGCAAATCGAGGCCCACGACGGGTGCACGCTCATCTCCGAAGGGGTGGATGCCAATTATTACGACATGATTAACTACGCGGTGTTCGGCCTCATCAAGCTGGACGAAGCTGCGGACATCAGAACCAGCTCTTTAACCTAATCAATAGATGATGGACAACTATTTTCAGACTAACAGAAGCCACACCGCGGTCAAGCCTTGGCTGAAAGCCGTGCTCGCCGTATGCCGCCTTTTCTTCGGGGCGGTGTTCATCTTTTCGGGCTTCGTGAAGGCCATTGACCCGCTCGGCTCCACGTACAAGATACAGGACTACCTCATGGCGTTCGGAGGCTTCTTCGAGCATTTCCTGCCGCTGGCACTGCCTGCCGCCGTGGCACTTTCCACCATCGAATTGCTCATCGGCCTTTCCCTCTTTTTCAACATCCGGGTCAGGTTGGGCGTGTGGGGAGGGTTGCTTTTCATGCTGGTAATGACCCCCTTGACCCTCTACATCGCCATTGCCAACCCCGTGAGCGACTGCGGTTGCTTCGGCGATGCCGTGAAGCTGAGCAACACGGCCACCTTCCTCAAGAACATCGTGTTGCTGGCCGTTGTGCTGGTGCTGTTCTTCAACCGCAAACGGCTGTACCCCGTTTTCGCCCCCGGCATGGAGTGGGGCGTGCTGCTGCTGTTCGCGGTCGCGGGGGTGGGCTTGTCGGTGCATTGCTACCGCCATCTGCCGCTCATCGACTTCCGTCCTTACAAGGTGGGTGCCAACATCCCCGAGGGGATGGCCGTGCCCGATGGTGCGCCCCAGGACGAATACGCCATCACGTTCATTTATGAAAAGGACGGCGTGCAGCAGGAGTTCACGCTGGACAATTACCCGAAAAATGATACCACGTGGACTTTTGTCGATCAGCAGTCGGTGCTGGTGAAGAAGGGCTACGAGCCGCCCATCCACGACTTCACGATAGAGGATGAGGATTGGAACGACATCACGGACGATGTGCTGGCCTACGAGGGGCAGACCTACCTGGTGGTAGCCTACGACCTGAAGCTGGCGGACGAGGATGCGCTGGCCAAGGTGCAACGGCTGTACAACCGCTGCGTGCTGTCCCGCGACACCCGGTGCTACGTGCTCACGGCCTCCACCGACGAGGACATCGAGTCGCTACGCCAACGCACGGGCGTGACTTATCCGTTCTGCAAGATGGACCCCATCACGCTGAAGACCATCATCCGCTCCAATCCCGGCATCGTGCTGATACAAGGCGGCACCGTGCAGGCCAAATGGGCATGGAGGGACTTTTTTAATGATTAATGATTAATGATTAGTGATTAACGCTCTCTCGTAATTCGTAACGTGTAACTTGTAACTAACTAAACAATAAATAAAATGAGAAAGAACATTGTTGCAGGAAACTGGAAAATGAACAAGACGCTGGACGAAGGTCTGGCATTGGCAAAAGATGTGAACGAACTGCTGAAGGGTGCCGACCTGAAGTGCGATGTCATTTTGGGTACGCCGTTCATCC
This sequence comes from uncultured Bacteroidales bacterium, assembly GCA_949297975.1. Taxonomy (GTDB): domain Bacteria; phylum Bacteroidota; class Bacteroidia; order Bacteroidales; family Paludibacteraceae; genus QVMH01. The sequence continues at coordinate 5,987 of CASFUX010000061.1, forward strand.
ACCTGGCAAGCGTGGCCAAGGTGGTTGACCCGGCCAAGATAGCCATCTCGGCACAGAACTGCGCCGACAAGGAAGCCGGGGCCTACACCGGCGAAGTAAGTGCCGCCATGGTGAAGTCCACGGGTGCCTCCTACGTCATCCTGGGCCACTCCGAACGTCGCGCCTACTACCACGAAACGCCCGAGATACTGAAGACGAAGGTGCAGCTGGCCTTGAAGAACGGCCTGAAAGTTATCTTCTGCGTGGGCGAAGTGCTGGAAGAACGCGAACAAGGCGTGTACTTCGACGTGGTAAAGGCGCAAATCGAGTCGTCGCTCTTCGACCTCACCGCCGACGAGTTCGCCCACATCGTACTGGCTTACGAACCCGTATGGGCCATCGGCACAGGCAAGACCGCCACGCCCGCCCAGGCGCAGGAAATGCACGCCTTCATCCGCAAGACGGTGGCCGGCAAGTACGGCGCGGAAGTGGCCGACAACACCACCATCCTCTACGGCGGCAGTGCCAACCCGGGCAACGCCAAGGAACTCTTCGCCAACCCCGACGTGGACGGCGGCCTGATAGGCGGTGCCTCACTGAAGCCCAACGACTTCAAGGCCGTCATCGACGCGTTCAACTAAAGTACACCAGGACGCAAGGACGCGAAGATTATGTTTTCATGTTCTTGTGCACTGAACAAAAGAAAGGCCGCCTCATATGTGGGGCGGCCTTTTTTATTAACTTTGCGTGGTCAAACTTCATGGAATAAAGATGAACCCCAAAGAACAGATAGACGAGCAGAGCCTTCGGAAAGCGCAACGCCTGTTCGCTTCCGGCGACATCGCCCGCATGGAGGTGGGTACGGTGAAAGGGTTACGCGACATTCACCAATATATTTTCGATGGCTTGTACGACTTTGCCGGGCAGGTGCGCAAGCTGAACATCTCCAAAGGGGGGGGCCGTTTTGCCAATTGCCTGTACTTAGAAGCCATCCTCCCGGTTATCGAACGGATGCCCGAACGTACTTACGAAGAAATCATAGCCAAGTACGTGGAAATGAATATTGCCCATCCGTTCATGGAAGGCAACGGACGTGCCACCCGCATCTGGCTCGACATGATGTTGCGCAAGAACCTCGGCCAGGTGGTGGACTGGCAACGGGTGGACAAGGACCTCTACCTCCAAGCCATGGAGCGCAGCCCCGTGAATGACCTGGAACTGCGTGTGTTGCTCCAGCCCGCCTTGACCGACCGCGTGGACGACCGTGAAATCATCTTCAAAGGCATCGAGCAATCTTACTATTACGAAGGCTACAGCCGCCGATAGGAGATACTTATTTATCATCTTCAGGAGGGGGTGTGCCAAAATGGGTTTTGGCACACCTCTTTTTGCTTTGGCTTCGCTTTTCATGCTTGTTTATGTGGGAAAAACATTCCCCGATAAATGGAAAAACGTCCCAGTATAAACCGGAAAACTTATGCGGGTGGAAGAGGAGATTATTTTATAAAATAGCTTAATCATTCGGGGCTTGTTGCGGGGGAAGCAATTTTTTCCCTACATTTGCTTGATAAACTCTAACCGGCAACGATGGAAAATCAGGGATTTGTATTGCGAACGGAGCATTTGTACAAGAAATACGGGAAACGCACGGTGGTAAACGACGTGTCCATCCAGGTGGAGCAGGGCGAGATAGTGGGCCTGCTCGGGCCGAACGGGGCTGGCAAGACCACCACGTTCTACATGACCACGGGGCTGGTGGTGCCCAATAGCGGGAAGATATTCTTGAACGACACGGATATCACGAAGTATCCCGTGTACCGCCGGGCGCAGAGCGGCATCGGCTACCTGGCGCAGGAGGCCTCGGTGTTCCGCAAAATGTCGGTGGAGGACAACCTGCGGGCGGTACTGGAGATGACGAAGTTCTCCAAGGCATACCAAAAGGAGAAGCTGGAGACGCTGATAGCCGAGTTCAACCTGGAGCACGTGCGCAAGAACCTGGGCGACCGCCTTTCCGGGGGGGAACGCCGCCGCACGGAGATTGCCCGTTGCCTGGCTATAGAACCGAACTTCATCATGCTCGACGAGCCGTTTGCCGGCGTGGACCCCATTGCCGTGCAGGACATCCAGGACATCGTGTGGAAGCTGAAGGACAAGAACATCGGCATCCTCATCACCGACCACAATGTGGACGAGACGCTGAGCATCACCGATCGTGCCTACATGCTGTTTGAAGGCAAAATCATGTTCCAGGGCACGTCCGAGGAACTGGCAGCCAACCCCATCGTGCGCGAGAAGTACCTGGGGCGCGACTTTGAACTGAAGAAAAAGACAAGAGTTAGTGATTAGTGATTAGTGATTAGTCCATGCGGGCGGTGTTCGCTAATCGTTAATCGTTAATC
>CASFUX010000062.1 GCA_949297975.1 uncultured Bacteroidales bacterium
AGCTACAAGTCACGTCCTATGGAAACCGCGCTACACGCCCCGCAAGGCACTTGTAGCTCGTAGCTTGTAGCTTGTAGCTAACTTGTAGCTCGTAGCTTATATTACTTCACCACTACTTTCGTGATGTACTGACCACCGTCGGCAGCCCGCACTTCCACCATGTAGATGCCGGCTTGCGGCAGTTGCAGGTCGATGTTGTCGTTGAAGGCAGCCGTGTTGAGCAATGCACCGCTGATGCTATATACGTTCACCGTCTGGGCAGCGTCAGTACCTTGGATTGTCAAGATATTGTCATTGATATATACAGCAGGATTGTAGTTATTCACGATTTCCACACCAGAAGCACCAACCGTAAATGTTTGTTTGGCCGTGAACGCACCACCCATGAACTGGCCGTTGATAGCCTGCACCTGCCATTCATATTCACCGGCAGGAAGATCGAACAGATAGTATTCGGTATTTGTCCAAACATTACCCATGCGGCCACCCACTTTGCGTTTGCCATTCTCATCCGACATCGGGTTGTAGAGCCATTTGCCGGTAGTCTTGTTATAGAGCGAGAGGTTGTAGGTCACGCCCGGTTTTCCTTCCCATCCGGCAGGAGCTGCCCATGTAAACGAAACGAAGTTTTCTGCGGCATCATACGCAGCAGTCGCGTTCTGCGGAGCAGCGGGGATTTCGCCGGCTTGTGCGGAAGTGTTCTTAATCCATCCCACCTTACGGCCTTCGCCTGTGTTGGAATATCCATTTACCAAGAGATCGGGTTTACCATCGCCATCGAGGTCGGCTATGCGCAAGCCTTGTTCGGAGAATCCCGGTACACCCGTACCGAAAGTCGTGCTGGCAAAACCTGCCATCGGGTTGCTGGCACTACCTTTCCACAAGTCCAAACGCTGGGTCTTACCCCAAGTCTCGCTCCAACCGGCCGTAATCAAGTCCATCACGCCGTCACCATCCCAATCGACGATGTAACCGCCGTTGTTCAAACTGTTTTGGCGACCTACTTCTGTCAAACCATTAAAACCGCCATCTGTCGGGAAGTCATACACCATTGAGATGCTGGTCCCGTTGTTCTTGTACAGACGCCACATCCGGTCGTTATTTTCACCTGTGCCCAAATAGCCGTCGCCATTGTGCAAGAGGTCGAGCAAACCGTCACCGTCGATGTCACCCCATGTGGCAGAACCATTGGATTTGTAATACTTCAAGCCGGTCGCTTCAGCCGTTCCGATGCCGCTGCCGAGGTTGAATTCGGTGAAACGCCCCTCACCATTGTTGATGAACAACACATTGAAACGTTCCGACTCGCCACGATCCTGACTCTTCGTCTGGTCGTTCGTGTTGAACCACAAATCGGGAGCACCGTCGCGGTTGAAGTCGATGATGCTCACACCCGATTCGTTGAACTTATACTGTGCAGCCGTCGGGAAGCAAGTCTTGTCTTCGCGGAACGTGCCATCGGGATTTTGGAAATAAATGATGTTATTCTGTTCCCAAGTTTCATCGTCTATCTTCGTCCAGTTGGCAGCAACGAAATAGTCCAACAAGCCGTCGCAGTTGAAATCAGCAAAACCGCAAGAAGTGGTTTTTTCTACGTTCGTCATCGGGAATGCAGTCTTGTCAGCCAAGGTGAATACCCCTTTGCCATCATTCAAGGCGATACCGCGCACATCGGTAGAGGAACCATTGCCCCATCCAACAAACAAAACATCCAAATCGCCGTCACCGTCAATATCACCGAAATCAATGTTACCAGCACGTCCCATTTTGATGATACGTTCTTCTGTCTGCACGGTAAAGTTGCCTTTGCCATCGTTAATCCAAATCACCCCATTTTCCACTCCTGCTTTATCGGGGTCGTTTGAACTATAAATAATGTCCATGTCACCATCGTTGTCAATATCGGCTACAGCGAAATCACCCCTGTCCGAGTTCCAACCTTCAATGGTCAAGTCAGTCCATTGCGCCTGTGCCGACCAAGCCAGCATGGCGGCAGCTGCTAAAAGATAAATACGTTTCATAAGATTATTGTTTTTAAGTTGTTAAAGATATTATTCGTCATTTCTAATATTCTAAGCCATTCTCTCTTTATAGCCCTATACAAGGTGGGGATGCGTCAAAATGGGATTTAGCACACGGATAACACGGAACGGATTTCTCATTTTAATAATCCTTGACGGTCAATGGTATTCAAATCCGCGTAAATCAGTTTCATCTGTGTTCTCGCTTATTTTGACACATCTCCATCCTCGACGAGGCATGAAAGCAAGTTATTTTGCCGTGCTGAAATAGGGCGATATTTTTTCGATGTTGCTGGGTTTTCCCTCCAGTTCCGTATCGGCATTAACCACAGGCCAGCCATCCACCCAAGTAACTTCGTCCATCATTAGCGGGCGGCGGGTAGCCGTGCTACCCGGAGCCAGCGTACCATCACCTTCGCCGCTCACGATGTCCACGGCGTGGTAGAGGATGAAGTCACGACCCCTGTCGTCCGTAAAGATCTCGGCATTGTGACCGGGACCGGTAAAGCCAAGTGCCGGGTCACCATCCAAGAAAGGTTTACCATACACACCATCGGTCAGGATGCTTTCGCCTTTTTCGTTCACATAAGGCCCGGTTATGTTGGAAGAACGAGCCACTGTCACGTGATATTGACTATCTGCCCCCTCGCAGCAAGTGCCCGACGAACCGAAGAAATAGTAGTAATCGCCGTGTTTGTAGATGTACACACCTTCAAAACCAGATACACCTCCCGTTCCCCAAGCTATTTTTTGAGGAACAGCACCCGGCATAACGGTTTTTTCATCCTGCATTTGGATGACATATATACCGTTGAAACTTCCCCAGAACATATAGTAGGTACTGCGGTTTCCACGCTTAGTCCACGTAAAGAAAGGGTCTATGCTATTTTTCACGTTAATGTTCTGGTCGTTCGAGCGGAGTATCTTGCCAAGGTCCTCAAACGGGCCTTCGGGGCTGTCGGCCACCGCCACCCCGATACCGGGATTCGGATCACCCCATGTAGAGAGGCTGTAATACAAATAATAGCGTCCGTCATTGGGGCTTTGCACTATTTGCGGTGCCCATACACCGGCATCCGTCGTACCCCATTTCGGTTTCGTTTCATCCGTAAACACATCGCCCACCCATTGCCAGTCCTCCAGATTGTCGGACTTCAAGATAGCCACGATATGATGTACGCCATCATTCCACGTGTCTTCCGTACCATAGGCATAGAACATTCCATCGCCAGTACGGACAATAGAGGGGTCGGCCAATACCGGTTTAAACACCGGGTTGATATAAGTCGTGTCCGGAGCATAGGCCGGGTCGTCAAACACGATTGTTTCCTGTTTAAACTCACTGTCGCACGCCACCATGACACCCATCGCCACAGCCAACGCACCTACGGCTGTTGAATATACCAGTTTCTTTTTCATTTTTTCTGTTATTAATTCCCGCTGATTACGCAGATAATCGCAGAAAATATTTGATTTCATTTTTTATTTATCGATTTCACGGGCAGCAAATATTCCACCCTACTTGCTACAAACTACCAGCTACCTACTTGTAGCTCGTAGCTTGCAACTCGTAGCTTGCATTTTACCATCCCGGGTTTTGCTCCAGTCCGTCAACCAAGGGCAATTCGCGCGTGGGCACAGGGTAACGGAAGTACTTGTTGCCATCACGTTCATAATTGAAGTTGTTAAACTCGGCATCACGGCCACGCAGCCATTCAAGCGGCGACTTGCCTTCTATCTGGTAGCTGTCCACCATGGTTTCCTTGATGCCATCGCCATCCTTGTCGCGGAAGAACCAGCGATCGAGGTCGGGCCAACGCCAAAACTCACCCGCCAATTCGCAAGTACGTTCGTGCATGATTTGGATACGCATCTTATCCTTCGTGTCGAAAGCCGAGGCCGGATAAATGGTCGAAGGCAACGAGGGCATGTTCACACGGCTGCGCACCACGTTGATGTCCGCCAAGATGTCCGCTTGCGGCATACCCAGTTCGTTCATGGCTTCGGCACGCATCAGGTGAATGTCCGCCAAACGAATCAAACGAATGTTGATGCCATTGTTAGAGTGCGTTTCAGCGAAGTCTGCACCTTGACGCCATTGCGTGTACTTCTTCCAATAAGCCATGTTGTTGGCAATGCCGTATTCGCTCAATGTCTGCCCATAATACAGCGTCTGGTCGGTCGGGTCATTATAGTAAAGGGTGGCACGCATACGGGGGTCGGGCGCACCGGAAGCCTGGCTTTCGCGTTCGAACTCCTGCTTCACGCTGTAACGTGCGTAACCGTCCTTATAAGCCTGCTCATTACCAGCCTTGGTAGTGAAAGGCAAGCCGTAGAACTTGGCCAGCTCGTGGCACAGCTGGCTCACACCACCCGCATCGGGTGCAAACTGGATTTCGAACACCGACTCGGCGTTGAATTCGGTTGCCTCGTTGAAGTTGTCTTCGTAGTTCACACCAGCCACCGTGTACAGACCACTATTGATGACGGAGTCGCAATAGAGCTTCATTTCCGTCCAATAGGTACGGGCCTTAGCGTCATCGTTCATTTCGTAGCATCCTGCCAACTGTCCCGCCGTCTTGGCGAGCATGGCCCATGATGCGCCTTGGGTGATACGTCCCAAGTCGGCCTTGTCCCAGCTAGGAGGCGTACGTTTCGCTGCTTCGAGGAAAGCCTTACGGGCTTCTTCGAACAAGGCGGTTTGCTCCAATATCTCATAGCCTTGGTTGTATTCCGACATATCCGGCACCAACGGAGCCGGACCACGACCATAAATGACGGCGATATTGAACAAGCCGAGCCCGCGCAGGAAATGCGCCTGCCCCATGATTTGTTCTTTTCTCTGCGGGTCGTCAAACTCTACATCGGCACCGTTGTACAACACCTGGTTGGCCCAGAAAATGCCTTTATAGATATCAAGCCATGTGAAGTACACTGAGTTGGAAGTCAGGTTGGTCAAGAAGTTACTACCCGACTGGAATTCATCCGAAGGCGACTCGGTATAGCCTTCGTCCGAACGCTGGGTAAGGAGCATGTACAGATAACGGCGGTATTCCCCGTTGAAGCGCAACGCACGGTAGGCGGCATTCAATCCATCATTGACCTCCTCCTCGTTCGTCCAATACGTATCAGCATCCGGCAGGTTGGGATTCTTTTGCTCCAACAATCCTTCGCAAGAAACCATGCCCAACCCGGCTGCCAACAATAAAATATATTTTATCTTCGACATATGATGTTATTTACTATTTGACAATTGACTATTTACTATTTGCATATCTGCTCATTTGCATATTAGCATATCAGCACATCTGCACATTAGAAGCCCAACTGCAGGCCCACGGAGAACGTGCGCACCGGTGGGAAGTGACCGTTGTCATGTCCCTTGCTGTACACATCGCCACCGGAGATTTCCGGGTCGAGTCCGCGGTACCCTGTAATGGTAAAGAGGTTTTCAGCCGATACATAGACCCGGCAGTTTTCCATGAAGTTGGTCTTGTCCATCCACACTTTCGGCAGAGTGTAGCCCAACTGCAAGTTTTTCAAGCGCAGGTAGTCGCCACGTTCTATCCAACGGTCGCTCCATTCGGTGTTGTTCTTGGAAGCCGCAGCACCCATTACTGGACGGGGGGTCGTGTTCGATGTGCCGGGACCCGTCCAAGGCACGAGGTCGGCGGGATAGTTGCTCACATCGTTCATCGACTCCATGGTGCGGCGCGTACCATTGTAAATCAAGTTGCCTGCCACACCATAGAAGAACACGGTCAAGTCGAGCCCCTTCCAACCAAAGGTGGCATTCAAGCCTCCCTGGATGGTCGGGAACGGGCTACCCACGTATTCACGGTCTTCGCTGTTTTCATTGAAGTCGATTTTACCATCGCCATTGATATCCTTGAAGCGAATGTCACCCGGTTTGGCATCGGGTTGGAGCACCACTTCCGCACCTGTTTCGGGGTCGATGCCCGTGTGAGCCTTTACTTCTTCCTCTGTCTGGAAGATACCATCCGTGCGCATCACCTTGAAGTCGCCGATGGATCGTCCCGGCTCGGACACGTTCACACCCGAGTAGTGGATGGTTTCACCCCCCAAGTCGATCACTTCATTGCGGATATGCGAGAGGTTAAGCGAGATATCATAGGTGAAGTCCCCCACCTTGTCGCGCCAGCCGAGCGACAATTCAAAACCTTGGTTGCGCATTGCGCCGTAGTTCACCCACGGATAGTCCGAGGTGTCCGTACCGGTAACCCAAGGCAATTCTTTCCTCACAAGCAGGTCGGTCACGTCGGCGTTGAAAAATTCGAACGTACCGTAAAGGCGTTGGTTCAGCAAGGTCCAGTCCAAACCGATGTTGAGGGTCTTGCGGGTTTCCCAACGCAGGTCTGAGTTGGCAAAACCTTTCTGTATCGTACCCGGATAGTATTGGTTGCCATCGCCGAAGATGGCACCTTCGCTGGTGTGCATTTTCGGCACGTAGTTGTAGTCGCCCACGGCCTGCTGGTCGCCCAGCACCCCGTAACCGGCACGGAGCTTAAGGTCGTCCACCCAAGAAACATTCTGCATGAACGATTCCTGGCTGATGCGCCACCCGGCAGACACCGAGGGGAACACCCCGTAGCGGTAGTTGGCACCGAACCGGGACGAACCATCGCGACGAATGTTGGCCTGGATAAGGTAACGGTCGGCATAGCTATAGTTGACACGTCCGAGGATAGAGGTCATCACCGTAGTGGACATATCACCACCCATATCCCATTCATTATCTTCCGTGCCGTGCTGGTCGAGCACCCAGAAACGGTCACCCGTCAGCAAGTTGCGCCCTTCGGCAAAATTGCCATGGCGGTCGGTGCGTTGTGCGGTGTAACCTACCAATGCATCAAAAGCATGGTCACCAATCTTATTTTCATAAAACGCCGTGCTTTCCCAAATGAGCGACAGGCGTTCTCCGTTTTGCTCGCGCAGTTTGGTGTCAAATTCGCCTACATCCGGGTCTTTGTAACGTACCGAGAACACGGTCGTCTGTATCTTGTCGTAGTAGTCGAAATATTCGGCGCTCACGTTGGTTTTGATTTTCAAGCCTTTAATCGGTTCAATTTGCAAATACACATTACCCAGCATGCGGTTGTTGTACTGCTTGGTATTCGTGCGTTCCTGTAGTGCCAAGGGGTTACTGCCGTAGGTCTGCCAACGGTCGTCGCCCATACCATACGAGCCGTCTTCGTTGTACAAGGGAATAGTCGGACACATGCGCACCACATCGATAAACGGCGAACCTTGCAACGGCGTAGAGATAGAACGCCCGAAGGTGAAGTTTTCACCAATGGTGAAGATGCCCTTACGCGCTTCGCTGTTGCTGCGCACATTGAATCGGCGGTGCGTAGGCCCTACCACTACCCCGTCCTGGTCGTAGAAGTTGGCAGAGAACATGTAGTTACCATGTTCGTTCCCGCCGGACACGCTCACGTTGACATCGGCTGTGTGTCCGAGTTTGTAAAAGGCATCTTGCCAGTCCGTATCATACAACGTTTCTCCATACACCACCTGGCCTGGCCAATTCAAGTCTGCGTTTTCATACGCCAGACGCTGTACGTTGATAAAGTCGCGCGTGCCCATCAACTCGATGCGGTTGGCTATCTGCGAGATGCCATAACGCCCGCTCACGTCGATGCGCGTTTCACCGGCTTTCCCTTTCTTGGTGGTGATGAGGATTACCCCGTTGGCACCACGCGAACCATACAAGGCGGCCGAGGCGGCATCCTTCAGGATTTGCACGCTTTCCACGTCGTTCATGTTGAACTCGCGTTGCGTGCCGTCCATGATGACCCCGTCGATGACGTACAACGGGCCGGTGCTACCAAACGAACCGATACCACGGATGTTGATATCCGGCGTACCGCCCGGAAGCCCGGAGGTGGTTACGCTCACACCGGGCGCCAACCCTTGCAAGGCCGAACCGATATCGGCGGTCTGCAACTTCTTCATCTGGTCGGCATCCACCACGCTGATGGCACCGGTGAGGTCGGCCTTGCGCTGCGTACCGTAGGCCACGGCCACCACTTCGTTCAGCATGGTGGCTTCTTCCTCCAACACCACGTTGATAGTGGGCGCAGCATCCATCACCACGGTCTTGTAACCGATGTAGGAGAACGACACCTTTGCCCCTGCGGATACGGTCAACGAATAATTACCGTCAAAGTCGGTAATCGTCCCGTTGGTCGTACCCTCTTCCATGACGTTCACGCCGATAAGCGGCATGTCCGTCGCGTCCATTACTTGCCCGGTCACGGTCATCGTCCCGGACTGAGCCTTCAAGCTCCCGGCAAACCCAGCCGACAGGAACAGGCACAACGCAGCCATGAGGACTCCTCGTCCCCACGCTGTCCGCGTGCTCCCGCTTGCTGTCGCGGCATGGATTTGCACTCCTTTGCTTTTTTTATCCATACACTCTTCAATTAGGGGTTAACTAATGATTGATTGATTATTGAATTGATTGTTTAATTTTTAAATGTCAACGGTCAACAGTCAACGGTCAACAGTCAACGGTCAACAGTCAACGGTAGCGGGGAGCGGGGAGCGAGTAGCTTGAAATCTGCGTTCATTTGCGCGATTTGCGTCATTCGCGTTCCCCACGCATCCGTGTTCATCCGTTCCATCCGTGTATTCCGTGTGCCAAACTACCGTACCCCGAACTTGTACACGCATGTGTGCCTATACGTCTCACCCGGGTCGAGGCGGGTGGACGGGAAATCGGGGTGGTTGGGACTGTCCGGGAATTTCTGCGTCTCCAACGCCACGGCCTCGCGGTGCTTCAGCGTCTTGCCGCGCTTGCCCGTCACCGTGCCGTTGAAGAAATTGCCGCTATAAAACTGCAAGCCCGGCTGGTCGCTCCACACCTCCATCACGCGCCCGCTGACGGGTTCGTACAGCGTGGCCATGTGCTGCAAGGTGTCCGGCGCGGTGCGGCTCACCACCCAATTGTGGTCGTAGCCCCCGCCGTATTTCAGTTGCTGGTCGTCGTCATTGATAAAGGCGCCGATGGTGTGCGGCGTGCAGAAGTCGAAAGGCGTGCCCGCCACCGCCCGGTATTCGCCGGTAGGAATCAAAAATTCATTCACCGGGGTGATTTCTTCCGCGTAAATGGTCAGTTCGTGGTCGAGGATGGTACCGTTGCCCTCCCCTTTCAAGTTGAACAGGCCGTGGTGGGAGAGGTTGACCACCGTAGGTTTGTCGGTCACGGCCTGGTAAGTGAGTTTAAATGCATTGTCCGGGGTCAGGGTGTACGTCATCTCGTACTCCACCGTGCCGGGAAAACCCTCTTCCCCGTCGGGGGAAACATAGGAAAGCGTGATTTCATTTTCCGAGAGCTTCTCCACGCTCCACACAACGCCGTCCAGACCCTTCAAACCACCGTGAAGGGTCTGGCCGTTGTTGTTGATGGGAAGGTGGTACGTGACCCCGTCCAGTTCGAACTGCCCGTTGGCAATCCGGTTCGCGTAACGCCCGACCACCGGGCCGAGGAAACGCTCGCTATTATTATAAAGATACCTATTGATGTTTTCATACCCCAGGACGATGTCTTCATAGTTTCCCTCGCGGTCGGGAACATACAGCGACACGACACGCCCGCCGAAATTGGTGACCTGCATGTACAATCCATTGCCCGACTCCAAGGTGTACAAAGCAATGTTCTTCTCGTCAAGCGTCGCATTAAAATTGTTCGCATCCAGCAAATCCGGCTCTTTCAGCGGACTTTTCGCGCAGGAAAGGATGCACAATGAAAACACGGAAAGGAAAATTACCTTTTTCATGACACATTCATTAATATATTGTACCTTTGCCCTGAAATCTCCACGGGCGGGATGCCCCGGTGATTTCGGCAGGTCAAAGGTAGCAACTATGCCAGCAACGGAATAACAACGTGTGGTCAGAAAATAAGAAAGTTTAACAACCATTCAAAATGACCATATTTTACCATTATTTGCACGAAAATTACCAGCCGATATTAGCACACGGATGACACTGATGGAACGGATTATCACGGAATGCCTTTCTACTTTCTACATTTTCCTTTCTACTTTTTCCTTTCTACATTCACCCTTTCTCTTTCACCCTTCTCCTTTCCACTCCCTCTGTGGTTTATCCGCTCGCAGGGCGTTGCCCTGCGCTGAATGCCCCAAGGCCGTTGGCCTTGGAGGATGAGGGACGAATGTTTTTGGGTCTTGGAGGATGAGGATGAGAGGGTGTGCCAAAATAGTCGTGAACACGAATGAAACAGATAAAACGGATTTGAACACTCTTGACTATCAAGGGATGTTGAAACAGGAAATCTGTGAGAATCCGTGTTATCCGTGTGCTAAATTCCATTTTGGCACACCCTCCCTACGGTGGGCGGCATGCCTTGTTCCCGACATCCTTGTGGCCAAACCGCCTCTTGGGGAAAGGCCGGGGAGGCTCTTAGGCAAAAGGGGCGCACCCTTTTGGGCAAAAGGCGATCACCCCTTTGGGCAAAAGGCAAGCACCCCTTTGGGCAAAAGGCAAGTACCCTTTTGGGCAAGGCCTCCCCAATCCCTCCCGAGGAGGGGCTTCCCACTTGGCTGACGTGGGTTCGGGATAAGGCAATGCAGCAGCCTGAAAGGCTGTAGGCCAACAGCCTGGGGCAACGCCCCAGGAGGAAAAGGCGCATCCAGTCAACCAGGCTGTAGGCCTGGGGGAAAGGTCTCGGCTTGGCACCTCACCTCTAACCCCTCTCCCCAGGAGGCTGTGTGAAAACCACGAAACAAACCCGCCGTCATTTCGACCGTAGGGAGACACGAAGTTGAGCGTAAGCTAAATCCTCTCTACAACGCTTCCAAAGCCACTGTGAGATTTAGCTTACGCTCAACTTCGTGTCTCGCTGTGCTCGAAATGACGAGGACGGCATGAAAATGGTACTTTTTACACAGCCTCCCAAGGAGAGGGGGAATAAAGCCAGTCTCGTCTGCTTAAATTTCGGCTTCAGACATGCTCAATGGAGGTGTGTCAAAATAAGAGAGAACACGGATGAGACAGATAAGACGGATTTATACGGATTTAAATACCATTGATTGTCAAGGATTGTTGAAATAAGAAATCTGTGATAATCTGTATAATCCGTGTTATCCGTGTGCTAAA
>CASFUX010000063.1 GCA_949297975.1 uncultured Bacteroidales bacterium
CGTCGGGCTGTCTCCGTAGCTGCCCACTCCCTGCGGCTCCAGCTGGTAGGCGTGTGTCAGTTCGTGGAGCAGTACGCCGCGGGTCTCGAACAGCACCTTGGCCGTGTCGTTCTGGCCGAACGACTGTTCGATGTGGCGGGTGCTATATAAGATGCTGACGTAACCGTTTCCGCCGCTCTTGGCCGAAACGCCTTCAATGTCTTCCAGCGTATAGTGTATCTGGTAGACACGGGGGATGCTGTCTTTGGGAGATGTGTAGAGGGTGGCCAGCACGGTGCGGGCCTGTTCCTTGATGTAGCTTTCGGGCTGAGGAATGATGCGGCGGTAGATATCCGACCCGGCGGTTTCGGGCGCCTTGTCCTCGAACAGGACACTTCCTACGTTGTAACGGTCCCATACGGTGATTGTCTGGTCCGGCTGTGGATTGTCACTGGTGGTGCAGGCTGCTGCGTTGGTAAGCAGGCAGGCTACGCATACGAATAAAAACATTAGATTCTTCATAGGTCTGAATTGGTATTATTGAGTTAATGAATAAGGTTTGTCTTGGACGGAGAGTCCGCGGCGCTTGTTGGGCGAGGACGACATGCTGAACTCGAAGACACCGCCTTTCATCAGGTCTTCGTGGGTGATGTACATCTTGTCATAAACAGTGCCGTTGATTTTCAGCGAACGTACGTAGCGCTTCTTGTCGCTCACTCCGGGCGCTTTGATTTCCAACGTATTCCCGTTGGGCAACTTCAGCTTCAGGTATGGCAGGTAGGGTGCTCCCAGTACGTATTGGTCGGTGCCGGGGCATACGGGGTAGAAGCCCATGACGGAGAATATGTACCAGGCCGACATCTGCCCGCAGTCGTCGTTGCCTCCCAGTCCGTCGGTCGCATTGCGGTACATCTTGTTCAGGATTTCGCGCAGCCAGTACTGGGTCTTCCACGGTTGCGAGGTCCATGCGTAGAGGTAGGGGATGTGGTGGCTGGGTTCGTTGCCATGTACATATCCGCCTACGAGGCATGCCTCCGTGATGTCCTCGTTCTGTTCGTAGAACTGCTTGGGCAGGTGCATCGTGAACAGCTTGTCCAGCTTGTCGATGAACACCTTTTCGCCGCCCATCAGCGGGATGAGGCCCGCCACGTCGTGGGGCACGTGGAAGGAGAAGTTCCAGGAATTGCCTTCGATGAAGCCTTCCCCGTGGGTCTGCAGCACATCGAAGTCGGGCTGGAACGAGCCGTCCTTCAGCTTGGGACGTGCAAAGCCGATGCTGGGGTCGAAGAGGTTGCGGTAGTTGAGGGCGCGCTCGCGATAGGTGCGGGCCACCTCCTCGTTGCCGGCTTTCAGAGCTGTCTGGTAGATGGTCCAGTCGTCGTAGGCATACTCCAGTGTCGTGGAGGCCGCGGTGGCACTTTGTTCGAGGGGTACGTAGCCTAGCTTCATGTAGGCTTCCAGCCCTTCGTAGTAGGGCACCGTCGAGGTGCTGACCATGGCAGCCAGGGCTTCGTCGGCAGGAGGATAGTTACCCTTGGCAATGGCGTCTGCCAGTACGGATACGGCGTGGTAACCGCTCATGCACCAGTTCTCGTTTCCCATCAGGCTCCATACGGGGAGCATGCCGTGTACGCTTTGCTGCTCGTGCCGGATCATGGAGGTCACCATGTCGGCATTCCGGTCTGGCTGGATGAGGTTCAGCAGCGGGTGTTCCGCCCGATACGTGTCCCACAGGGAGAAGATGGTATAGTTGGTGAATCCCTGAGCCTGGTGGATGTTGTGGTCCAGACCGCGGTAGGAACCGTCCACGTCCATGTAAACCGAAGGATTGATCATTGTGTGATAGAGCGAGGTATAGAACATGGCTTTCTGGTCGGGGGTGCCTTCTATCTCGAAGATGCTCAGGTGCCGGTTCCAGTCCTCTCCGGCTTCCGCGGCCAGCTGCCCGAAACTTTTCTGTGCGGCTTCGGCCTGCAGGTTCTTGAGGGCTCCTGCCGTGCTGGTAGCCGAGAGGGCTACCTTGACCACCAGTTCCGACTGGCGGTCGGTGTCGAAGTTGAAGTAGGCCACCACCTTGCGGCCGCCCATTTCGGGGAAGTTCCTGTTTACGTCAAAGCGTCTCCAGAAACCGTTGTACAGCGTCTTCCCCTTTTCCTGGTAGCCATAGTCGCGGATGGGCTGCGAGAAGGAGATGGCAAAGTACGTGTAGTTGGTGCGTGCCCATCCGTTGGTGATGCGGTAGCCGGTCAGCAGGGTATCGTTCTCCACGCGGAGGTTGCTCCACAACACTTTGCCGTCGTAGTTGTAGATGCCGTGTACCAGGTCCAGAATCAGATGGCCCTTTTCTCCTTCGGGAAACGTATATTTATGGATGCCGACCCGTTGCGTGGCGGTGAGCTGCGCCCGGATGCCGTAATCGTCCAGCATGACTTCGTAGTAGCCCGGCGCCGCTTTCTCGGTGGCGTGGCTGAAGCGCGAGCGGTAGCC
>CASFUX010000064.1 GCA_949297975.1 uncultured Bacteroidales bacterium
AGCACGGCGATGTTCAATGTTTTGGTCATATCTTATTTTATTTCAGATTTCAGATTGTTTCCCGCAGATTGCGTAGATGGACGAGGATATTCCTTTCTCCTTTAAACCTTAAACCCTCTCTCCCTCATATCATGTTCAGCATTTTGAAGGTGGCTTTGATGGCCGATTCTGTCTGGTCGGCATCGAGGCCGGAGGTTTTCAATATCCGCCCGTCCATGTCCCAGGTGATGACGGTGTGCACCAGCGCATCGGTGCGGCCGCCTGGCGGGATGCTTACCTGGTAGTCCGTCAGGGTGGGGTGCGGCCGTCCCAGGCGGTCGTATATTTTCCAAAGGGCTTTCATGAAGGCATCGTATTGGCCGTCGCCGCTGGCCGACTCCTGGTATTCGTTGCCGTCCACCTCGATGGCGATGCAGGCCAGCGACTTCAGTCCCCGTGATAGTGACAGGGAGTAGTTGATGACGCGCACTTTCTGCTCCACGTGCTGGCTTTTCAGCACGTCGGAGATGATGTAGGGCAGGTCGTCTTGCGTGACCATTTCCTTCTTGTCGCCCAGTTCGATGACGCGGGCGGTCAGCTTCCGCATGGTGGCTTCGTCCAGGTCCAGCCCCAGGCTTTCCAGGTTTTTCAACACGTTGGCGCGGCCGGAGGTCTTTCCCAGGGCATATTGCCGTTCGCGTCCGAAGCGTTCGGGCAGCAGGGGGTTGAAGTACAGTTGGTCTTTGTTGTCGCCATCGGCATGAACGCCAGCTACTTGGGTGAACACGTGCTCGCCCACCACCGGCTTGTTGGCCGGGATGCGCACGCCGGAGTACGACTCCACCATGCGGCTGACGGTGTTGATGCGTTCTTCGCGGATGCCGGTGCGCACGCCGAGCTGGTCGTGCAGCACGGCCACCACGCTGGCTAGGGGGGCGTTGCCGGCCCGTTCGCCCAGTCCGTTCACCGTGACGTGCACCCCTTTGCAGCCCGCCCGCACGGCTTCGAAAGTGTTGGCCACGGCCAGGTCGTAGTCGTTGTGCGCATGGAAGTCGAAGTGCAGGCCGGGGTAACGCCTTGTCATGCGCGAGCAGTAGTCGAACGCCTGTTCCGGGTGCAGGATGCCGAGCGTGTCGGGTATCATGAAGCGGCGCACGGCGGTGTCCCGCAACCCGTCGACCAAGGCATAGACGTATTCTTCGGAGTCGCGCATCCCGTTTGACCAGTCCTCCAGGTACACGTTGACCGCTATGCCCATTTCCTTGGCGCGGCACACCACTTGGCGGATGTCGGCTAAGTGCTGTTCGGGCGTTTTCTTCAGTTGCTTGACGCAATGCCTGAGCGAGCCTTTGCACAGCAGGTTGAGTACCCGGCATCCGGCGCGGGCTATCCAGTCGAGCGAGGTGTGCCCGTCCACGAAGCCCAGCACCTCCACTCGGTCGATGTGCCCGTTGGCCTGTGCCCATTGCGCCACCTTGCGCACGGCTTCGAACTCGCCTTCGGAGACCCGCGCCGAGGCCACTTCGACCCGGTCCACGTGCAGCTCTTCCAGCAACATGCGGGCAATGCCTAATTTCTCCTGTGCGGCAAACGACACGCCGGAGGTCTGCTCGCCGTCGCGTAAAGTGGTGTCGAGTATCTCAATCATGTGCTGATGTGCTAATGTGCAAATGTGCTAATGTGATTGTGCGGCTCGCCTTTCGTATTCTTCGATTTGTTCTTTGTGGGCAAGCAGGTAGTCGATGTCGTCCAGTCCTTGCAGGAAGCATTCTTTCTTGTATGGGTTGATGTCAAATGCTTCCGATCGGCCTGTGGCGTTGTTGATGACGGTCTGCGCCGGGAGGTCGATGGTGAGCGTGACGGCGGGGTCGGCCTCCACCGAGCGGAACACGTCGGCAAGAAACGCCTCGGGCACCACGACCGGCAGTACGAAGTTGTTCATGGCGTTGTGCCGGAAGATGTCGGCGAAGAAGCTCGACACTACGGCGCGGAAGCCGTGCCCGGCCAGTGCCCAGGCGGCATGTTCGCGGCTGCTGCCCGAGCCGAAGTTCTTCCCCGCCACGAGTATGGAGCCGTGGTAGGCGGGGTTGTTCAACACGAAGTCAGGTTTCGGCCGTCCCTCTGCATCGTAACGCCAGTCGGCAAAGAGGTTGTCGCCAAAGCCCGCCTTGTCGGTGGCTTTCAGGAAGCGGGCCGGGATTATCTGGTCGGTGTCCACGTTCTCTATCGGGAGCGGCACGACCGTGCTGGTGAGAGTGATGAATTTGTCCATTGCTTTGCGGGATGTTTAAGGCACACGGAATACACGGATAATACGGAATAACACCGATTATTCACATTGTGCCGTTGATTAGTTGTTTCCTGTCGTTTGTGTAGATGATGCGTTTTTGTACACTTTCTCTAAGAATCCAAAGCCAAGTTTATAATGTACCCGATAAAAGTAATGCAATATTTCATCGGTCAATTCTTTATGCAACATAAATTTGGTAGTGAAAGATGAAAAATTCCGTGTTATTCCGTTTTGTCCGTGTATTCCGTGTGCGACATACCCTCCCGTGGGTCGGTGATGCGGCCGGTCACGGCGGCGGCGGCGGCAACCAGGGGGCTGGCCAGCAGGGTGCGGGCACCGGGGCCTTGGCGGCCTTCGAAATTGCGATTGGACGTGCTCACGGCGTATTTCCCGGCGGGTACTTTGTCATCGTTCATGGCCAGGCAGGCCGAGCAACCGGGCTGGCGCAATTCGAACCCCGCCTCGTGCAGCACGCGATCCAGCCCTTCGGCGCGTATCTGCCGTTCTACCGACCAGCTGCCGGGCACGAGCCATGCCGTGACGTGTGGGGCTTTGCGTTTCCCCTTGACGTAGGAGGCGAATGCGCGGAAGTCCTCGATGCGACCATTGGTGCAACTGCCGAGGAACACGTAATCCACCGGCTTGCCAAGCAGTTGTTCGCCCGGACGGAAGCCCATGTAGTCGAGCGACTTCACGAACGAAGCCCGCCCGGCCTCCGGCACTTCGTCCAAGGCCGGAATGCGGCCGTCAATGGGCATGCCCATGCCGGGGTTCGTGCCGTAGGTAATCATGGGCTGGATGTCCTCGCCGCGCAACGTCACTTCGCGGTCGAAGGCGGCGTTGTCGTCCGTGCGTAGCGTGCGCCAGTAGGCCACCGCCTTGTCCCACGCTTCGCCCTTGGGGGCATATTCGCGGTTGCGGAGGTAGGCGAAGGTCACATCATCCGGGGCAATCATGCCGCCGCGCGCCCCCATCTCGATGGAGAGGTTGCACACGGTAAGCCGCCCTTCCATGGACATGTGGCGGATGACCTCGCCCGCATATTCCACGAAGTAGCCCGTGGCACCGCCCGTGGTCATGTGGGAGATGATGTACAGGGCCACGTCTTTGGGGGTGACGCCTTCGCCCAGCGTGCCGTCGATGGTGATGCGCATGGTCTTGGGGCGCGACTGGAACACACACTGCGTGGCCAGCACCATCTCCACCTCGCTCGTACCGATGCCGAAGGCCACCGCCCCCATCGCGCCATGCGTGGAGGTGTGCGAGTCGCCACATACCATGGTCATGCCTGGCAGCGACAGTCCCTGCTCGGGGCCTACCACGTGGATGATGCCGTTTTTCTCGTGCAGCATGGGGAAGTAAGGCAGGCCGAATTCCCGTGCGTTGCGGTCGAGCGTCTCCACCTGGTGGCGCGACACTGGGTCTCCGATCGGCTGTTCCTGGTGCAGGGTGGGAATGTTGTGGTCGGGCATACAAGTGATGCGCTCGGGGCGGAACACCCGCAATCCCCGCCGCCGCAGTCCCTCGAATGCTTGCGGGCTGGTCACCTCGTGGCAATACATGCGGTCGATGTAGAGTTGCGTGGGGCCGTCGGGCACGGCGGACACGATGTGGGCGTTCCAAATCTTTTCAAATAAAGTGGTCCCTTGGTGGTCTCCCGGAAGGGGGGATGCGGGGTTAGTCTTGGTTGTATGGTTGGTTGTGTTCATTGCTATATATATTAAATGTATTGCTTTGGCTGATGCTTGTTCTCCCCCTCGGGAGGAGTTAGAGGGGGCTGGAAGTCTATTTCACAAACTTGTTTATCGCATCGATGTATGCCTCCACGGACGCGCCCACGATGTCGGTGTTGGCACCGAAGCCGTAGTACACCGAGCCGTTGTGCTCCACCTGCACGTGCACCTTGCCCACGTCGTTGCTGCCCCGGTTGATGGCTTGGATGGTGAATTCGTGCAGGGTCATCTTGCGGTTGATGATTTTCTTCAGAGCGTTGATGGCCGCGTCCACGGGGCCGTTGCCGGTGGCGGCGGTCTCGAAGCGTTCGCCCGCGATGAGCAGCCCGAGGCTGGCCACCGCTCGCACGCCGATGCCCGAGGTCACTTGCAGGTAGTCCAGCTTCACGCGGTGCTGCTCGGTGCGTTCCATGCCGGCCAGCATGAGGATGTCGTCGTCGTTGATGTCCTTTTTCTTGTCGGCCAGCTTGAGGAAGGCCTCGTATATCTTGTCTAATTTGTCGGTGTCCACCTCCACGCCCAGGGTGCTCAGGCGGTGGCGCAGGGCGGCCCGTCCGCTGCGGGCGGTGAGCAGGATGGAGTTTTCGTCGATGCCCACGTCCTTCGGGTTCATGATTTCGTAGCTTTGGCGGTTCTTCAGCACGCCGTCCTGGTGGATGCCGGACGAGTGCGCGAAGGCGTTGCGCCCCACCACGGCCTTGTTGGGCTGCACGGGCATGTTCATGAGGTTAGATACCAACCGGCTGGTGGAGTGGATGCGTTGCGTGTTGATTTGCGTGTCGATGCCCAGGTGCCGGTGGCATTTCAGTATCATGGCCACTTCCTCCAGCGCGGTGTTGCCTGCCCGCTCGCCGATGCCGTTGATGGTCACTTCCACCTGCCGCGCCCCGTTGAGCACGCCCGCCACGGTGTTGGCGGTGGCCATGCCCAGGTCGTTGTGGCAATGGGTGGACAGCACCGCGCGGTGGATGTCGTCCACGTGCTCCATGAGGTACTTTATCTTGTCGCCGTATTCCTGCGGCAGGCAGTAGCCCGTGGTGTCGGGGATGTTGACCACCGTGGCACCTGCCCGGATGACGGCTTCCACCACGCGGGCCAGGTATTCGTTGTCGGTGCGCCCGGCATCCTCGCAGTAAAATTCCACGTCGTCCACGTAGCGTTTGGCGTACTTCACGGCGGCCACGGCGCGTTCCAAAATCTCGTCCTGCGTGGAGTTGAACTTGTAGCGGATGTGGTAGTCCGATGTGCCGATGCCCGTGTGTATGCGTTTGTGCTTGGCGTATTGCAGGGCTTCGGCGGCCACGTCGATGTCCTTCTGCACGCCCCGGGTGAGGGCGCAGATGACGGGCCAGGTCACGGCCTTGGATATCTCGACCACCGAGTTGAAGTCGCCGGGGCTGGAGATGGGGAAGCCCGCCTCAATCACGTCCACGCCCAAGGCTTCGAGGGCGCGTGCCACTTGTATTTTCTCCACCGTGTTGAGCTGGCATCCGGGCACTTGTTCGCCATCGCGCAGGGTGGTGTCGAAGATGAAAAGTCTGTCCATAAGGGTTATATTTCAATTATTCAATCATTCAACCTTCCGTTATTGCAACGAGCCTTTCTCATGTCTTGGTGAGAAAGGCTCGTTTCATTCATTATAATATTATATGTATAGGAACATGCCCCGCTCACTCCGTCTTGCCGCGCAAGGGAATAAGGTGGCTTAGTATGTTCGTAATACGGTTCATGTGTGCGTGTACTGTTTGTGGAACACGGTGCAAAGGTAAACCTATTTTTTTAATAAGCAATATCAAATGCGATATTTTTCTTATCTTTCTCTGTTAGATTGTTTGCGAATGGCAGAAATGTCGATATGTTTGTAACGAAACGAGGCGGTGAAAATGCCGTGCCTGCGCAGCTGAAATTCCGCACGGACGCAACCGAAACTCCGCACTGACGCAGCTGGAATTTCGTACTGACACAGGGCGGGTGGGGTCGTGTATGGGCGGGAGGGCGTGCCGTTTGCCCATTCTCCATTATATTTGTACCTTTGCGCCCGCTAACACTAAAAAGGTATATCTATGAATTTGTTACGGGAAACGTTAGGACGATACGACGCTCCGCAGAAAGCGAAAGCGATGGGCGTGTATCCCTACTTCCGCCCCATCGAGTCGGACCAGGACACGGTGGTGCGCATCGGGGGCAAACCGGTGCTCATGTTCGGGTCCAACAGCTACCTGGGGCTTACCAACCACCCGCGCCTCAAGGAAGGGGCCATCAAGGCCATCGAGAAGTATGGCACGGGCTGCGCGGGCTCGCGCTTCCTCAACGGCACGCTCGACATCCACCTGCAACTCGAGGAGCGGCTGGCGCGCCTGGTGGGCAAGGACGAGGCGTTGGTGTATGCCACGGGCTTCACGGCCAACTCGGGCGTGGTGCCCTGTCTGGCCGGGCGGGAGGATTACCTGCTGTTCGACGAGCTGGACCATGCGTCCATCATCGAGGGCAAACGGCTGTCGTTTGCCAAGCAGCTGAAGTATAAGCACAACGACATGGCTTCGCTGGAGAAGCAACTGAAACGCTGCGCCCCCGACCGCATCAAGGTCATCGTGGTGGACGGCGTGTTCAGCATGGAGGGCGACATCGTGCGCCTGCCCGAGGTGGTGGAGCTGGCCAAGCGCTACAACGCCTCCATCATGGTGGACGAGGCGCATTCGCTGGGCGTGTTCGGCGCACACGGGGCGGGCATCTGCGAGCACTTCGGGCTGACGCAGGACGTGGATGTCGTCATGGGCACGTTCAGCAAGTCGCTCGGCACCATCGGGGGGTTCGTGGCCGCCGACAAGGAGGTAATCAATTATTTGAAACATAACTCGCGCACGCTCATCTTCAGTGCCTCCATCACCCCGGCATCGACCGGCTGCGTGCTGGCTGCCCTCGATGTGATGGCGGAGGAGACATGGCGCAAGGATGCCCTGTGGCGCAACACGCGGCAGGCCTTGGAGGGATTCCAAAAGGCCGGGTTCGAGGTGGGACCCACGCAAAGCCCCATCATACCGCTGTACGTGCGCGACAACCTCAAGACCTTCCGCCTCACCCGCATGTTGATGGACGACGGCGTGTTCGTCAATCCCGTGGTCGCACCCGCCGTGCCACCCGAGGATACGCTTATCCGCTACTCGCTCATGGCTACCCACACGCCCGAGCAGATAGACGAATCCATCTATAAGATAACCAAGGCCGCCAAGGCATTGGGAATTGTTTGATGCCACGGACGATTTCCCGATTTCACAATTCCTCGATTCCACAACAAAACAATGATTACATTATCCGACATTGCTATCCAGTTCGGGAAGCGCGTGCTGTTTTCCGACGTGAACCTGAAGTTTACCCCCGGCAACTGCTACGGCATCATCGGTGCCAACGGCGCGGGCAAATCCACCCTCATCCGTATGCTCAGCGGCGAGCTTGACCCCACCAAGGGCACCATCCAGATAGGCCCGGGCGAACGCCTCTCGGTGCTGAAGCAGGATCACTTCCAGTTTGACGAACTCACCGTTATAGACACCGTGATGATGGGCTACGAGGAATTGTGGCGGGTAAAGGAGGAGAAGGATGCCATCTATATGAAGGAGGATTTCTCCGACGCGGACGGTCTGCGGGCATCGGAACTGGAGGAGAAATTTGCCGAGATGAACGGCTGGAATGCCGAAAGCGATGCGGCCGCTCTGCTCAGCGGACTGGGCATCAAGGAGGACAAGCATTATCTGTTAATGAAGGAATTGAGCGGCAAGGAAAAGGTGAAGGTGCTGCTGGGACGTGCCCTCTTCGGCAACCCGGACAACCTGTTGCTGGACGAGCCCACCAACGACCTGGATCTGGATACCGTGATGTGGCTGGAAAACTACCTGGCCAATTACGAGAACACGGTGTTGGTGGTGAGCCACGACCGCCACTTCCTGGACGCAGTGAGCACCTACACGGTCGATATCGACTACGGCAAGGTGAAACTCTTCGCGGGCAATTACACCTTCTGGTACGAGTCGAGCCAGCTCGCTCTGCGCCAGCAGCAGATGCAGAACAAGAAGGCCGAGGAGAAACGCAAGGAACTGGAGGAATTCATCCGCCGCTTCAGTGCCAACGTGGCCAAGTCCAAGCAGGCCACCAGCCGCCGCAAGATGTTGGAAAAGCTCAACGTGGAGGAAATACAACCCTCTACCCGCCGCTACCCCGGCATCATCTTCACTCCCGAGCGCGAGCCGGGCAACATGGTGTTGGAGGTCTCCGGACTGGCCAAGACGGCCGACGACGGCACGGTGCTCTTCGCCGATGTGAACTTCAACGTGGAGAAAAACGACAAAATCGTCTTCGTCTCCCGCGACCCCCGCGCCATGACTGCCTTCTTCGAAATCGTCACCGGGCACGACGAACGTTACCAGGGCGCGTATCGTTGGGGGCAGACCATCACCACGGCCTACCTGCCGCTGGACAACTCGGCCTTTTTCGATACCGACCTCAATCTGCTGGAGTGGCTCGCCCAGTACACGGACGACACGCTGGAGTCCAACCTGCGTGGCTACCTCGGCAAGATGCTCTTCTCTGGCGACGAGGTCTATAAGAAGGCCCGCGTGCTCTCGGGAGGCGAGAAGATGCGCTGCATGATAGCCCGCATGATGCTGGAGAACGCCAACCTCATGGTGCTCGACTCGCCCACCAACCATCTCGATTTGGAGTCGATACAGGCGTTCAACAACACGCTCGTCAATTTCAAGGGCAACATCCTCATGTCGTCGCACGACCGCGAGTTCATCGACACGGTGTGCAACCGCATCATCGAACTCACCCCGCATGGAATCATCGACAAGCAGATGAACTACGAGGACTACCTCACCTCCGACGACATCAAAGCCGTGCAAGCGAGAATGTACAGGTAAGCTACGAGCTACGAGCTACAAGCTACAAGTGCCATGCGGTATCAAGCGGAAGCCTCAGAGCATACGACTTGTAGCTTGTAGCTCGTAGCTCACCTGATTCCTATGATAAGGTGCGTTTGCAGGCTGAGCCGCCAGCGGGGATGCCGCAGCACGCACTCCGCCGTTTCGCGGACGTTGCGGCCCGAGCAGGGTTGCAGGAAGTAGTGCCGGGCGGCGATGCGTTCGTAGGGGGCGATGTCCTGCCCCTGATAGACCACTTTCACCTCGTCCGCGCTGGACAGTACCACGGGTGCGCCGTCCTTAGGCGAGCAGGTTGTCCAGTCGATGCCCTTGGGCAGGGGGCGCGTGCCGTTGGTCTCGATGCACACGTATTTGCCCGCCTGGTGCAGGCGTTCCACCAGTGCGGCATCTATCCACAACGATGGTTCACCCCCGGTGAGCACCACGTGGCGGGCGGGGTGGCTTGTCACGCAGGACACGATGTCCTCGTCCGTCATCCACGTGCCCTCCTCGTGCCGCGTGTCACAGAAGGGGCAACGCAGGTTGCACCCGCTGAAGCGCACGAAGGTGGACGGCGTGCCCGTGTAATAGCCTTCGCCCTGAAGGCTGTAGAATATCTCGTTGATTTTACGCATATCGGTTTGTCCTGCTGTAGAGACGTCACTCTGTGGCGTCTCTCTGCTCCGTGGCATCTCTCTTACTTTAATGCGTCGTTGGAAGGAATGGAGACGCCACGGAGTGACGTCTCTACGGAATCCTCCTCCCGCTCGTACACCACGAGGTTGTTGGCCGACTCCTGCACCTCCACGCGGAAGCAGTGGGGCACTTGCTCGCACACCCAGCGGGCAATGTTTTCCGCCGTGGGGTTGAAGGGCAGCAGGTCGTTGAGGTTCTGGTGGTCGAGGTGGTGTTGGATGGTCTCCTTGATGCGGGTGAAGTCCACCACCATGCCGTCGGCGTTCAGCACGCGCGAGCGGCAATGCACGGTGATAATCCAGTTGTGGCCGTGCAGCGAGGTGCATTTGCTGGGGTAGCCCAGCGACAGGCTGTGCGCCGCCGACACCTCCATGCGCTTGATGACTGTGTACATTGGACGTGTTTTGATTAAGAATGTGATATGGGCGCATCTAATGTCACCTCGATGCGGGTGCAAAGATAATAAAAAGTGCGACCACCCCCAACCACCACCCCAACCCCCTAAAGGGGGCTTTCTTACCCGCCATGTGTAGAGACGCGGCGTGCCGCGTCTGAGGGCATTAACCGCATTAACCGCAAGGGTTTTGTTTTAACCGCAGAGAGCGCAAAGAGCG
>CASFUX010000065.1 GCA_949297975.1 uncultured Bacteroidales bacterium
CATAACTATGAACTGCGCGAGCAAAGCAATTACGGCTTGGTGGTCAACAAGGGGTTGTTCACTTATTCCTATCAGACCCCGGGCAACTACAAGGTGGTGTGTGTGGCTACCAACCACGGCGATGCGGGCAGCATCATCAAGACTGATACCTGCTCGTTTATGGTGCGGGTAGTCGATGATGACACGACCATCGAACGCCTTTCGGCTCCGCAGGTTATCTATGACGAAGTGTTTGCCGACGCACTGAATGACACGGATTGGCTGTTGTCGCTGCCGAGGAAAATCTTGTATAATGGTGCCGACCGCAACCTCTCGCTTGACCAACGGTTGAAGTTCTACATCAACTCTACCTCGACGGTGGTGTTGATAGATGGCGAGGAATTCAGTTCTACGAAAAAATACGATTTGGAACAAGTGCTCGACATCACGGTCAGGTCGTATGAAGGCACGGAACGTCCCTACAAGCTGTACACGGTGAACTACGGCGAGTTCGAAACCTTTGAAATGCTGGGCGTGACGGGCACGCTCACCCGCTCGGAGTTCGACTACAGCTATTATGAAATCAACTTGGAAGTGCCTGCGGGCAGCGACCTGAGTGCGGTGGCACCCACGTTCACCTTGTATGAAAACACGAAGGTGTATGTGGGCGATGCGGAACAGGTGTCGGGTACCACGACGCATGACTTCACCCAACCGGTGACCTACCGCTTCGTGGCCTCGCATCCCGAGAACCCGGCCATCACGACCGAATCCACCTGCGTGGTGACGGTGACCGTGGCGGCTGAGTAAGCGGCGTGAAAAAGTTTTTAATGCACACGGAATACACGGAACGGACAGATTTGCACGGATTTCGTGCATAAGGAGAGGATTTCGCTTGTCTTTCCAATTCGTGAATATCTGTTTTTGGTTCGTGTATGCCGTGTGCATTTCTTTTTTAATGTGAGTTCCGGGATAGATATTGGTATTTATTATCTGTGCTTGAGTACCTCACCCCTAAGAGGGTGTATCAAAATGGAATTTAGCACGCGGATAACACGGATTATACAGATTATCACAGATTTCTTATTTCAACAATCTTTGACAATCAATGGTATTTAAATCCGTATAAATCCGTCTTATCTGTCTCATCCGTGTTCTCTCTTATTTTGAACCCGCTTTTGGCGCAAGTCTGTGACTTGTGCCAAAAATCAAGGCAGTTTGTAACTGCCATCGCCTTTGGTTCGAAGTTGCAAACTTCGAGGTTATCGGCACAAGTCGCAGGCTTGCGCCAGGACGAAGGGATGCCACAGGGGTGAGGAGACAATCTGAAATCAGGAATTTGAAATTTGAAATCAGGAATTTGAAATTTGAAATCAGAAATTTGAAATGTTATTATTATGAAAAAACTGAAATTATGGGCTACGGCCTTTTTGGTTTTCCCTTGCCTGGGTGCAATGGGGGAAAACGTGTATGTGTACAACGACGCTGCGGGTGAACCGGTACAGGCGTTCACAGACATTCGCAAAATTACGTTTACGGAAGATGCCATGCATGTGATGGCGGCCAATGGCACTTCCACGGAAGTGCTCTTTGCCTACTTCAATTATTTCACATTTGTCGAAAAAGAAAATTCGGGCATAGGAACGATAGCTTCGGGTGCGGTCGTGTTTCTCGACAAGGGCAACAACCTTTCGATTACTTCCGACAACGTGATAAGCAGGGTAGAGATGTTCTCCGCCAGCGGGAACAAGGTGGCAGACGATACCCCTATGTCCGGTTTGTACGAGTGTTCCATTGAAACGTGCCCCATGGGCTTGTATATTGTAAAAGTAACGGTGGGCGAGCATCAAGAATATCATAAAATCATTAAAAAGTAAGGCAGATGAAAGCAAAACACATCATATTGGCAAGCATTTTTTCCTTAGGGGCTTGGTCGTTGACCGCTCAGGAAAACATATGTATCTTCAATCAAGATAATTTGATGTACTCCGGTTCTACCGAAGAGATAGACCGGGTGGCATTGGAAGAAAACAACACGCAGGTTTCCCTTTACAATGCCGATGGGGATGTGCTGTACAGCGCGAGCCGCTCCAGCATCGACAGCATGGTATTCACCCGGAAGCCGGTGGCCGATGTGCTGGACGTGGTGTTCAAGACGGATGGCACGGCGGAAGATGTTTCGCCCATGCACAACGTGGTGGAAACACATGCGGGAGGAGCGTTGTCCACGTATTACAGTGCTACTTACAACCGTTTTGTCGCCCAGTTCGGGAACTCATGGGGAAAAGGCACTTCTACCGGGTATTATGAGATAGATTATGCCAACAACACGGCATTCAGAAATGCTTTGGCCGACGGGCATACGCTGGAAGCCATCGTGATGGGCGACTATGAACCGCCCATTGAAAACGTGGAAGCGAAGTTCTTCAGTTCGCATGAACGTGGCGGCACGGGGTTGATGGTCTGCAAGACCGGCAACGGCCTTACCGGGCAAAACGAGTTGTGCTTCCTGCCCCACGTAGGAGGTGGCTGGAAGTTCGCATCCAGTGGCGTAGTGCCCGAACCCCACGTGTATTATCACATCGTAGGGGTGTGGAACAAGGAAGAAGGCAAGGCTTACGTGTATATCAACGGCGAGTTGAAAAACACGATAGACGCGGCGGGCGACCTCACGTTCGCGGCCAGCGGTTCCGACTGGTTCTCCGTGGGCAGCGACTCCGGGCCTACCGCCCAGTTGGGTTGGAGCGGCGATGTCGTGCTGGCACGCATTTATGACGACCCGCTCACGCAAGATGATGTGACGATGTTGTGGGAAGACGTGAAGGCCATGCAGGAAAATGCCGTGCCCGACATGGTGAGCAACGTGGATTTTATTTCAGGTATTGCAGTCAGGGCAGGCGACACGTATAGCATAACCGGTACGGGATTTGCCGAAGGCGACCAAATCGTCTTTACCTCGGTAACCGATGAAGCGAATGTGCAGACGCTGGATTGCACGCTCGATGGCGAGAATGGTGTTTATGTGGTTATCCCCCAAGGTTTCAAGTCCGACCAATATCGCATGTTGCTCCTGCGTGGCGACAATATGCAGGATCTTGGTCTGACCCAATTGGAAGTGGTGGTCGAAATGCCGCAACCCGCCCAGGTGATAGCTCACCGGGGGTATTGGGACGTGGAAGGCTCGGCGCAAAACTCGTTGACCGCCATTCGGAAGGCGCAGGAGCTGAACCTGTATGGCTCGGAACTGGACGTGTGGCTGACGACTGACGGGTACATCATGCTCAACCACGATGCATCTTTGGGTGGCGTGACGTTCCAGGATGCGACCTACGACCAGGTGAAAGACCTCACCTTGAGCAATGGGGAAAAAGTGCCCCAGCTGATTGACTGCATCAATCTGGTCAAAGAAAGCGACAGCCCCACGAAACTGATTATCGAAATCAAGACGCATTCGACTGCGGAACGTAACATGGCTGCGGCGGAAGCGGTGGTGAACCAAGTAAAAGAAGCCGGGGCGCAAGACAAGGTGGAATATATCGCTTTCGACCTGGAAATATGCAAGAAGCTCGCGCAGCTCGACCCCGAAGCGAAAGTGGCGTACTTGTCGGGCGGCATGGAACCGGCGACCTTGCACGGATATGGCATTACCGGATTGGATTACAACATCTCGGAATTCCGGAACAACCCGCAATGGATAGAGCAGGCCAAGGAATTGGGCATGACGGTCAATGTGTGGACGGTCAACACCGTAGGCGACATGGCCGAGATGACCAATGCCGGGGTGCAGTTCATCACCACCGACAAGCCGTTGGAGGCTCTGAAAGTGGCCGAATATTACAAAGAGATGCTGAAACCCGTGGCGAACTTGCTGGATATCGTGTTCCATGCCGATGGCACGGCGGAAGATGTTTCCCCGATGAAGAATGCGGTTGAAACCAACTTGGGCGATGCGGGGGCTTTGACTACGTATTATAACGAAGCGTATGGCCGTCAGGTGGCGAAATTCAACAATACCTGGGCAGGAAGCACCACCGGATATTACAAGGTGGACTATGCCGACAATGAAGCGTTCAGGAATGCGTTGGCGAACGGGCACACGATAGAGGCTGTCGTGATGGCCGCTTATGAGCCGCCTATCGAAAACAAGGAAGTCAAATTCTTCAGTTCGCACGAAAGGGGCGGTACCGGTCTGATGGTCTGCAAAGTCGCCAACGGCCTCAATGGGCAGAACGAACTGTGCTTCTTGCCTCACGTAGGAGGTGGCTGGAAGTTCGCCCCCACGGGCGTAGTGCCCGAACCCCAGGTGTATTATCATCTCGTGGGCGTGTGGAACAAGGAAGAAGGCAAGGCCTATGTGTATCTCGATGGGGAGTTGAAGAATACGGTGGATGCAGCGGGCGAGCTTACATTTGCCGCCGACGGTTCCGATTGGTTTTGCATAGGAGGCGACTCCGGGCCTACCGCCCAGTTGGGCTGGATTGGCGAAGTAGTGTTGGCCCGCATTTACGATGCTCCGCTCACTTCGGAAGAAGTTACAGGGCTGTGGGAAGAGCTGAACGCGCCACAACCCGATGCGGCAGAGTAATATGAATAATACGCGAACTTGGGATAAGAAAAGACATTAAGCGACAGTCTGAAGGGCTGTAAGCCTGAGAGACAAGTAGTGTCCTTTCTTCCAGGCCTACAGCCTGGTTTCCAGAATGCGCTTTTCCCTGGGGCGTTGCCCCAGGCTATAAGCTTGCAGCCCTTCAGGCTGCTGTCAGGATGGTCTTATCCCGAACTCACATTAATATTAATGTATCATTAAGCAACCGGCCATCAGCGTGTGGACAGTCCGTAAAGTGAGTGTGCAGGCCTTGGTGGCCGGTTTTGGCAAAAACCTTTTGAATTATGTACAAGATTTTAAAGAGAGCAGCCTTGCTGGCAATGGCCTTGCTGCTGGCTGGCAATGTGAGTGCCGTGCGCAAAGACCCTTATTCCTCTTCCCGCATCTTTTGGGACAGGACCAGTGAGAAAACCTTGTTCTCATCGGGCAATTATGCCCGCATCATCCAGTTGCAGGACGGACGCATCATGGCGGCTGCCGAGGCTGGTGGCGGCATTTCGGTATGTTACAGCAGCAATTACGGGCAAACGTGGACTTCGCCCGAGGTCATCATCCGCAGGGCTAACAAAGTGCCTTATGCTGTGCCCGACCTTATCCAACTGACCGACGGCACCATCATCGTGGGCTTCAATCCACGGCCGTCCGAACCGTATAGCGAAGACCGCAAGTTTGGCATCCGGGCCGTGCGCAGTACCGACAACGGGAACACGTGGAGCAATGCCATCTTCATATTCGATGCGCAGCACACGTTCAACGACGGGTGCTGGGAACCCTCGTTCCTGGAATTGCCTTCGGGCGAGCTGCAATGCTATTTTGCCAACGAAAATGATTTCACGTCGAGCAACGAGCAGTGCATTTCCATGTGCC
Source organism: uncultured Bacteroidales bacterium (assembly GCA_949297975.1). Classification (GTDB taxonomy): domain Bacteria; phylum Bacteroidota; class Bacteroidia; order Bacteroidales; family Paludibacteraceae; genus QVMH01. Next base: position 5,453 of record CASFUX010000065.1, read on the forward strand.
GCTCGTTCGATAAAGGGCTGACGTGGAGCGAGCCGGTGCGCATTTCTTTCCGTCCCGGTTCGCGCGACGGGATGCCCGTGCCCATCCTGACCGATGCCGGCGAGATTGTCGTCATCATCGAGGACAACGGCTGGCCGGGCCGTTCGGGCTTCCGGGCCACTACGGTGCGTTGCTCGTTGGAAGACAATTGGAGCAGCGTGGTGGGGGCGGACAGCCCGAACCGCAACATGATATTCGCTAACGAGGAGGACAAGCAGTATGCCTCGGCGGCTCCCTACCTGCGCCAGTTGGCCACGGGCGAAACCATCGCCTCCTGGCAAGGCGACTACGGCGACCGCGCTGGGGTGAGCTCGGACGCTTTCGGTATGTTCGTGGCGGTGGGCGATGCGGATGCGAAAAACTTCAAGGGCATCACCGCGCCGTTTGACTTGAGCATGTCGGAGCACTCGTTGTGGAACTCGGTTACTTCGGTGGGCGACGGCAGTGTCATTGCCTTGGGCTCTATCGGCGGCCAGAATGTCGGCAACGCCATCCACATGGTGAAAGGCTACCCGATGAACCATTTCGAGGCCAACTATGGCACGCCTGCCCTCGATGGTACTTTCGTGGGCGATGACTGGACATATAAAAATGCCCAGCAGGTCATCATGGGGCAGGTGACGGGCAACCGCACTACTGCCGATTTCCTGTACGACCACGACAACCTCTATTTTACCGCCCGGGTGATAGACCGCGACATCTTTACGGACAAGGTGGACAACGACGGGGTGTTCCTGTCGCTGGATATGCTGAACGCCAGCGACACCTATCCGCAGACGGGCATGTTCCAGTTCTTCTTCAACGTGGATGGCAGCATGGAATTGAAATACGGGGAAGGCAACAAGTGGCACGAGGCCTCCAGCACGGAAGGAGTGAACTATCAGGTATCGCTGAAATCGTTTTATTACGATGTGGAAGTGGCCATCCCGTGGCAAGTGCTCGGTCTGGAAGCCGCACCGACCCCCGAAGACGTGATGCGGGTGAACATCGAGGTGCGCAACCGCATTGAAGGGGCCATTGAGACGGAAAAGATAACCGACACCGAGACGAAAGAATCTTGGACGTGGATGGAATTCCGGGTGAACGAAGCCCCCGAAGGCGCGGGCATCGGCTCGTTGGCCGATGAAAAGGAGTTGAACGTCTTTGTAAACGACCGGGTGCTGCACATAAGCAGTCCGGACGACATGGCGGAATGTGCCCTGTATGCTTATGACGGCAGGCTGATAGGGCGGATGGAACACGTGGGGAAAAACCTGCAATGGTATCTCCCGTTGTCGCAGGGCGGCATCCTGTCCGTGGTCAAGGCCGACGGGCAGCGGGTGAGCCGGAAGTTCTGAAAGGGGGGATGATTTTTTGTCCGTGCACAATCCAAATTCCAACGGTACGGAATTGGGATTGCGTTATGGCGCAGTTGAAAGTTTGAACGAACGAATTTGCCATGCAAGGATGGTTGAAAAAAGCGGCATTGCTGACGGTGGCGGTATGCTTGGCATCCGGCTTGTATGCCGTGCGCAAAGCCCCTTATTCCTCGTCCCGCATCTTTTGGGACAGGAACACAGAGAAAGTCCTGTTTTCATCGGGTTGTTATGCGCGTGCCATCCAGTTACAAGACGGACGCGTCATGGTGGTTGCCGCATCAGGTGGAGGCATCTCGGTGTGTTACAGCAGCAACTACGGAGAGACGTGGACTTCGCCCGAGCTTATTATCCACCAGCCGGACAGCTTGCCCTATCACGTGCCCGACCTCATCCAACTGACCGACGGCACCATCGTGGTGGGGTTCAATCCCCGCCCAGTGGAACCGTATAGCGAGAACCGCCGTTTCGGCATCCGGGCGGTGCGCAGTACCGACCGGGGCGAGACGTGGAGCGATGTCATCTTCATATACGATGCGCAGCACACGTTCGGAGACGGGTGTTGGGAACCCTCGTTCCTCGAATTGCCTTCGGGCGAGTTGCAGTGCTACTTTGCCAACGAGAACGATTTCACGTCGAGCCGTGAACAGTGCATCTCCATGTGCCGCTCGTTCGACAAGGGGCTGACGTGGGGCAGCCCGGTGCGTGTCTCATTCCGTCCCGGAGGGCGCGACGGGATGCCCGTGCCGCTCCTCACGGCCAACGGCGAGATCGTGGTCATCATCGAGGACAACGGCTGGCCGGGCCGCCCCGTGGATCGGGCTACCACCGTGCGTTGCCTGCTGGCGGACAACTGGAGCAGCGTGGTGGGGGCGGACAGCCCGAACCGCAGCGTGATATTCGCCAACGAGGCGGACTTGCAGTATTCCTCCTCGGCCCCCTACCTGCGCCATCTGGTCACGGGCGAAACCGTCGCTTCCTGGCAGGGCGACCACGGTGACCGGCTGGGGTTAACCCCGGATGCTTACGGCATGTTCGTGGCCGTGGGCGATGCGGACGCGAGGAACTTCAAGGGCATCACCGCGCCCTTCCACCTGAGCCGGTCGCAGCACTCGTTGTGGAACTCAGTGGCCACGCTGGGCGATGGCAGCGTCATCGCGTTAGGCTCTGTTGCCGAGGTGGGGGAAGGCGATGCAGTCCACATGGTGAAAGGTCGCCCGATGAAACGCTTTGAGGCCGATTACGGCACGCCAGTCGTGGATGCCTCCGTTTCGGGAACGGAATGGATGCATGAGCGCACCCAACAAATCATCTTAGGGCAGGTCACGGGCAACCGCACCACGGCCTACTTCTTGTACGACGACCACGGACTGTACTTTGCCGCCCGGGTGATAGACCGCGACATCTTCACCGACAAGGTGGACAACGACGGGGTGTTCCTGTCGCTCGACATGCTGAACGCCAGCGACACCTACCCGCAGGCGGGCATGTATCGGTTCTTCTTCAACGTGGACGGCACGCTGGAATTGAAATACGGGGAAAATAACCGCTGGCACGAGGCCACAAGCACGGACGGGGTGAACTACCAAGTGTCGCTGAAGTCGTTCTATTACGATGTGGAAGTGGCCATCCCCTGGCAAATGCTCGGACGCGAAACCGTCCCGACCCCCGAGGACGTGATGCGCGTGAACATCGAGGTGCGCAACCGCATGGAGGGAGCCATCGAGACGGAAAAGATAACCGACACCGAGGCGCGGGAGTCGTGGACGTGGATGGAGTTCCGGGTGAATGAAGCCCCCGAAGGCGCGGGCATCGGCTCGTTGGCCGTTGACAAGGAGTTGAACGTCTATGTAAGCGACCGGGTGCTGCACATAAGCAGTCCGGACGACATGGCGGAATGCGCGCTTTATACTTATGACGGCAAACTGATAGGCCGGATGGAAAACGCGGGGAGAAACCTGCAATGGTATCTTCCTTCGTTGCAAGGCGGCATCCTGTCCGTAGTCAAGGCGAACGGGCAGCGGGTGAGCCGGAAGTTTTGAATCCGTAGAGACGTCACTCCTGTGGCGTCTCTGCTGTATCGTCTTTAAAAGCATGACATTTTTTAGAGACGCTTTTTAGAGACGCCACAGGAG
>CASFUX010000066.1 GCA_949297975.1 uncultured Bacteroidales bacterium
CTTATATCCAACAACTTCGAGGTCGGTGCAACGGAAATATCCGCCCTGTACCGACACCGATGGGACATAGAGGTCTTCTTCAAGTGGATAAAGCAGAACATCACCGTGAAAACCCTTTGAGGGTATTCGGAAAACGCGGTCAAAGTCCACCTCTGGACGGCGATTATAGCCTACCTTACGGTGGCAAGAATAAAAGCCGATTACAAAAGCCCTTATTCAATCACCGAGGTGGCAACTTTGAACCGTATCTCCGCCATGGAAAGGACTGACCTGCGAACCTTGCTAACCAAACAGGACGATTCAATCATCTCAAACCAAAATGTCAAAGAACGTGCTTTATTTGATGATATTTAAACCTGTGCGATTTTATCGCACCAGTAGTAATAGCGGATTGATTTTTATCGCACCACTAATAAACCTTGATAACTAAACAGGGCGATTCTATCATTTCAAACCAAAATCTCAAAGAACATGCTTTATTTGATGATATTTAAAATTGTGCGATTTTATTGCACTAAACAAAAAGGCTACCCCGCCGTATGCGGGATAGCCTTTTTTTGATGGATGGCAGTGGATTACGTCAGTCGATGAGGTTGATGGCGTAGTGGGCCACGTTACCGTTGGGGTACACCCCGGCGATGAACAGCACACGTCCTTCTTCCTCTTCGTTCATGGCCGCATCGAGTGCCTTTTGGATGTCATCGGCTTTCCGTATTTGCATTCCGTTTATTTTCAGTATGATGTATTCTTCCTGAATGCCTTGTTCCTGGAACTTGCCTTTGCCGACGGAGGCCACTTGCACGCCGTAACTGATGCCCAACTTGGCTGCTGTCTTATGGTCGACTTCCTGGAATTTGGCTCCCAGGATGTCGGCCACGGCTTCTGTGCTGATGATTTCGGTGTTGCCTTGACGGTTCTGTAATTTCACTTGCAGGCGTTGGCTCTTGTTGTCGCGCAGCACTTCGATGAATATTTCATCGCCCGGACGGTAGCGGCCTATCTGTTCCTGCAATTCGGAGGAGGAGTTGACCTTGCTGCCGTTCACGTTGACGATGATGTCACCGCGTTTCACGCCCGCTTTTTCGGCCGAGCTGCCTTCCGTGATGTTGGCCACGTAGGCACCTTGCATGGTCTTCAGCCCTTCGGCTTTGGCCAGTTCGTTGCTGATATCCTGGATGGCAACGCCTAGTACAGCGCGTTGCACGGTGCCGTATTCGCGGATGTCGGTCACTACCTTGCTCACGATGCTCGATGGCACGGCAAACGAGTAGCCGGTGAACGAGCCGGTGCGTGAGGCGATGGCGGTATTGATGCCCACCAGTTCGCCCCGGGTGTTGACCAAGGCACCTCCGCTGTTGCCCGGGTTGACGGCGGCATCGGTCTGGATGAACGATTCGATGCGCATTTCGGTGTTCAGGATGTTGATGTTACGCGCCTTGGCACTCACGATGCCCGCCGTCACGGTCGAGGTGAGGTTGAAAGGGTTACCCACGGCCAATACCCATTCGCCCACTTTCAGGTCGTCCGAGTTGCCGAAGGGGATGGTGGGGAGGTTGTCCGCCTTGATTTTGATGAGTGCGATGTCGGTATTCGGGTCTTTGCCCACCACCGAGGCGGTGAACGTGCGGTTGTCGTTCAGCGTCACTTCAATCTCGTCGGCATCGCCCACCACGTGGTTGTTGGTTACGATGTAACCGTCGGGCGAGATGATGACACCCGATCCGGCTCCTTCCTGCACGGGGGCTTCACGCTGCTGTCCCCGGTAAGGGTTGCCGAAGAAAAATTCCAAGAACGGGTCGCGGGAGTACACTTGTTCTATCTTGGTTTTCGTCTTTACGTGTACCACGGCGTGCACCGACAGCTCGGCGGCCACGGTGAAGTCCGTATCCAATGCGGGTGCCGCGCTGGCGAAGCGTGCATAGGGGTTCGTCTGCGGGTACATCATGCCCGATGCGGCTTGCGGTTGGTTTTTGTCCGTCAGTTTAACAACGATGGCAGTCGTGGCACTGCTTATGCATACCACTGCGGCAACGAGTGCTGCGCCTTTCCAAAATTTCTTTTTATCCATAGTCTGAGGTTTTGTGTTGATAATTCGTTTTTCCTTGTGCGAAGGTAAACAAAATACATACCGGGCAATGCCTTGCCTGTCCTGTATTTGGTTTAAATTAACAAAGGCTATTTCGGCTTAACGGGCATTAACGGCACGGATTGAAAGCGTTAAGAAATGCAGTGCGTGGCGGCTGTTGAGTTTTCTGTATGGACACAGAGTGGTACAGAGTATTTTTTTTGATAGACTTTGGGAGAGCACACAGAGCCGTCCCGATGGCAACCATCGGGACTTGAGTTACTGCCGTCTGAGGGATAGGGAAGCGGGGCGACAATTTGTCAGTCGCTATAAAGAGAAAAGGCGTGCCAAAAATCTCAGTTTGGCACGCCTTTATTGTGGGACGATGGGGATTGCTCCCGCAGCGTCTTATTCCTGGTTCAGCGTTACACGCTTGAAGTCCGTGGCGGTGATGTTGTTGGCCTTCAGGTAGGCAGCCACGTTCATCTTCGAGTCGTTTTCGCCGCCCACGAAGGTTTGTTCCATCATGGTCGATTCCTGGAAGAACTTGTTCAAACGTCCTTGGGCGATGTTCTGAATCATTTGTTCGGGCAGGTTGGCCGCTTTTTCGGCCGATACCGTGGCGATGATTTCTTTGGCCTTGGCCACGTCTTCAGCCGTGATCCAACCTTTCTTCATGTTGCTTTCCATGTGGTCTTCGCTGTCCACGTGGGCGGGGTTGATACCGGCTTTCTTCAAAGCGGCTTCCACTGCCTTCTGCACCTGTTCGGCCTTGGTCTTGTCGATGGCCACTTGCAGTTCGGTGTCGATGACGTGCTGGGGCACCGAGTTGCGGTCCAGCGCGATGGGGTTCATGGCGGCTACCTGCATGGCTATGGCGCGCATGGCGTGGAGGTCGGCGTTGGCTTCTGCAAACGACACGATGGTAGCCAGCTTGTTGCCCGGGTGGATATAGGCTACGGTCGAGGCACCGGTTACCGATGCGAAGTAGTCGAGTTCCATTTTTTCACCTGTTACCCCCGAGCGGTCGGTTACCAGGTCGGCGATGGTGCGCCCGTCTATAGTCAACGCTTTCAATGCATCCAGGTCGACCGGCTTTTCGGCGATGGCCTTGTCGAGGATAGCCTGGGTCAGCGCGATGAAGTCGGCGTTCTTGGCCACGAAGTCGGTTTCGCATTTCAACGCCAGCACGGCGGCATAGCCGTCCTTGGCCGCAGCCAGTACGCAACCTTCGGCTGCTTGGCGGTCACTGCGCTTGGCGGCTACCGCTTGTCCTTTTTTACGTATGATTTCAATTGCTTTTTCGAAATTGCCTTCGGCTTCCGTCAGTGCGTTTTTGCAATCCATCATGCCGGCACCGGTCATGGAGCGCAATTTCGAGATGTCTGCCATTGTTACTGCCATAATGTTGTATTTTTTAGAATGTGATTGTTGTTTATTAGAAAAAACGGGTTACCAGCTACTTCAAGACTAAAGCCCAAATAACTCGCAACCCGTCGTTTTTATTGTGAAAAACCTTGAGTCTTTATTCCGCAGCAGCTTCTGTCGTTTCCGCAGCTTCTTCAGTGGCTTCGGCTTCTTCGGCCGTTTCCGCAGTTACGGTTTCTTCTTCGCCGTCTTCTTTCTTGGTTTTAACCTTTTTGGAGACCCTCGATTTTCTTTCTTTGGTAGCCGGGGTTTCAGCGGCTTCGGCATCGGCCTTTTCCACTTTGCGTTCGTCCAGACCTTCCTGGATGGCTTCGCACACGGCGGTGAGGATGACATCAATCGACTTGGTGGCATCATCGTTGGCCGGGATTACGTAGTCAATGCCGTTGGGGTTGGAGTTCGTGTCGACAATGGCGAACACCGGGATGCCCAGGCGTTGGGCTTCGCGCACGGCGATTTGCTCTTTCATCACGTCAATCACGAAAATGGCCGAGGGGAGGCGCGTCAAGTCGGCGATGCTGCCCAAGTTCTTTTCCAGTTTTTCGCGTTGACGGGTGATTTGGAGTTTTTCACGTTTCGAGATGTTCTCGAACGTCCCGTCGGTCATCATTTTGTCGATGGTGGTCATCTTCTTCACGGCCTTGCGGATGGTCGGGAAGTTGGTCAGCATACCGCCCGCCCAGCGTTCGGTCACGTAGGGCATCCCCACGGCCTGGGCCTTTTCGGCCACTACTTCCTGGGCTTGCTTCTTCGTGGCGACAAATAGGATTTTACGTCCCGATTTCGCAATTTGTTTCATTGCATCGGCAGCTTCGTCTATTTTCACTACCGTCTTGTGCAGGTCGATGATGTGGATGCCGTTGCGCTCCATGAAGATGTAGGGAGCCATGGCCGGGTTCCATTTGCGTTTCAAGTGTCCGAAGTGGGCACCCGCTTCCAAAAGTTGTTCGAAATTCGTTCTAGGCATTTTGTTGTTGTTTTGTTTGTTTACATTCTTTGAATTCAATCCCCAAGTAGCCCGGTGGGCAGTCTGTGCGCCCTGTATTCCGGAAGTCTTGGCGATTTAGATACTAAACACAGTCGGGTATTTACTATTTGTTTATTTACGATTTACTGTTTTCCCATCGTAGTAGGGGAAGTAAACAGTAAATCGTAAAATAGTAAATCGCATTAGCGTTTGGAGAATTGGAATCTTTTGCGTGCTTTCGGACGCCCCGGTTTCTTACGTTCCACTTCGCGCGGGTCGCGGGTCATGAAGCCTTCGGCCTTCAGCGCGGGTTTGTCTTCGGGGTTGATTTTGACCAAGGCGCGCGCGATGGCCAGGCGCAATGCTTCGGCTTGTCCCTTGTTGCCGCCGCCGTCGAGGTTGACTTTGATGTCGTACTTTTCGGCAACTCCCAATTTGTTCAACGGTTGTTTTACTATATATTGAAGGATGGGGGAGGGGAAATAGTTGGCCAATTCACGTTTGTTGATGGTGATGGTGCCGTTCCCTTCTTTCATGTAGATGCGGGCTACCGCTGTTTTCCTTCTTCCTAAAGCGTTTATTACGTCCATATTGCTTAAATAAGTTTGTGTAATTCGATTTGTTTTGGTTGTTGAGCCTGCATGTTGTGTTCAGCTCCTGCGAACACGTACAGGTTGCCCAGCAGTTTGGCACCCAGGCGGTTCTTGGGCAACATGCCTTTCACCACTTTCTTGATGAGGCGTTCCGGGCTTTTCTTCATCATTTGTTCCGGTGTTGTTTCGCGTTGTCCGCCGGGATAACCCGTGTGGCGCAGGTAAATGCGGTCGGTCCACTTCGCGCCGGTCAGTTTCACTTTGTCGGCGTTGATGATGATTACATTGTCGCCGCAGTCCACATGGGGAGTGTAGTTGGGTTTGTACTTGCCACGGAGTATTTTGGCAACTTCCGAACCCAAACGTCCCAAAACCAAATCGGTAGCATCCACCAAGACCCATTCTTTCTGAACGGTCGCTTTGTTGGCGGAGATTGTCTTATAACTTAACGTATCCACTGTTTAATTGATTTGTTCATTAAAAAATCATCTTTTCAGCGGCTTTCTTTGCCAGGTTGAAAGAGGCTAATCGGAACAACTCCAGCAAGTTAATCACCGTCTACTCGGATTGTGACACTTGGATAATAAACGGACTGCAAAGGTATGCTTTTCGTTTTTAATATACAAGCGTTTGCAAAAGAAATCGAGGAGGATGCACCTTTAAATATATTTAACTTGCCTGCTTGCCGTCCCGTCCTGCTGGCACGATGGTTGCGGGGAGGCGTTTTTCCGTTAAGCACAAAGGGGATTTCTCGCTTGGTATAAGGGGATGCGCCCTTTTGGGCAAAAGGGTTGCATCCTTTTAGGCAAAAGGGTCGTACCCCTTTAGGCAAAAGGGTTGCATCCTTTTGGGCAAAAGGCTTGTACCCCTTTAGGCAAAAGGGCGGCACCCATTTCCGTATGGAAGGATGCCGCCCGTGAAACAGCAGGGAAAAGAGGGATAGGGATGATGAAACCGGCGGGATGCCTGTGCGGGGGGTGTACTTCGCTTATTGCTTTGCAATGGCAAAGTTACAAGAAAAAGATGATAAATGCAATTGTAAATACTGATATGTGTTAATATTATACAAATATACACTATCTTTCGCGCGTATTATTCCCTAAAACCGTACCATCAGTTCCAGCACCACCTTGTCGCGTTCCGCTTCCTTGGCCTTGCTGCCCGGCGGGTAGAAATACTTTTCGTAGTTCAGCCGCAGGTCGGCACGGAAAGCCCGGTCGAGGCTCAGGGTGAGGCCGCCCGTGAGGCGTTGGCGGGCATGGTCGGTGGTGACGAGGTGCCCCGTGGCAGGGTCGGTGTCGATGGCGTTGCTGTGGTCGGTCATCCGGTCGTAGCGCACGAGGAAGGACAGCTTGCGGAACACGCGGGGCAGGGGCAGGTCATAGTTCACGAAGGCATTGAGGGCGTGCACGGGTTTGAAGGCCCGCCCCGAATAGGTCTTCAGCAGGTACTCGGCCTCGATGTGGAAGCGGCGGGTGGCGTAGTACATCCCCACATCGTAGGAACGCATCCACACCTCGCCGGGCTGTATGCCTTGCGCACTGAGCGTGAGGTTGAGGGCATCGGTGGGGAACACCTGCACCTTGGCGGAGTAGTTCACGTCCCGGTGCCACACTTTTTGGTTGGTCGGTCCCGTGCCGTTGTACAGCCCGCCTTCGAGCACCACCCGCAGGTCGGTGGGCAACGTGTAGCCTAAGGTGATGCCCACGTCGCGCACGTTGCCCACCTGCTTGGCGATGAACGAGCGGTTGGCGAAGTACTGCTGGTGGGGCGAGCGGTGCGCGTCGATGGTGAAGGGCACGCGCATTTGCCCCGCCGTGATGTGGAAGCCCTCCAGCGGGGCGATGCGGGCGTAGGCATCGAGCATCTTGATGGCTCCCTCGTCGCACAGGTCGATTTCCGCCTTGTAGGACACGATGGGTAACAGATGCCCGCTGACGCTGACCCGCGCGGTGCGCACCTGGAAACGTCCCGCTCCCGCCTGGGGTTGGAACTCGTACTTGGAGTGGAGCGTGCCGTGCACCTCGGGCAGCAGCGGCGACTTGCGTTCTTCGGCCAGGGCGGCTGCACTGCACCACGCGGCAAGCAGGGGGACGATGATTTTCCGTATCATGCGGCGGTCTCCTTTCGCTTGGATGCGTTCCACACCAGCAAGGCCAGCAGCACGGAGAGGACGGCTGCCCCTATCCAGAACCAGTTGATGTACGTGAAGTCGTAGGTTTCCACGCCGTTCACCACCGTCTTGTGCCCTTCGATGAGCAGGCCGCTCATGATGTCCTGCACGCCCGCCCCGATGTAGCTGGCGATGCCCACGATGCCCAGTGCCGCCCCCGAGGCGTTTTTGGGAGCGATGTCCACCGCCATCAGTCCGCCCAGGAAGCACAGCAGCACGCCGATGCTCAGCCCGAACAGCACCATGGCCAGCGCGTCCAGCCAGAAATGCACGCCCGGTACGAGCAGGAAGAGGCACAAGGCCAGCACGTTCAGCAGCCCGAACAGCAGGGCGGGCAGGTTGCGCTTGCCCCCGAAGAAGCGGTCGGAGATAACGCCGGAAAAGACCGTGCCCACGATGCCGCAGGCCGAACTGATGGAGATGATGAAGCTGGCATCGAGCGTGTCGTAACCCTTTTGCGCCTCCAGGTAGAACACGCCCCAACTGTTCACCGCATAGCGGCTGATGTACATGAACGCGCTGGACAAGGCGAGTATCCACACGGCGGGCATGAGCTGCACTTGCTTCTGCGCCCGGTTGAAGTCCTCGGTGCGTTGGGCGGCGGGAGCCGTCCCGGCGGGTTCGTTCACGGGTGGCAGGCCCTCGCTTTGCGGCGAGTCGCGGAAGCACAGCCAGATGAACGCCGCCCCGGCCAGCCCTATCAGGCTCGCGCCGATGAACCCGTACCGCCAGCCCAGCGCACCCACCAGGGCGGCCACGATGATGAAGGTGAAGGCTTCGCCGATGTTGTGGCTGGCCGACCAAAAGCCGTAGAACGACCCGCGCTGCTTGTCGGAGAACCAGCGCGACAGTCCCACTACGCTCGATGCTGCCCCCATGGACTGGAACCACCCGCTCAGCCCCCACAACACGGCAAATACCAGAAACGAGTTCGTGAAACCGAGTGCCAGGTTGACCAATGCCGACACGAGCAGGCCGGTGGACATCAGCCGCCGGATGTTGCTGCGGTCGGCCAGGAAGCCGTTGGTGAACTTGCCGATGGCATAGGTGAAGAACAGCACCGACCCGATGATGCCCAGTTCCGTCTCGGTGAACAGCCCTTCCTCCACGATGGGCTTCTTCACCACGTTCAGGCTCAGGCGGCACACGTAATACAGCCCGTAGCCGATGGTGGCCGACAGGAACGTGGACCATTGCAGCCGTTTGTACCGCTTGGCGCGTTCGCCCTCGCTTTCCTGCGCCAGCGGCGCGGCAGGGCTTATCTTGTAGAAATTGATAATTTTGTTGAACATAATATTATAATGTATAACGATTGTGTCCCCGTAGAGGCGTCACTCCGTGGCGTCTCTTTTTAAGTCACTCCGTGGCGTCTCTAATAATGGGGACATCTTCAATGGAACATTTTTGGAGAGACGCCACGGAGTGACGTCTCTACCGTGTAGCAAGGTAAAGCCGTTCGTGCGCACACTTAAGCGTTTCGCCTTAATCGTGCCGTCCTTGCTCCCGCAGGTATTCCAGCAGTCGGACGGGGCGGTCGGTCTGCACGAAGGTGGCACCTTGACCGATTATCCAGCCCCAGCTGGCATCCGGTTCGTTGCGTTCCACGGCGCGGTCGTCGTCGTGGCCGCCGCACAGTTCGGGCCACAGGGAGTTGATGAATATCTTCGCTCCCTGTGCCCGGAGTCGGGCGATGGCGGCCAATACTTCTTCATCATCCTCCTCGAATACCAGTTCGAAGTAGCGGGACGGCAGGTGCTCCAGGTAGCCGTCGATGATGGTCGAGGCCTCGTCGTCGTCCAGGTCGATGACTGGCATGAACAGCACCTGGTGCAGCACATGCCCATTCTCGGCCTTGACCCGTTCGTAGGGCAGGGACGACTTGATGATGCATTGCTCCAGCGTGCCCGTCTCTTCCAGCACGGCGTGCACGTCCTCGAAATAATCATATCCTTTGTCGATGTTGACCAGTATCTTGCCCTTGCACAGCAACATGGCTTCGCGCAGGGTGGGGATGCGGTGGGCGGTCTTGTGCCCTGCCCCGTTGCGCAGGTGCATGGCCTTCAGTTCGTCCAGGGTGTAGTCCTCGGGGCGGCCTTTGCCAGTGAGGGTGCGGTCTATCGTCTTGTCGTGCAGCAGCACCAGGTGGCCGTCCTTGGTCTTTTTCAGGTCGATTTCCACCATGTCCACGCCCATGTCGATGCAGTTCTGGATAGCTTGCAGGGAGTTTTCGGGGGCGTTGCGCCAGTCGCCCCGGTGGGATACGACAAAGACGTGTTCCGATTGCGGGTCGGCCAGTTTGGCTCGCAGTTGTTCCGCCCGGTTCTGGGACAGGGCGGGCAGCAGGGTAAGGCTTAAGCATAAGCCGATGAATAATGTACGCATGATGTTGGTTGGGGTTTAATGAGTGAATAGCCACCCGTAGAGACGTCACTTCGTGGCGTCTCCAACATGGCATGATGCCACGCAGGAATTGGAGATGCCACGGAGTGACGTCTCTACAGGTGGTGGTTAATGAATGAGTATTTTGAGTGAATGCCGTTCCGCCCCGGCGGTAACGTGGACGAGGTACAATCCGCGTGGCAGTTCGGGGAAAGCCACGGGTACGGCGGGAGGCTGGTGGTCGCCCCGGCGGATGCACCGCCCCGCGCTGTCATAGAGAGCGTAGCCGAACGGGCAGGAGGTGGTGACCCGCAGCAGGCGGTCGTAGAACGAAATGACCTCCGCCGCCGAGCCGTCCGCGATGCCCGACTGCACGCCGCCTTGCTGCACCTTGATGTGCTCTACGGTCACCTGTACCTGCTCGTCCGTGATGCGGAGCAGCCCGTAGGGGTTGTTGGCGGCGGTGAGCACGGTGGCGGCTTCGATGTTGTCGTAGGTGGCAGTCCCGCCTTCCCGTTTGCTGAAGAAGGTGGTGCCAGGCGTTTGTCGGGAGAAGGCCTCGTCGTATCCGCCCCGCAGCGTGACGCTCCGGTCAAAGTCGAACGTGCTGCCGGCGGGCAGGTAGTTGCCCGCCGTGATGTGGATGGTGTCGCCCGCCTGTGCCACGGCAAGTGCCTGCTCGATGGTCTTGAACGGGGCTTCCTTGGTGCCGTTGCCCGTCACGGTCTGGGCGGGTGAATGCCATGCAAGCAAGGCGAAGAGCAGGCTGGTCGATATGATTCGTAGGGCTTTCATGTTGTAGGATGAAGGGGAGGGGGGAAAGTTTCGGCATCCGTCATTTCGAGCGTAGCGAGAAATCTCGCAGTACCCTAAGATTTCTCCCTGCGGTCGAAATGACGGTAGCTATTTTCATATCCCCCCTCCCGCTTGGTTAGAGAATTATTTTCAACACTTCGTGCCGGGCAGGGGTGTCAATCTTGACGATGTAAGTCCCTTGTGGCAGGTGGGCGACATTTATAATATTGTCGTGCGCCGCGTGCGTCCCGGTCATGTGCGGCTTGCCTTGCAAGTCGTACACCGTGCAGGTGAAGTCGGTGGTGGTGTTCACCCGGATTTGCTTGCCCACGAGCTGCGCCATGCTTTCATCCGAGGCGAGGCCGGGCAGGAAGCTGCCTTCGTCCGTGTATTCATACGCGCCGATGCAGGCCTTGCCGTTGAGGTCGCGTTGCACGCCACGCTGGTCGGTGGCCAGGGTGCCGGTCTTTTCCCCGTCGTTGTCCACATCGATGCCGAGCACGGCTTCAGACAATTGCGTTTCGGGCAGGCAAGCGATGAGGCTCGATGCGGTGGTCATGCGTACCGTCTCGGTGTTGCCGCCGTTGTCGGACAGTTCGGGTTCGAACACGAAGGCCGTAACCGACCCTTCGAAGATACCGGCCAGCGCGTCGAATGCCGCTTCCTTGCTTGCTCCGGCAAAGAGGTCCTTGTCGGCCGAGCCTTCGAGCTTGGCGGACACGGCGCTTTCGTCGTCATAGCTGAAGAGGTTGTACCCAAGGGAATTGTACTTCCCGCTTTCCGTGTACAGGTCGTTGCCCGTCACGGCGCAGTAGTTCCCGGCGATGATGTTGTTGGCCAGGTGGAAAGTCACGCCCCGGTTGTACACCGCGCCGCCTTCGCCTTCGTCCTCGCCGTCCTGGGTGATGTTGCCCATGATGGTGTTGTTCACCAGGTACACCTGCACGGATTCATCGCCACGGGCATAGACGGCACCGCCACCGCCCAGGTTCTTGTTCGTCTCGTTGGAGATGATGTTGTTCACGAAGGTGTTGTTCACCAATGTGATGGCGGCCCCTTCCGCGATGCTGTACAGGGCCACCGTGCCGTAGCGGGCGGTGGTGTTGTAGTAGAAGGTGTTGTTGGCCAGGTAGCTGCCGTTGGCATCGCCTTGCATCATGAGTGCACCGCCGCCGCTGTTGGCCGTGTTTTCCAGGAAGGTGCAGTCGGTGAGCACCACTTTCCCTTTCTTGACGAAGAGGCCGCCGCCGTCGTTGCCGGTCACGTTGCCCATGAAGGTGAGGCGCGTGCCGGTGAAGCCGTTGCCCGCATAGATGCCTGCGGCCGCCTTCCCGGCACTGGCGTTGCCCTTGATGAGCACGTCCTCCAGGGTCAGCGTGCCTTCATCGGTGAAGATGCCCCCGCCGCTTTGCGTCTTAGGCTTGCCTTCCACATTGTTCAGGTTGGCATTGCCGCCCTGCACGGTCACGCCCCGGAGCGTGAGTGCCACCCCGTCGTTCACGTACAGCACGTGGTAGGAGTTGCCCTCGTTGTTGGAGCAAATGCCCGTCTGGCGGTTGTACGAGTCGTTGTCGTCCATGTCGCCGCTCAGGATGGTCTCGTAGCTTTCCGGGTCGTTTTCGGCGAAGGCGGCATCGTAACCGCCTATCAAGGTCAGGTTCTTGTCGATGGTGAAGAACGAATAACGCACGTCGCTCGCGTCCGCCAAAGGCAGGTATTGGCCTTCGGCGATGTGGATGATGTCGTCCGCTTGTGCCGCTGCTATGGCTTGGTGGAGCTGGGCATAGGGCTTTTCCTTGCTGCCGTCGGCATCCGCAGCCGTTTGGGACGATGATACATAAATGTCTGCTGCCAACATGTTGGCTGCCACGCCCAGCATGGCGAGAAGAAAGTTGTACTTTTTCATAATTGATGTTTTTTAAATTGGTTTGAAAAAAATGTTGGTTTAATTATTAGAGTTTATGTCGAATTAAATTTTAAACCACAGAGACACGGAGCGATACATCTAACCGCTCCCCTTGTGCGCCCCAAAAGCCCACGGAGAAATGCCGCTTGCGGCATTTCACTGAGTGTTCTTTGTCGCCTAAGAACGTATTACTCATACCTCTGTGTCTCTATGGTTTATTATTCTATTTTGCATGTTTATATTATTGGTTGTTCATTGGGAGTTTGCAAAGGGGGACACCCAATCGTGAGCGGATGTTTTCCCAATCCTGAGCAGATGTTTTCCCAATCGTGAGCACAACTTCTACTGCCCACAGTTATGGGTTATATAACCCACAGTTATGGGTTGTACGACCCACAGTTGTGGGTTATACGACCCACAGTTATGGGTTATAAAACTTGTGCGCAGAAGTTGGAAAAACCATGCCGGGGAACCGGAAAAACCATGCCGGGGAAATGCGAAAAGCGAGGCTCGTTCGTATGATGAATTCACATTAATCCCATCCCATCACCTCACCGAGAAATAGGGGCCGAACGCCTGCTTCACGTAATAGTGCTCGTCCGAGTCGTCCAGCACGTACACCATGTAGTCGCTGCCGCCCGGCGACACGCGGACGACGATGTGCCCCTGCGTGCTTTTCATCTGCTCCACCAGGTCGTCGCCTATCACGATGCGGGCGGCGGGGTGCAGGTTGGTGGAGAAGATGTCGGCGGGCTTGTACAGGTGCGTGCTGGTCATGCGGTACAGCGTGGAGTGGTTGGGGTGCAGGGCATCCGAGGCCTGCATCACCAGCACCTGCGGGGATACGGTCTTCAGCCACGTGTCGTTGGTGGCGTCGTTGTAGCCGTGGTGGTTCACGTTGGTCACTTCCACCTTGCCGAGTATGGGAGCCAAAGGGGTCTCCAGGTCGTGCCAGGCGGGGCGGCCCGGCTTCGGATAGCCGCTCATGTCGCCCCCGTTGAAGTAGTCGAAGTTGCCGTAGCTGATGCGTATGCCGCAGCTCAGCGGGTTTTCGCCGGGGCGTTGCGAACTGCTCAGGTCGTTGAGGTTATCGGGGAACCGGTTGATGGTCTCCGTGCCTTCGCCCGACCAAATCACGCCGTTGCCCACCATGTTCCGTATTTCGAACTTGGGATAGGCTTCGGCATCGTGTTGCAGTACAAACTGCCCGTTCGTGCCCACCACGAAACCCTCCATGAGGTCGGGGCGCAGCGTCTGCTGGTAGGCGGTGAACTGGCGGTAGTTCTGGAAATGTTCCTCGTTCTCGGGAGGCAGCACGGCATAGTCGGGATAGCCCCGGTCCACTATCTTCATCACGGGTATCTCCTCGGCCACTTCCGTGATGCCGGTGAGGTAATAATCGGCCTGGGTGCTTTTCTTCTTCAGCACGCCGCCGATGTGGTCCTTGTCGAAGTGGGTGAGCAGCACGTAGTCCAGCTGCACATCCCGGCCTTGCGGGAAATGCGCCCGGATGTACTGGTCTATCCACTGCCCGGGCGTTTTCGATTCATCGGGCACGGCGGGCACGTGCCGTTCGGAGTTGGGGTTGTTGTGCCCCGCGTCAATCAGCAGGGTCGTCCCGTCGGGCAGGATGCAGAACGCGGCGTTCCCGCAGCCGGTGTTGATGTGGTGTATCTCCAGCATCCCCTCCGTCCAGGGAGTGAGGATTTCATGTTCCGCTTGCGCCGACACGTAGATGTTTTCCGCCACGAGCGGTAGGGCGGCCAGCAAGGAGGCGGCTAATGTTGTCTTTAGTTTCATGTCGATGGAATTTTGCTATACATGTAATATTAAAGAATGAATGTTACACAGGGGTACACCGAGGGGGCGTAGAGGCACGCCGAGTTTATGCCATAGTACCTGTTAGAACCTTTTGAAAGGGCATAGAGGGGGCGGGGGGATGCCGGAACGTCTTGTCCGGCATCCTCTTTGAACCTCACGCATGGAGCCTCAGCGAGCCTCCGCGTCCTCCTCAGTGTAACTCCGTGTAATGCCCGGTTGTCAGTAGCCGGGGTTCTGGGGGAAAGTGGTCGGATTGTTCATGATGAGTATCTCCGACTCGGGAATGGGGTAGAGCAGGTCATCCTCCGTGATGTCGAGCTTCACCGCCCGCATGGCCTCGATGGCCTGCCCGGTGCGGATGAGGTCGAACCAGCGATGCCCTTCCAAGGCCAGTTCCAACCGCCGCTCCTGCCATACCGCCTGGCGGAACGCGTCCTGGTCAGGCAGGTCGGCTGCCGTCAGGGCCGTGGCACCGGAGCGGGTGCGCACCTGGTTCAGGGCAGTGAAGGCTGCGCCGCTTTCGTTGGCATCGTAGCCTGCCTCGTTCAAGGCTTCGGCATACATCAGCAGCACGTCCGAGTAGCGCAGCACGGGGAAGTCGACTCCCACGCCGAGGGTGTTCGGGTCTTTGGTGTCGGCGAACTTGTTGACGATGTATTGCCCGTCGATGCGGGTGGATTCTATCAGTTCCGCCCGGGCATCGTTGCGTGCGTATCCGTCATACAGTTCGTCCGCCAGGTCGAACTTGCTGTAGGCATCGTGTATGCTGGACGTTTCGCCGGAGATGCTTTTGGAATAATGCACGGCGAAGAGGATTTCTTTGTTCAGCTTGTTGTCCACGCGGAACACGTCCGCCACGTTCCCTTCCAGCCCGTACACGTCCGTGTAGTTGGTGGTGAGGTCCTGTAGCAGGGTGACGGCTTCGGCGTATTTCTTTTCCGTCAGATACACTTTGGCGAGCAGGGCCTTGGCCGCCCCGGAGGTGGCACGCCCCAGGTCGTCGTTGTCGCTGTACGACTTGGGCAGGCTTTGAGCCAGCTGCAAGTCGCCCTCGATGGAGGCGTACACCGTTTCCACCGGGTCGCGCTTCAGCTGGTACGCCTCCTGGGTGGTGATGGGGTCGAGCACTAAGGGAATATCGCCCCAGAAGCGCACCATGTTGAAGTATGTGAGTGCCCGGAGGAAACGGGCTTCCCCTTCGTATTGGGCGCGTTGGGCGGGGTTGGTCACCACGTCGATGTGCTGCAACACGCTGTTGATGCGGTATATCTGGTTGTAGCACGTGGCCCACACGTCGCCCACGACCGAGTTGTCCGCCCCGGCCATGAAGCGGTCTATGTTATAATAGATGCCGCCGCTCGCCCCCGAATTGTTGTCCGACACGTTGTCCGAGCGCACCTCCATCATGGTCACGAAGTTGCCGCGATACATGTTGTTGCTTTGCAGCGAGGCGTAGCAGGCGTTGATGGCGGTCTCGATGTCTGCCGGGGTCTTGTAGAAGTTGACGGACGAGGCTTCGGAGATGGGCTTCAGGTTCAGGAACTCGCACGAGGCAAGCGTGCATGCCACGACCGGCAGGCTCATCAGGATATGTTTGATTCTTGTTTTCATAAATTCCGTGTTTGATTGATTTTATACATTTAGAAGGTTACGTTCAGCCCGATGACAAACGATTTGGCCAGGGGGTACGTGCCGTAGTCGATGCCCGGGGTCAGGGGGTTGTCCTCCTTGTTTACTTCCGGGTTGTAGCCGCTGTATCGGGTGAACGTGAACGGGTTTTGTGCCGATACGTACACGCGGGCGTTTTGTATCTTGATGGCGTTGACCCACTTTTGGGGCAGCGTGACCCCCAGCGTGATGTTGCGGATGCGCAGGTACGAACCATCCTCGATGTGCCAGGTGGACATTTGGCTGTTCAGCCCGGTGGACGAGCGGTTGGCACGCGGCACCAGTCCGTTGCCCGGATTTTCTTCCGAACGCCAGCGGTTCAGTGCGTCAATCTGCCCGCTGCCGCCTTCCATGTTGTTCAGGTAGCGGCGGTTGATGTTGGCCACCTCGTTGCCGTACACGCCTTGCAGCGCGATGCTCAGGTCGAGCCAACGCCAGGTAAACTCGGTGGAGTAGCCATACGTGAAGTCGGGCATGTAGTTGCCCGCGATGGTCTTGTCCTCGCTGGTGATTTCACCGTCGTGGTTCTGGTCCACGTACTTGAAGTCGCCCGCTTGCGCCCCCGGCACGTAGGCGATGCCCGTGGACGGGTCTTTCTCGGCGGCGATGAGTATTTCTTCCTGGTTCATGAACACGCCGTCGGTGATGTAGCAGTAGTAATTGCCTATCGGCTCGCCCACCTTGGTGATGAACTCCATCGTTTCGCCCTTCGTAATCATCTGGTCCACGCCGCCGAGGTCGAGCACCACGTTGCGGTTCATGGAGAAGTTCAGGCTGTTGTTCCAGCCGAAGTCGCCCCAGCGGTTGCCGGTGGAGAGCGATATTTCAAGCCCCCGGTTGCGCAGTTTTCCTACGTTTTTCAGCACTTCGCTGTAGCCGGACGTTTCGGGCACCGGCACGGAGAGCAGCATGTCCGAGGTGAGACTGTTATATACGTCCACTTCCAGGGTCAGCATGTTGAAGAGGCCGATTTCCAACCCCACGTCCACCATGGAGGTCTTTTCCCAACCCAGTTCGGGGTTGCCTGCATTGGCGGGGCGCAGGCCGCTGACCAGGGTCTCGGTCGTGCCGAACACGTAGTCATCGTTGGACAGGGTGGAGTAGTATTCGTAATTCCCGATGCTGAAGTTGCCCGACAGCCCCCAGCTGGCCCGCAGTTTCAGCGCGGAGAGCCAATGGCGTTGGTCGGCCAGGAAGTCTTCTTCCGAGATGTACCAGCCTCCCGACACGGAGGGGAACGTACCCCAGCGGTTGTCCGTGCCGAAGCGCGATGAACCGTCCATGCGGATGGCGGCGGAGAGCAGGTACTTGTTCTTGTAATTGTACTGGGCGCGTGCCAGCCAGGACATGAGCGACCATTGCTGGCGCGTGGAGTCGAACGCGCTGATGCCCGTGAGCGGGGCGGCGTTGAGCGTTTCCACCAAGTCGTTGGGGAAGCCCGTGGCGGTGATGCGGCTGCCGTCTATCGACTCCTTCTGCATGGTCCAGCCGGTTACCGCCGAGAGGGTATGCACGTCATTGAACACTTTGTAGTAGGACAGGGTGCTTTCCCATACCCAGTCCAGGATGTCCTTGGTGCGGGTGGTGCCTTCGGGGTTCGAGGCGGTGAGCACGGCCGTGTTGGACAGGGTAGGCAAGGTGCTCGGGCGGTAGATGTTGCGGCGGAACGAGTTGAAGTCGATGCCGAACGAAGTGCGCAGCTTCAGATCCTTGATGATTTCATATTCCGCGTACAGGTTGCCCAGGATGCGGTTGCGCTTCATGTTGTCCTTGCGCAGGTTGGCCAGGGCCACGGGGTTTATCAGGTTGGGAATGCCGTGGTTGAGGGTCACTTGGCTGTAGTCGTACTCCCCGTCGGCGTTGTACACGGGGAACGATGGGAGCATCCCCAGGGCGGTGGAGAGGATGGTCTCCTCCGTGTAGCGGTCCTCGGTGGGCACCAGGTCGTAGTCGGAGTGGTTGAAGCTCACGTTGGCACCGAAGCCCAGCTTGTTGTGCTTCACGTCTATCTTGGCGCGTCCGCCCATCTGCTCGAAGCCGCTGCCGATGACGATACCCTCCTCGTTGCGGTAGTTGGCCGAGAGGAAGTATTGGGCTTCCTTCGTGCCGCCGGTAACCGACACGTTGTGGCTGTGCACGTTGGCGTTGCGCAGCACCTCGTCTTGCCAGTCGGTGTCCGTCAGGCCGGGCACTCCTTCCAGGTAGGGGCGCAGGTGGTCGGGGATGATGTAGTTGAGGCGGGTGTCGTTGGCCGCCGCCCCCAGCTTGGCGCGTCGCTCATCGTTCGTGTCGTAGATGCTGCCTTCCAGCCCGGCATCGGCCAGCAGTTGCAGGTAGGTGTTGTTGCGTGCCTCGGCGTTGATTTCCGCCTGTTGGTAGGCGTTCATCATCTTGATTTTCTTGGTGGCCTGCTGCATGCCGTAGTAACCGTCGTATTGCACCACCGGCTTGCCTTCGCGTCCGCGCTTCGTGGTGATGATGACCACCCCGTTGGCTCCGCGCGAGCCGTAGATGGCGGCCGCCGAAGCGTCTTTCAGCACTTCGATGGATTCAATGTCGTTCATGTTGATGGAGCTGAGCGGGTTGACCGTCATGCCGGTGCCGCTCGATGCCCCGTCGGACATGGGGAAGCCGTCCACCACGTACAGCGGTTCGGTGCCTGCCGAGATGGTTCCCGTGCCACGCACCTTGATGGACATGCCGCCGCCGGGGATGCCGCTGGGCTGCGTCACCTGCACCCCGGCCATCTTGCCGGTCAAAGCCTGGTCGATGCTGCTCACGGGCACATCCAGCTCCGATGCCTTCAGGGACGAGATGGCCGTGGTGAGGTCGCGCTTCCGCTGCACGCCGTAGCCCACTACCACCACTTCGTCCAGGTTGTGCTCGGACGGGTAGAGCGTGACGTTGTACGGCTTGTTGTCCTTAATGTTGATGTGCTGCGATTCGTATCCGACGTAGGTAATGGTGATGACATCGCCGCGTTTCACCTGTTCGAGCGCATAGTGCCCGTCGATGTCGGTGATGGTGCCGTGCGAAGTGCCCTTGAGCAGCACGGTAGCCCCGATGACCGCCTCTCCGTTTTCATCGGCCACTTTCCCCGATATGGTGAAGGACGCGGGCTGTTGCGCTTCCGCTTCCGGCGACGGCTTGCCCACCAGGATGGTGGATTCTTTCTGTGTGTAGGAGAGTTTGGTCTGGCGGCTCAGGTCGTCGAGTATGGCTTGCAGGTCAGCCTGTTCATGCCGCAGGGTCACGCGGGGTGCGTTGCGCAGGCTTTGCTCGTCGTACATGAATTTGTAACCGGTGGCCGCCGTGATTTGGTCGAATGCTTCTTTCACGGTCACGTTGCGTGCCGAGATGGAAATCCCGTTTCCTCGTGGTTGCGCCACGGCGGGCAGGGAGAGCATCCCTAATAGCAAAAATGGCAGGAGATGGCGACATATTCGCCTTTTCCCTTTCGGGATAGAAATGATTTTCATAATTTTGTGCGTTTTTAATTAGTTGAACGACTGATTGGAAACAAGGTGGCCTGTCATTCCAGGGCTGAAAAACGGAATTACGGGCCGTCTCCGCAAGGAGGGGAGCATTCCGGCTGCCGGGATGCTCTTTCTTTTTGGGGTTAGCTGTCTCTTATTTTTCTCATGATACACGGTGTTTTTACCTTATTTATATAATATGTACTGGCCGTTTTCCTTTTTATAGTGTATGCCGCTGATGTATGCCAATGATTCCAGCACGCTTTCCACGCTTTCGTTCGTGTGGCTGCCGGTGATTTGGTTGTCGAAGTATTGCCCCGGGGCGAACGTGATGGTGCAGTGGAACACCCGTTCCAGCTCGCGGGCCACGTCTTGTATCGGGGTGTTGTTGAATTGCAGTTCGCCGTGCTGCCATGCGGCTACCTCCAGTTTTTCCGTGTCTTTGTTCAGACTGTTGCTTAGGGTGTTGTAGCGGAACTGCTCGTTGGCGTGCAATTTCATGGACACGTCCGGCATGTCCACCTGCACTTTACCGCTTTTCACGTTGACGGACACCACCTCGTCGCCGGCGTATGATTTGATGTCGAACTCCGTGCCCAATACTTTCACGTCCAGACGGTCGGTTTTCACGATGAACGGTTGCCGCTCGTTGCGGGCGACTTTGAAAAATCCTTGCCCGTGCAGTGTCACCGTCCGTTCGGGAGCATCGGCAAAATCTTCGGGATAAACCAGCCGGGAGCAGGCATTGAGCGACACTTGCGTGCCGTCGGGCAGGAGCACCGTTTTCACTTCGCCATACGAGGCGGCCACTTCGCGGTTGCCCACGGCCGTTTCGGGGGGCAGGCGGTTCAGGTACAGTATGCCGCACACGGAGATGCCCACTAGGGCGGCGATGCCGGCCGCCGCAGACAGCCATTTGCGGCGGAGTGGGATGGATTTTTTGCATGGGGGATTGAGTTGCCTGAGCAGGGTGGAGGCTTCTGCGGCCAGTTGCTGCCGTTCCGCCTCATCCTTCCAAGGCGGGCAGGCTTCCGCCCGTTCGGCCACGGTGTCGGCCAAGCGGTTGAACAGCGTTTCGCCGTCCGGCCCGGCCAATGCCCGCAGGGCTTCATCGGCCTCGTCGCGGGTGTAGGAACCGTCGATGTATCGTTTTATTTTTTCTTCTTGGGTCATGGTGCATAAACGCCGGATTGTCCGCGTTTATATCTAATACCCGGAAGGCGGGGACAAGTCCCGGTTGGTTAACTTTGATTAACAATTCAATAGAAGCAAGATGAGCAGCAAGTCGATGCCTTGGCTGTGGCGAAGCGTTTGCTCCAAGTAGGCGCGCAGCGTTTTCAGTGCTTCGGAGATGCTGTTGTTCACCGTCTTGACCGATATGCCCAGCCGTTCCGATATTTCCTCGCTGGTCATGTTGCGGTCGCGGCTCATCTCCAGCACCTCGCGTTGCCGGGGTGTCAGCAGTTCGCGGCCTTTCTCCAGCAGGTTTTCCAGTTCGTTGCGGTGTACGGCCTCCTCGGTTTGGTTGCTGGCGGTCGTGGCATGGTCCATGATGTACGCCTTGAGCTGCTGTTCGTGGTCGATGTCGCGTATCAGGTTCAGTATGCGGTTTTTGATCATGGCATACAAGTATGACTTGAACGACTGTGTGCAGTCGATGCACTTGCGGCCGTGCCAGATGGCCGTGAACACGTCCTGGAAAATATCTTCGGCAAATTCAGGGGATTTGATGAACTGCATGGCGTAATACACCAGCCGCTTCTTGTATGCGGCATACAGCGTGCAGAAAGCCTCTTCGTCGCCTTGCACCAACCGGCGCACAAGGTCTTGTTCGTTTGCGAGTGTGTTGCTCATTGGGCGTAGTCTGTTAAGTGGGTTTCACTTCGTGCGGTGCAAAAGTAGCATATTTTTGTTTCCCGCCCAATGCGGGGACGGTTAAGATGTGGTGAAGAAGTCTGTCGGCGGTTGCTTCTTATAAATAATATGACTTCGGCATAGAGATTTATATTTTTGGTCTGATATTCAGTTAAAATATTTTCTCCCTCCTATGTCGTTATTCACTGGTGCTCTCAATTTTTACCATTTTTTTCTCTGTTTCTTTCGTATCTTTGCATTCGGAAAGTTTCAGCACAGATAGCAGAAGCATCTTGGCAGTGATGGGCATTTTGCGTTATTTGCATCCATCCTGCAAGGACGGAAAATTTTCCAGTCCCGTGCATCCGTCCTGGTACTTTCAATTGTCCATTATCCACTCTCAATTGAAATCCCCCTACTAGTTTCCCGACTATCGTCCTATAGTTTCTTGGTCAACGTCCTATAGTATTTTCTTTAACATTTGCTTGTTTCGGGGCTTAATGTGTTATATCACAATGCTGAATGCCCTATTGCAAACCCGAAAACAAACTATAGTATCTTGGTCATCGTCCTATAGTTTCCTGACCAACGTCCTATAGTTTCTTTTTCCTTTTTCTATAGTTCGCTTGGAAGCGAGGTGTAGGGAGGTGGAAAAATCTCCTTGATTGCCTCTTTCGATGCCGGGTGTTTGTGGTCTTTTGCACTCATATTTATCCTTTGAAGCAGTTCTTTTTGAGGTAAGATGCAAGAAAGTGAGTTGCTTCCTGTATGGCTTTTTCTTGTTAAATAATGTTTAATCAATTTTTTAGCGAAACTGAAAGATAAAAATGCGTATCTTTGCAGTGGGTAAAGAGGGTGAACTTGGTGTATATGTTGGGTTGTGGTATTGACGCATGTTCATATAAGAGAAAAAAAATAGCAGAAAAGACATCTCTTTCACAGTATAAAAGTGCATAATAAAGAAGTAAATAGTTGTCTTATGAATTTGTTTAAATATTTTTTGGTTCTGCTTATTGTGGCTTTATTGTGTAGCTGCAAAATCGAAGGGAGGTGGATATCGGATCACCACAGTAGTGGTCATAAGGAGTGTTTTTATGCAGTACACTTTAAAAAAGGAACCATTAAAGAAAAGAAAAAATTTATATTTAAAGAAGTGTATTTTAAAGGAGGAACCTTTAAAACGGAGGAAGGGAAAATCTTCAAAGAGAAGATACCTGCGGACTCTGTCCATTCAGTGGAAGGAGTATGGGGGAGAAGCAAAGACAAGATTACACTGTGTGCACAGGGAAAAATGCCTGCTGAATTTTATATAAGGCAATTATCAATGAATAAAATGACATTAGTTAAAGATGGTGAGATTTTGATCTTTCAGCGACAATATTATAATGATAATGCTGTAGGTAAATTTATTGAATATATCTATGGTTATGGTACTGATTATATTGCTGTGCTTTTAATTAACGGGGGGTATCTTTAATAGTTTTGATCATTTATTTTTTAGATCCAGTCATATGTAGAAATAGAAAATGATATGTTCGTGTTCAGTGGAAAGAATATGGGGGAAATGTAGAGGCAAAATAAAACTGCGTGCATAAAAATGTCTACCAAAATTTATTTAAGGCGATTAATCTTTCAGCGGCTATATTGCAACGATAGTGCTGTAGATAAATTTGTTGAATATATCTTTGATTATTGTGAATGACGATATTAGTTTACGATGTCTGATTTTAACATATGTGTTATACCGTACTTATTACTAATTATAAAAAAATGGCAGTCAGTTCAAACACGTTATTTCATTTTACCGACAGCTTAGAGGTGCTGTGCAAGATTTTGGAAGAAGGCTTTTGGCCAAAGTATAGCAAGGAAACGGGTTGGATATCAAGAAGAACTGCTACAGTAGCAACTTCGATGGTCAGTTTTTGTGATATTCCCTTGTCTCAAATTCATAGGCATATCAAATATTACGGGAGCTATGGTATTGGGGTGTCTAAAAAATGGGGAGGACAAGTTTGTATAGCTCCTGTAAACTATATTACGAACAAAGAACCTCTGTTATTAGAAGAAATAAAAGAAAAAGCACTGGGTGATAGAGCAGATGAGAAAAAGCAATTAAGCAATAAGGAATTATTTTTTCCAAGATGAAAGTATATAAGGGTTGGAATTGGAAGGTAAAAGGGAATGAGGATTGGAAATGGGGATGGATAGAAGGCAATGAACTGAATGAGCAAAAAGGTCAAGATGACGTTGGAATCTCCCTAAGCTACATCTATTACGATGAAAGAGAGTGGCGTTATATACCCAAGAAACTAAAGGCGAATTGTTGCATTCCGTTTAGAAAGGATACAGATTTGGATGAATGGAACAACAAAGCGAAAGCATATTGCATAAAACCGGACTTGGGAGATATTAAATATCTTATCATAAATTCCGAAGATGAACGAATGGTGCTATTGGAAAAATTAGATAGACTGTTTGGTGGCCATAAGACCGCTGATGAAATAGCACTACTGAAATCCAAAATATTGACTTGTAAGCAAATCAAAGAAGATTTTTAAGGGTCAAAGCTAATAGTAGTGAGGTTGTAATAAAAAACGATAGACTTTAAAAGTGCATGTATAGCCTTGAATGTAATGGCATACAAAGGAATTTGTATAAAGATATTATAATTGTATAATTTATAAATATTTGATTTATGGAAATTGAAAAACAAAGCAAACAATGCAAGAAAAACAATGAGACCAGCACAGAGCCGATGAGTTATGATGGTAATCCTTGTGGTTCACATGATGAACGCGTTGGAACCACAGCAGAGAATGGTGTGGTTAAAAACAAAAAAAGTCAAGTTGTCTATCCTGATCCTGATGTGGAAATTCATGGATTTTTGAAATTTTTCCTGTTTGTAATATTTATAGGCGGTCTGTTTTCCGCAGTAGCGTCTATTATGACTTATAATGTTGAAAAGAATGTTAGTGGTTATCTTTTTGCTTTAGGCTATGTGATTTGGGGAATACTCTTCTTCTTTTTAGCTTGTTACACCATATTTTCTTTTCTTACAAGGAAGCCCAATGCAGTTTTTCTCGGCAAAACACTAGCATGTGTGCAGTTTGCAATGCAACTTATGAATCTTGTATTTGGAGGAGCAGTTGGGAATCCATTTGCAATAATTGTTAGTCTTGTTTATCCGTTAGCATTCTTTTTGTATGTGGCTTTTTCTGAGCAGGTTCAGGATATTATTCCCAAATCCTATAGAAAACCCTTTAAATTCGATTATTTTTTGGTAGCGGCATTGATAATTGCGCCAGTATTGTTCTTTGTTTTTGGGGGAATAAAAGATGTTTCTTCCAAACTTGAAAAGCAAGAGCAGGAATTTATAGAAGCGGCAAATTTGAAGGAGGGCGAATATACTGATGGACGTGTTATATTCGCAGTCCCCGAAGGGTTTACTTGCGAAGAATTTGAAACGGAAGATCCTGACA
>CASFUX010000067.1 GCA_949297975.1 uncultured Bacteroidales bacterium
GGGAGAGCTTGAACTTGCCCGTCTTCTCGTCGATGTCGAGCAGCTTCACTTCCACCTTGTCGCCTTCGTGCAGGCCGGACACTTCCATGCTTTCGAGCCTTCCCCAGGCGATTTCGGAGATGTGGAGCAGGCCTTCCTTGCCGGGCATGAATTCGACGAACGCGCCGTAGGGCATGATGGACTTCACGGTGGAGAGGTACGTCTCGCCCACTTCGGGGATGGCCACGATGCCCTTGATCATCTGTATCGCGCTGTCGATGCTCTGCTTGTTGGTGCCGGCGATTTCGACGCGTCCCTGGTCGCCGATTTCCTCGATGGCGATGGTGGTGCCGGTTTCGTCCTGCATGTTCTGGATAATCTTGCCGCCGGGGCCGATGACCGCGCCGATCATTTCCTTGGGGATGAACATGACGACGATGCGCGGGGCGTGCGGCTTCAGGTCGGGCCGCGGCGCGGGCAGGGTTTCCTGTATCTTATTTAATATGTAGAGGCGTCCTTCCTTGGCCTGCTTGAGGGCCTTTTCGAGTATTTCGTAGGAGAGGCCGTCCACCTTGATGTCCATTTGCGTGGCGGTGATGCCGTCGCGCGTGCCGGTCACCTTGAAGTCCATGTCGCCCAGGTGGTCTTCGTCGCCGAGGATGTCGGAGAGCACGGCGTAGTTCGTGCCCTTGTTTTCAGAAATCAAGCCCATGGCGATGCCGGAGACGGGCTTCTTGATGGGCACGCCCGCATCCATGAGGGCGAGGCAGCCTGCGCACACGGTGGCCATGGAGGACGAGCCGTTGGACTCGAGGATGTCGGACACCACGCGCACCACGTAGGGGTAGTCCTCGGGCATCACGGCCTTGAGGGCGCGGTGGGCGAGGTTGCCGTGTCCTATCTCGCGCCGGCCTACGCCGCGCATGGGGCGTGCCTCGCCGGTGGAGAAGGGCGGGAAGTTGTAGTGCAGCAGGAAGCGGTCCTTGCCCTGGATGAGGGCTTCGTCGATGATTTTCTCGTCCATCTTGGTGCCGAGGGTGACCGTGGAGAGCGACTGCGTTTCGCCGCGGGTGAAGATGGCCGAGCCGTGGGGGCCGGGCAGGTAGCCCACTTCGGACCAGATGGGGCGTATGTCGGTGGTCTTGCGGCCGTCGAGCCGCTTGCCTTCGTCGAGGATGGAGCGGCGCATGGCTTCCTTTTCCACGGCGTGGTAGTAGCGTTCGATCATGCCGGCCTTGGCTTCGGCCACTTCGGGGTCGAGGGTGGCGATGTAGTCTTCCTTCACCTGGCGGAAGTTGGCTTCGCGCGAGTGCTTGTCGGTGTTGGCGGAGGTGGCCAGGGCGTAGGCCTTGTCGTAGGTTTTCGCCCAGATGTCTTTCTTGAGTTCCTCGTCGTTTTCCTCGTGGCAGTAGGCGCGTTTTTCGGTCTTGCCCACGGCCTTCATCATTTCGAGCTGTGCCTGGCACTGCACCTTGATGGCTTCGTGCGCCACCTTGAGGGCGGCGAGCAGGTCGTCTTCGCTCACTTCCTTCATTTCGCCTTCGACCATCATGATGTTTTCAATCGTGGCGGCCACCATGAGGTCCATGTCGGCGGCCTCGAGCTGGGCGAAGGTGGGGTTGATGACGAAGCGGCCGTCGATGCGGGCCACGCGCACTTCGGAGATGGGCCCGTGGAAGGGCACGTCGGACACGGCGAGGGCTGCCGAGGCGGCCAGGCCGGCGAGCGCGTCGGGCATGTCGACGCCGTCGGCGGAGTAGAGGGTGACGTTGACGAAGGTTTCGGCGTGGTAGTCGTCGGGGAAGAGGGGGCGCAGGGCGCGGTCCACGAGCCGCGACACGAGGATTTCGTAGTCGGACGAGCGTCCTTCGCGGCGGGTGAAGCCTCCGGGGAAGCGTCCGTTGGAGGCGAATTTTTCCTTGTAATCTACCGACAGGGGCATGAAGTCCGTGCCGGGCACGGCTTCCTGGGCCGATACGACGGTGGCGAGCAGCATGGTGTTGCCCAGGCGCAGCATGACCGCGCCGTCGGCCTGCTTGGCCAGCTTGCCCGTTTCCAGGGTGATGGTGCGTCCATCGCCGAGTGCGATGGTGTTAGTCACTACGTTCATACGTTTTCTTTTACTTATTTATTATAATACTTATATGTCGGGGCAAAGGTACGGAATTATTTTGGAATATCGGCAAGGCGGGGAAAAGGCGGATGGTGCGGAGGCAGCAGGGACACAGAGCACAGATAGCTTTTTCTTTCATCCGGTGGTCAAGGAAAGCGCACAGAGCTTGTCGCAGCACAGCGTGTCACGACTTGGAAAATGCTTCGGCGGCTTTAGACGGGCAATAGTAACTAACAGTCCCGATGCGGAGCTTCGGGACAAGCTCTGTGCGCTCTCTCAAAAAACCAACAAGAAAAAACTCCGTGTGTCTCTGTGTCCCCCTTCCGTGGCACTCTGTGCCCTTCCTTGCCCCGAGGGATGCGATTTTTCCGCCCGTATTGCATTTTTCAAAAAAATCCGTATATTTGTCTGTTTTTTGGCGGGGTGCGTCCAAGCGGGGCGCACGAGGCCGCCAAGGGCATTCGAAGCATTTGAAACAAAACTTTTTAATGAATAAGACAGCAGAAATGAGCGAAGAGGAAAAGATAGCGTCGGGCACCGAATACGGCGCAAGCAGCATCCAGGTGCTGGAAGGATTGGAAGCCGTGCGCAAACGCCCGGCCATGTACATCGGCGACATCAGCGAGAACGGGCTGCACCACCTGGTGTACGAGGTGGTGGACAACTCCATCGACGAGGCCATGGCGGGATATTGCACGCACATCGAGGTGACCATCAACGAGGACAACTCCATCACCGTGCAGGACAACGGCCGCGGCATCCCCGTGGACATGCACGAGAAGGAAAAGAAATCGGCCCTGGAAGTGGTGATGACCGTGCTGCACGCCGGGGGCAAGTTCAACAAGGACTCCTACAAGGTGTCGGGCGGGCTGCACGGCGTGGGCGTGTCGTGCGTCAACGCCCTCTCCACCCACATGACCACCCAGGTGCGGCGCGGAGGCAAGGTGTACCAGCAGGAATACGCCTGCGGCAAACCCCTCTACCCCGTCAAGGAAGTGGGCACGTGCGACCCGGCGGAGACGGGCACGCGGCAGACCTTCTGGCCCGACGACACCATCTTCACCGTGACCACCTACAAGTACGAAACGCTACAGGCCCGTATGCGCGAGCTGGCCTACCTCAACCGGGGCATCCGCATCACGCTGACCGACCTGCGCCAGCGCGACGAGGCGGGCAACCCCTTGCAGGAGACGTTCCACAGCGAGGAGGGCGTGAAGGAATTCGTGCGCTACCTCAACAGCAACAACACGCCGCTGTTCGACGACGTGATATACCTCAACACCGAAAAGGGCGGCACCCCCATCGAGTGCGCCATCATGTACAACACGGGCTACCGCGAAAGCCTGCACTCCTACGTGAACAACATCAACACGAAGGAGGGAGGCACGCACGAGGCGGGATTCCGCACGGCCCTCACCCGCGTGCTCAAGAAGTACGGCGAAGAGACCTGCGCCAAGCAGCTGGAAAAGGCCAAGGTGGAAATATCGGGCGAGGACTTCCGCGAAGGGCTCACCGCCGTCATCTCCGTCAAGGTGGCCGAGCCGCAATTCGAAGGGCAGACCAAGACCAAGCTGGGCAACAGCGAAGTAAGCGGCGCGGTGAACCAGGCCGTGGGCGAAGCCCTCACGTATTATTTGGAAGAACACCCGAAAGAAGCCAAGCTCATCGTGGAAAAGGTCATCCTGGCCGCCACGGCCCGCGTGGCCGCCCGCAAGGCCCGGGAGTCGGTGCAACGCAAATCGCCCCTCACCGGCGGCGGGCTGCCCGGCAAGCTGGCCGACTGCTCCAGCAAGAACCCGGCGGAATGCGAGCTGTTCCTCGTCGAAGGCGACTCGGCCGGCGGCTCGGCCAAATCGGGGCGCGACCGCAAGTTCCAGGCCATCCTGCCCCTGAGGGGTAAAATCCTCAACGTGGAAAAAGCCATGTGGCACAAGGCCTTCGAAAGCAAGGAAGTGGACAACATCATCGAAACCCTCGGCATCCGCTTCGGCGTGAACGGCGAGGACAGCAAGACGGCCAACATCGACAAGCTGCGCTACCACAAAATCATCATCATGACCGATGCCGACGTGGACGGCGCGCACATCGACACGCTCATCATGACGCTGTTCTTCCGCTACTTCCCGCAAGTCATCGAGCAAGGACACCTCTACATCGCCACCCCGCCCCTGTACCTGTGCACCAAAGGCAAAATCAAAGAATACTGCTGGAACGACCAGCAACGCCAGGCCTTCATCGACAAGTACGGCAGCGGCAGCGAAGGGGCCGTGCACACCCAACGCTACAAAGGGCTGGGCGAAATGAACGCCGAACAACTGTGGGAAACCACCATGGACCCCGCCAACCGCATGTTGAAACAAGTGACGATAGACAACGCCGCCGAGGCCGACCACGTGTTCTCCATGCTCATGGGCGACGACGTGGAAGCCCGCCGCAAATTCATCGAGGAAAACGCCACGTATGCGGAGATAGACGCGTAAGGGGCCTCCCCCGTCCCCTCCAGAGGAGGGGAGCCTGGAGGGAAGGGCATCCGCTCGCCGTAGAGACGTCACCCCCGTGGCGTCTCACGCAATCCGCCGGGACGAGACGCCACAGGGGTGACGTCTCTACGGGAAAACATCGGGACACATTTTATTCAACATAATTATCAACACTTTAAAAGCCCCCTTTAGGGGGTTTGGGGGGAAATAGTATGAACATTTGCATTTTTTGTTCCTCCAGCGAGCGCATAGAGGACAAGTACAAGGAAATGGGCTACCAATTGGGACAGATGATAGCCCAGGCAGGACACAACCTGGTATATGGCGGAGCCATCGGCGGGCTGATGACCACCGTGGCACAGGGAGCACACGACGCGGGCGGACACGTCACCGGCATCGTGACCGACCACGTGGCACGGCACGGGCTGCAAAGCGACATACCCGACTGCATCGTCACCACCGCCAACCTGGCCGAACGCAAGCAGACCATGCTGGAACTGGCCGACTGCTTCGTGGCCATGCCCGGCGGCTGCGGCACCCTGGACGAGCTGTTCACCGTGACCGCCGCAGGCATCATGGGCGAGCACCGCAAACCGCTCTACTTGGTCAACACCGACGGGTTCTACGACTCCCTGCTGAGAGAGCTCATCCACATGAAGGCCCTCAGCTTCATCCCCGCCGAGGAAAGCTACCGCCCCCACGTGGTAAGCACCATCGAGGAATGCATGGAAGCCGTCAACACCCCGGCGGCACCCAAGAAAAAGAAAAAAAGAAGCAAATAACAGGCCGCAACTTGCCCATCGCCACACCCCTCCGCCCCTCTCCACAGGAAAGGGCGGAGGGCGAAATGTTGGAACGTGACGAAATTTTGTGCTGCGGGGAAATACTAAACCGCCCCGCACGGGAGTTTATATATATGACTGCTACCCGCTACAAAACATTAACAATACGCACATGAACCTATTTTGGAAAAACCTCTTCGGCGGCCTCGCGTCCACCGACAAGTTCGAACGCCAGATGAAGCAGCTGGCCGACGACATGCGCCGCTACACCCAAGTGGAAAAGTCGGCCGAGCTGGCCGAATACAACGAGCTGGCACACGTGGTGAACGCGCCCGAGTTCCAGGAAAAGAAAAACACCCTCGAAAACCGCCGCTACCGCGACACCGAGGAATACCGCGACCGGCGCAAGGTGAAAAAACTCGCCGCCCGCGCCGACATACGCCAATACTACGACGTGCTCCGCTCGCAGGAGCTGAAGGACTTCCTCGCCTTCATGGAAACCCCCGAAGCCCAGCACCTGAACGACCGCAAGGCCGCCCGCAAGTCGCCCGCGCTGCAACGCTTCCGCCGCTTCGCCGCCTCCAAGGCCTACCGCGTGTACACCCGCCTGCACGACTCCTACCTCATCAAGGAATACGAAGCCCTGCTCGAAAAAGTGGCCTCCGACGAATTCCAGGAAGCCGACCGCTTCTGGAGCGACCCGCACCGCTGGCAGCACACCCCCGAATACCAGCAGGAACAACGCTACAACACCCTGGCCGCCAACCCGGACATCGCCTTCTTCCTGGCCGAGAAGCCCGAACGCTTCAACGCCTGGCGGGCACTCGCCCGCTCGTTCGATGACGAGTTCGACTGGAACACGCTGCCCGCCTCCCGGTGGACCGCCGCCCACCACCACGGCCCCGAAGCCCTCAGGGGCGACCACTCCTACACCAACGAACGGCAAGCCATGGGCGGGGCCGACAACGTGTCCGTAGTCGACGGCCACCTGCGCATCGCCACCCGCCGCCAGTCCGTCACCGCACGCGCCTGGGACGCAACCAAGGGATTCGTGATGCAGCCGTTCGACTACACCTCCGCCGTGGTGCAGACCGCTGCCAACTTCCGCCAGCAATACGGCATCTTCCAGGCCAAGCTGCGCTGCACCGGCCGCATCAATCACGCCTGCTGGCTGGGCGGCGACGGCAAACTGCCCGTGGTCAAGCTCTTCCACTACGACGGCAAGGTCCTGCGCCCCGGCTTCACCGACGGCATCGGCACGCACGAAGCCCGCATCACGGGCATCAACCCCGCCAAGTTCCACGTGTACACCCTGGTGTGGACTCCCACCGAGATGACGTGGTACGTCAACAACCTCCAGGTGCTGCGCTGCACTACCCGCGTGCCGCAGGAAGCCCTCTACCTCGACCTCCAGTCGTTCATCGCCGCTACCCAGAAGCCGCAGGAAGGTCTCCTCGAAGCCGACTGGGTGCGGGTGTACACCGACGGAAACCCTTCTTCAATTGAAAATTGATCATTGAAAGTTGAAAGTTGGCGGACAGAAAAAAGGAAGCGGCACAGTTTTTTCAAATGAAAAAAATGTGCCGCTTTTATGTAATCAGCCTTCAGGAGAGGGCGAGGTTCACTCACTCAGCGGTACTTCGTCCATGCACGTTTCCTGCCGTCCGTCATCGGCGAAGTAGAGGCGCGTCCCGTTGTCGAGCCTGAAGCCGTAGGCGCGTTCCATGCACTTATGCTCCATGCACTGGTGCTCCACGCGGTACACGGCTTGCCAACGGCTGTTATCGACCACGGCACGGACGGCTTCGAGCACAGCGGAGGGTACTTCATTGGGCCACACCCTCCACACGATAGCCAGCCACATCACAGGCGTGTCGAAATACATGGTCTTGTAGCGCGTCAGTTCCTGCACTCCCCCTTCGCACAGGTCAAGGCGCAGGGGTGAACCCTCCATGTCGGCATCCACGATGGTGGTGACCTGCGCGTCGAAGTGCTCGCCCACGATGCGCAGCATGTCGTCGCTTATCACGATGGGGCGGTTTTCCCACGCGCCGTCCACCCGCTTGATGAAATTGTCGTCACGCTCGCGGTAGAAGTAATACGCCCGGTCGCCTTCCACCACGTAGCGGCTTTCCACGTAGTCGAAGTCCACGCGGCGCACTTCGCCTTCGCGCCGCCCGCTCCTTTCCTCGAAGTCCTCGCGCACGTCGTCGGGCAGGCTGCGGTACACCAGGTCGGAGGTCTCGGTCATGTACCAGTGCGCGCTCGCATCGAACCAGACCTTGCAGTGGTAGCCGTCCATGCGGCATTCGGCCACGAAGAAGCCATCGTCGGACAGGCTCCATTCCAACGCCCTGATGCCGCTGTCGGGATAGCGGTCGTACAGCGCATCCTCGATGTTGCCGGGCACCTTCACCTGCATGTCCGAGTTGCACGCCGCCATGAGCAGCGCGGCGGCCAACACGACCCCGTATCTATGTATCTTGCTCCAATGCATTGCGTCTTTACCTGTGCTTCTTCGCTTCCTTCTTGTCCTGTATCGTGAAATACACAAAACTGACAGCAGCTATCACAAGAAGCATTACCAAGATAACTATGGCTCCAGTCATTTCTTATTTCTTTAACTCTCGTGCTTCTTCGCTTCCTTCTTGTCTTGTATTGTGAAGTAAATGAAACTTGCTACCGACAACACGATAAGAAAACCAAACATCAGCATTGCACCCATTATTTACCCTCCTTTTTATCCCGCACAAGCCACAGACCTGTTGCGAGTGTTAGCAATACAGTCAAAAGCCCTACCATGTAAATGGGCATTCCATCATGCATATCCCCAAATACAGAGCTAAGCACCACCGCCGTAGCCACGTACTTGGCGATGTCCAACAGCCATTTTCCCAGTTCTTTTTTCATTTCCTTTTGCAAAGATTGCACATAAATTCCAAACGTGCAACAACATGCGGGCGTTTTTTCAATGCAGCCTCACCTTTTTCAGGAGGGCGGGGGTGAGCAGTGCCTTGGTGGAGGTGTATCCCACATCGAATATCTCGCGCCCCTTGTCCACGTCGAAGGTATCGTAATTGCCCATGTCCACCGGCTCGATGAGGAGGTCGCACACTTCCTTGTCGTGCAGGATGTTGGCTTTCATCATGAAGTGGTACGAACGCAGGGCGACGCTCACCAGCCCCAACTTGTATTCCTCGGCCACCATGGGGCTGGCGTTGATGCCGATGAGGGTGTCGCACAGGGGGCGCAGGGTGGTGGCGGGGAAGTTCTTGAGCACGCCGCCGTCCACGTAGTTGACCCCGTCTATCTGCCTGGGGGTGAAGAGCACGGGCACGCTGCACGAGGCGATGACGCGGGGCAGCAGTTCGCCCTCGCCGAAGGTGACGCTGCGCCCGTGGTCGAGGTCGGTGGCCACCACGCGCAGGGGGATGCGCAGCTCGGCAAAGGTGCGGGCACGCAGCTTCCGGGCGAGGAAGTGCTCCATCTCGCTGATGTCGAACAGGCCGCCGTGCATGTCGAGGCGCGTCATCTGGCGGAAGGTGACGTGCTGGAAGAATTCGCCTATCTCGTCGGGCGAATGGCCGTCGGCGTAGAGGGCGCCCACGATGGCTCCCGCGCTGACGCCGGAAAGGATGTCGGGCCGGATGCCGCTTTCCTCCAAGGCTTTCAACGCCCCGGCGTGGCACAGCCCCTTGATGCCGCCCCCGCTGAGGGCGATGCCTATCGTTGCCATTTTTATCTCTTTTTTAGCACACGGATTTACACGGATTTAGACAGGTGTTTCCGCCGGTTTCACAGATAAGCGCAGATGCATGGTGCGCCATCCTTTCCGCCTGCAAAGTTACCGCAAGTCCGGCCCGGGGGAAGTCCTTTTTCTTGACAAATAACAACCGCGAGGGGGAAAATGTTCGCACCGCCGAAGATTTGGCGTTTTGCCCCGCAGCGGTTATCTTTGCAGCTACGAGCTACAAGCTACGAGCTACAAGTGCCATGCGGGATGGGGGGGGTACTCGCTATCGACGTAGGGCGATGCCCTACGCTAAACGCCACAAGGCCGTTGGCCTTGGTTCGTAGCTCGTAGCTCATCACCCGCTAATCATTAAACATTACTCATTAAACATTAACATGGACGTACTTCTTTTTATCCTCGCGGGGCTTTTCATCGTGGCGGGCACGGCGGGCAGCGTGTTGCCGGTGTTGCCGGGCGTGCCGCTGGGCTACGCGGGCCTGCTGTTGTTGCAGCTCACGGACCGGGTGCAGTATTCCGCCGCGTTCCTCCTGACGTGGGCGGCGGTGGTGGTGGCCATCCAGGTGCTGGACTATTACATCCCCGTGTGGGGCACGAAACGCTTCGGCGGCACGCGGGCGGGAACCGTGGGCAGCACGGTGGGCATCGTGGCGGGCCTCTTCCTCGGGCCGTGGGGCGTGGTGCTGGGTCCCTTCGCGGGGGCGGTGCTGGGCGAACTGCTGGCCGGGCGCACGGGGCGCGAGGCGTTGCGGGCGGGCTTCGGCTCGTTCGTGGGCTTCATCACCGGCACGCTGGCCAAGCTGGTGGTGTGCGGCTTCTTCGTGTTCTACTACGTGAAGGCGGTGTTACCCCCGACCCCCTAAAGGGGACTTTGCAATTACACAGAGGGGCACAGAGTTTTTTCTGTTTTCTTTAGAAGGAGTACACATAGCTTGTCCCGGCACATGTGCCGGGACTTGGGAAATGCACTGCCTGCTATAGGCAGACTATGGTAACCTCACGTCCCGATGCTTAAGCATCGGGACAAGCTATGTGTGCTTCCCTCGAAAGAAAAAGAAAGAGAGAAAACTCTGTGCCCCCCGTACAAAGCCCCTTCTGTGGATGGGAGGTGTCTCAAATCCTCGCGTTGCGGTCCACTATCTTGACCACGTTGTACAGCTCGACCACGTCGGCATCGAGGTTGAGGGTAAAGTCGTCGAACAGGGGGTTGAGCGGGTGGCAGCGGATGTCGCCCGTTTCCATGTCCTCGTCGATGATTTGCTTCACGGTGATGCCCTCGGTGCGGCACACGATGACGAAGTACCAGTGGCGGAAGGGCAGCTTGCTGTCCCACAAGTCGCGGGGCACTTCGCGGCACAGTATCTTGTCGCCGTCGCACAGGGCCGAGGTGGTGCCGTCGTCCATGCTGTCGCCCGACACCTCGAAGATGCGGTACTTGCCCTTGTAGTTGCGGTCCACGAGCACGGGCAGGGTGGGCAGCTGGTCGATGTATTCCAGGTCGCCGTATCCGCGCAGGTACCCCGCCTGGGCGGGCACGGGCACGAACGGCACGTGCATGAACTGCACCTCGCTCATGACGCGGGCGTTGTTCATCGCGAAGTCGAGGTTGGCCCCCATGAAATACTGCATCATGATTTTGGCGTTCGCCACCGTGGGGCGCGAAGTACCTTTCTTGTACCGCCCGATGGCCGTTTCCGAAATGCCCGTCGTCTTCGCGATGCGGTAGTTCGTGTCCTTCGAAGCCCTCAGCATTTCCAACACTTTGTCAATCATCTCGTCATACTTTGACATGTCCATACGCTTAACCTTTTTTGTTTGTTAAATAAGAATAAATAGCAAACATGTTGCAAATTTATTTGGAATTTACAGAAAGATGTGAGTATATTTGCAACATGTTAGTAACACAGCGACAAAATAACGCTTTTTTTTTGGAACATGCAAATAATGAGAGGAAAAAAGTAACGCGTCCACTCGCAACCTGCAACTTGTAACTATCCTATGAACTACATCGAACTCATCAACCACTTCTGGCGCATGCACCGCCTGCGCGAATTCTCGGCACATGAAGCCTTCCTGTACTTCGCGCTGCTCAACGAGTGCAACCTGCGCAACTGGCAGAACCCCTTCGCCTGCACCACCAAAAGCCTGTGCGCCGCTACCGGCATGACCGAGAAGACCATTGCCAGCAATCGCAACAAGCTGAAAGAAAGGGGGCTCATCGACTTCGACCCTGGCAGACACAACAGGGCCGTCCCCACCTATACCCTCACGTGCGGCAACGATTGCGGTAACAAATACGGTAATGAATACGGTAACAAATACGGTAATGAAGAAAGCAATATTATAAAAACAGAAACAGAAACAAAAGATCTCCCTCCCGCGCGCGAAAAGGCCGAAAGGGAAAAAGAGGGAGTTGAAAGGGAAAAGGAAAAAGGAGGAACGGAAACCACCCTCCCCGCCCTGCACCGCTGCCGCGAAGCCCTGGAGGCCGACGCACCCTGGCTCGAACGCCTGGCCGCCCTGCACTGCCGGGGCGACACCGACGGCCTGCGCCGCCTCATGGACCGCTTCTTCACCCGCCTCGAGGCCGAAGGCGTCACGCGCAAAAGCCCCGACGACGCACGCAGCCACTTCGCCCGCTGGCTCGCCCTTCGCCCCGCACACGACAAACCTTTAAAACACATGCAATATGGCTCCACAAAAAAGACAAAGGACTACGCAAGAACTTGAACTCCACGAAGTAAACCGCCTCAAGTGGGAATGGAAAGCCTGCGCCGACGCGCAAATCACCCGCACGCGCCCCGGGGGCTCCTTCACCCTCGACGCGGACAACCGCCCCGTGGCCGAAGGCCTCTTCTGGTGGTTCTTCGACGACCCCCGCAGCCGCTACGACCTGCGCCGGGGCATCCTCATCAAAGGCGGCACCGGCACCGGCAAGACCACGATGGTCAACGCCTTCCGCGACTTCCACCTGCGCCACGGCGGCAACCTCCTCTTCGAGAGCGCCGCCACCATCGCCCTCGAATACGCCCGCACCGGGCAGGTGGACCGCTGGCTCGCGCCCCGCCTGGTCGCCATCGACGAGATAGGCTGCGAAAAGGTCATGCGCCACTACGGCAACGAGCTGAACGTCATCGCCTACGTGCTCCACGAACGGTACGCCCTGTGGCAACGGCGCGGCATACCCACCCTGGCCACCACCAACCTGGACAGCGACGAGATGGAACAAGCCTACGGCCCCATCATACGCGACCGCATGCGCGAGATGTTCACCCACGTGGTGCTCGACGGCCCCAGCCGCCGACAACCCGCACCCACCGTTTAGCATACGGACGACACGGATTTACACGGATTTTCCCGACATGAACGAACATACCACGTCAGCACACGCCGCAAATTTTGCACGTACGCGGAACAATTTCCACACGTGCGCAGGCAAAAAGACATACGCACGGAATTTGGAAAATCCGTGTAAATCCGTATCATCGGTGTAATCCGTGTGCTAATCCCCGCCATTGCTCACAAAAACGCCCAACATATGGCACACAAAAGGCGGTATCTTTGCATCGTGATCACAAACAAACAACATTACTAACTTTTAAAAACCAACCATTATGAAGTACAGATTGATTCAAAAGCGCAACCCGCAAGACCCCGAGGGCGCGCGCAAGTGGTACGCCAGCCCCGTCAACGCCGGCACCCTCACCTTCCAGGAACTCGCCGCCGAGATTGCCGGGCGGTCGTCGCTCACGCAGGGCGACGTGGAAAACGTGCTGCGTAACCTGCTCGAACAGCTGCCCGTGTTCCTGCGCATCGGCATGAGCGTGAAGCTGGGCGATTTCGGCACCTTCC
This sequence comes from uncultured Bacteroidales bacterium, assembly GCA_949297975.1. GTDB lineage: Bacteria > Bacteroidota > Bacteroidia > Bacteroidales > Paludibacteraceae > QVMH01. The sequence goes on from CASFUX010000067.1 coordinate 12,958, forward strand.
GCATGAGCCTGTCGAGCGAAGGCGTGGACACGCCCGAGCAGTTCGACGCCGCCTCGCACGTGCGCCGCACCCGCCTCATCTTCACCCCCGGCGTGCTGCTCAAGGCCGCCCTGGCCACCATCACCGTGGAACAGGCCCTGCCCGACACCGCCCAGTAGCGGCCTCCCCAAGGAGGTGTGTCAAAATAAGAGAGAACACGGATGAGACAGATAAGACGGATTTATACGGATTTAAATACCATTGATTGTCAAGGATTGTTGAAATAAGAAATCTGTGATAATCTGTATAATCCGTGTTATCCGTGTGCTAAA
>CASFUX010000068.1 GCA_949297975.1 uncultured Bacteroidales bacterium
CGGGCAAGGCGGACTTCCGCGTGCATTACGCGTTGAAGGCGAACGTGAACCCGGCCATCCTGCGCGAGGTGCGGCGGGCCGGCTTCGGGGCCGACTGCGTGAGCGGCGGCGAGATACAGGCGGCCATCGACGCGGGCATCGTGCCGGAACGCATCGTCTTTGCCGGTGTGGGCAAAGCCGACTGGGAAATCAACCTGGCACTTGACCACAACATCTTCTGCTTCAACGTGGAGTCTGTGCCCGAGTTGGAGGTCATCGACGCGCTGGCCGCCCGCAAGAATCGCACGGCGCGGGTGGCCCTGCGCCTTAATCCCAACGTGAACGCGCACACGCACCACTACATCACCACGGGGTTGAACGAGAACAAATTCGGCATCAACCTGGCCGACCTGGACGCGGTGGTAGAGCTGCTGCCCTCGTTGCGGCACGTGCAGCTGGTGGGGGTGCATTTCCACATCGGCTCGCAAATAACGGACATGACCTCGTTTCAAAGCCTGTGCGTGCGGGTGAACGAGGTGCAGGATTACTTCCTCGCACGCCGCATCGTGCTGCAACACGTGAACGTGGGCGGCGGGCTGGGCGTGAACTACGAGCATCCCAACCATTTCCCGGTGGCGGACTTCGAGGGCTATTTCCAGGTGTTCCGCAAGCACCTGCGCTTGCAGCCGCAGCAGTCGCTGCACTTCGAGCCGGGACGCTCGGTGGTGGCGCAGTGCGGCAGCCTCATCGCCCGCGTGCTGTACGTGAAGCAAGGGGCGGCCAAGCAGTTTGCCATCCTGGATGCCGGGTTCACCGACCTCATCCGCCCCACGCTGTACCAAGCCTATCACCGCATCGAAAACCTCAGCTCGGACGGCGAAGAACAACAGTACGACGTGGTGGGTCCCATCTGCGAATCGTCGGACACGTTCGCCAAGGCCTGTACGCTGAACCTGGCGCACCGGGGCGACCTTATCGCCCTGCGCTCGGCCGGGGCTTACGGCGAAGTGATGGCCTCGCAGTACAACCTGCGGCGACTGCCCCGCGCCTATACCAGCGACGAACTGGCCGGATATTAAATACGAACACGGATTAGGCGGCTTGAACGGATTTACACGGATTTTGGGTTTCCCGCAGATAACGCAGATGAGCGAAGATAATTTGCGCTCATTCATATGATTTGCGTTATTTGCGTTCCCTGAAAATCCGGGTAAATCCGTTCAGTCCGCCTAATCCGTGTTCGTGTCTAAGCGAGGCTACTGGAAATAGTACAAGAACACCACGTTGGCTTCGAAGGCCGGTTTCTTGCGTCCCTTGATTTCCATCACGGCTCCCACTTCGGCCTTGGTCACGCCGCGCAGGTTGACCACCGAGTTGAGTTTGGCCTTGAGGCGCACCTCGTCGTTCACGCGTACCGTTTCCATGAAGCGCATTTTCTCGATGCCGTAGTTCACGGTCATTTTCAAATTGTTCACTTCGATGATTTGTCCCCACAGATAGGGCAGCAGCGACAGGTTGAGGTAACCGTGCGCGATGGTGCTGCCGAAGGGGCTTTCTGTTTTCGCGCGTTCCACGTCCGTGTGTATCCATTGGAAGTCGAGCGTGGCTTCCGCGAATTTGTTTATTTGTTCCTGGGTAATCTGATGGTAATCAGACTCGCCCAACTCTTTGCCCACGTACTGCGCAAAGTCGTCGTAACTGTTGATAATTAACTTGCCCATAAGATTTAGCTGGTTTGTATATTACACAGATTAGCCAATAATGTGCAAAAGTAAGGTTTTTGCTTTATTCGCCCAACATTTGTCCTTTGTTTTTTGAGGAATTTTGTTGGAAGACGCTAACTTTGCCGTAACAACCGTTGGCGGGAGGAGGTGTATCGAAATAAGAGCGAACACGGATAGGAAGGATAAGACGGATTTGCACGGATTGGAATGACCTTGATTGTCGCGGATCGTTGGGTAAGACATCTGTGATAATCCGTTAAATCCGTGTTGTCCGTGTGCTAAATCCTATTCGGACACCCCTTCCGCCCACCAAACAAGCATAACATATGAAAAAATTAGTTGTATTGACCGGGGCGGGCATGAGCGCCGAGAGCGGCATCAGCACCTTCAGGGACTCCGGCGGATTGTGGGAACAGTATCCCGTGGAAGACGTGGCCACGCCCGAAGGGTGGCACAAGAACCCCGCCCTGGTGCTTAACTTCTACAACGAACGGCGCAAACAACTGCTCGCTGCCCAGCCCAACGAGGGACATCGGGGACTGGCGGCACTGGAGCGGTATTTCGACGTGCGCATCGTGACGCAGAATGTGGACAACCTGCACGAACGTGCCGGAAGTTCGTGCGTGCTGCACCTGCACGGCGAACTGATGAAGGTGCGCTCCACCGGACCGGGCGAGGAGGTGTACGACGTGGACCCAGCACACTGCGAGACGCATCTGGGCGATCTTTGTCCCAAGGGTTACCAGCTGCGCCCGCACATCGTGTGGTTTGGCGAGGCAGTGCCCATGCTTCCCCTTGCGGTGGAATGGGTGTCGCAGGCCGACGTGCTGGTCATCATCGGCACGTCCATGCAGGTGTACCCGGCGGCAGGGCTTATCCATTATGCCCCAGCTATCGCACCCGTCTATCTCATTGACCCGCACGAGGTGCTGAACGACCCGCACGTGCACTTCATCCAAAAGGGAGCATCCGAAGGCGTGAAAGAGTTGACCAAGCTGTTATTGCAAGCCGAGGCAAACAAATAAGAAAGCACACGGAATACACGGACTGTACGGATTATCACGGATTTTGGGGGGAACGCGAATGACGCAAATCAGGTAAATGAGCGCAAATTATCTGCGTTCATCTGCGTTATCTGCGGGAAACCAAAAATCCGTGATAATCCGTACAGTCCGTGTATCCTGTGGGCTGTTTTATTGAGGGGGCTTTACTTCTGCCGCGTCACGGCAAACTCGGCGGCGGCTTCGAGCGCAGCCTTTTCCTCTCCGGCGGGGAAGACCGCCAGCTCGTCCAGGGCCATGCGGCGGAAGCGGGCCATCTGCTCCTCGGCATAGGCTATGCCGCCCTGCTCGCGGGCGAAGCGCACGATGGCGTGTATGTTTTCGGGGGAGAAATCTTTTTGGCGGATGACGTGCAGCACCCGGTCACGCCGGTCGGCAGAGGCGGTGCGCAACGCGTAGATGAGCGGCAGGGTCACCTTGCCGTCGCGCAGGTCGTTGCAGGTGGGTTTGCCGATGTGGGCGTTTTCGTCGTAGTCGAAGATGTCGTCTTTCAGCTGGAAGCAGATGCCGAGGTATTCGCCGAAGCGGCTCAGGTGCTCCAGTTGTCCCTCGTCCGCCCCGGTGGTGAGAGCGCCGATCTCGGTGCAGGTGGAGAAGAGCAGGGCGGTCTTTTTGCGGATGACATTATAATAATCCTCTTCGGTCACCTTGCTGTGCTCGGTGTTGGCCAGTTGGATGAGTTCGCCGTCGGACAGTTGCATACCGATGTTCGCTATCAGTTCCAGCACCCTCAGGTTGCGCGTGAGGGTAGCCTGGTGCAGTGCGTCGGACAGCATGTAGTCGCCCGTGAGGATGGCGATTTTGTTGTTCCATTGCGCATTGACGGACTTGCGCCCGCGCCGTTCGGCGGTGTCATCCACCACGTCGTCGTGGATGAGGCTGGCCGTGTGCAGCAGTTCAAGAGCCACGGCACTGTGCACGGTAGCAGGGTTCACCGGGCCGCACAGCTTGGCGCACAACAGCACCAGGATGGGGCGCAACTGTTTGCCGCTGCCTTGCCGCACGTACTCGTTGACGCTTGCCAGCAAGGGGTTGTCCGACCGGAGCGACTCGGCAAAAGCCTGCTCGAACCGTTCCATTTCTTCCGCTATCGGCTTCCGTATGTCGTTAATTGAACTCATGGATGCGCCCTCGTTTGAAAAACAGGTGCAAAAATAATCAATTTTACGCCAAGTCCACGGGGTTTTGCCAATTTAACGGCATAAAATAAAAGAAAAACATCCCCCGATGCGCGGTGAAACATCCGTCTGTCGCCTTGCCCGCTTACGCTTTTTCCCTATCTTTGTCCTGCAAACCAAAACAACGCATCCCGCATGAAAAAACTGCTGCTCATCGATGCCTACGCCATCATTTACCGGGCCTATTACGCCTTCATCAAGTTTCCCCGCGTCAATTCCAAGGGGATGAACACCTCGGCCATCTACGGCTTTGTCAACACGCTGGAGGATGTGCTGCGGCGCGAACAGCCCACGCACGTGGCCGTGGCTTTCGACCCGCCGGGCAAGACTTTCCGCCACGAGGCTTACGAGCAGTACAAGGCCCAGCGCGAGGCCACGCCCGAGGATATCCGCGCCGCCGTGCCTTATATTAAGGAAATAGTGAAGGCCTACCGCATCCCCGTGCTGGAGGTGCCAGGTTACGAGGCCGACGATGTCATCGGCACGTTGGCGCGGCAGGCCGGGCAGGCGGGCTTCGAGGTGCTCATGCTCACGCCCGACAAGGACTACGGCCAGCTGGTGTCCGAGCACGTGTTCATGTACCGCCCCAAGCACAGCGGCGGTTACGAACGCATGGGTGTGGACGAGGTGAAGGCGAAATACGGCCTCGACCACCAGAGCCAGGTCATCGACCTGCTGGGCCTCATGGGCGACACGGCGGACAACATCCCCGGATGCCCCGGCGTGGGCGAAAAGACTGCCGCCAAGCTGCTGAAGGAATACGGCAGCATTGACAACCTGCTGGCACGCAGCGGCGAACTGAAGGGAGCATTAAAGCAAAAGGTAGAGGACAATCGGGAACTGATTACTTTCTCGCGCTTCCTGGCCACCATCAAGACCGACGTGCCCATCGAGCTGGACGAGAAGGGGCTGCGGCGCGAGGCGGTGGACGAGGCGGAGGTTCGCCGCCTGTTCGACGAGCTGGAATTCCGCTCCCTGCTGCCCAAGGTGCTCGGCACGCAGGCAACGGACGGCACGGCGGAAGCCAAGGCGCACCCCGCCCCACAGGCGGACGGGCAGATGTCGCTGTTCGACCAGCCCGCCGTCCCCCAGGCAAAAGACCACGCGGAGGCCGCCCCCGCCGCATCGCCCCTGCACTCCCTGGCCGACACGCCGCACGCCTATACGCTGGCCGACACGCCCGAACGGCGGGCGGAACTCGTCCGCCTGCTGTCGGGACAGGCATCCGTATGCTTCGACACCGAGACCACGGGCGTGGACGTGTTCACAGTCGACCTCGTGGGCATGTCCTTCTGCTGGCAGGCGGGCGAGGCGTGGTTCGTGCCGTTGCCGGTGGACCGCGCGGAGGCCGAGGCGGTGCTGCGCGAGTTCGCCCCCTTCTTCGCCGACGAAGGGATAGAGAAGATAGGGCAGAACATGAAGTTCGACCTCCTCATGCTCGAAGGCTACGGCGTGCGGCTGGGCGGACGGCTGTTCGACACCATGATAGCCCACTACCTGCTGCAACCCGAGCTGCGCCACGGCATGGACTATCTGGCCGAGGTGTACCTGCGTTACCGTACCATCCGCTACGAGGACTTGGTGGGGCCGAAAGGGAAAAACCAGCTGAACATCCGCTTTGTGGACCCCGCCGCCCTGTGCGACTACGCCTGCGAGGATGCCGACGTGACTTTCCGCCTCAAGGAAATATTGGAGCGCGAACTGGCCGCCCAGGCATTGGAACCGCTCTTTTACGATGTGGAAATGCCCCTCATGCGGGTGCTGGCCGTGATGGAGCGCAACGGCGTGCGCATCGACACCCGCGCCCTGCGCCAAAGCTCGGACGTGCTCACCGCCGAGATGCTGCGCCTGGAGCAGGAGATACACCAACTGGCCGGGGTGGAATTCAACGTCAGCTCGGCCCGGCAGGTGGGCGACGTGCTGTTCGACCGCCTGAAGATAGACGAGAAGGCCCGCAAGACGAAGACCGGCCAATACTCCACCACCGAGGAAGTGCTCGAAAAGCTGCGGTCGCGCCACCCCATCGTGGGCAAGATACTGGAATACCGGGGACTGAAGAAGCTGCTCAGCACCTACATCGACGCGCTGCCGCAACTGGTCAACCCCCGCACGGGCAAGATACACACGTCGTACAACCAGACGGTGACCGCCACCGGGCGGCTCAGCTCCAGCAACCCTAATTTGCAGAACATCCCCGTGCGCGACTCGCAGGGCAAGGAAATCCGCCGCGCCTTCATCCCCGACGAGGGCGGCGTGTTCCTCAGTGCCGACTATTCGCAGATAGAACTGCGCATCATGGCCCACCTGAGCGGCGACCCGCACATGCTCGAAGCCTTCAACGCCGGGCACGACATCCACACCGCCACCGCCGCCAAGATATACAAGGTGCCGCTGGAAGAAGTGACCCCGGACATGCGCCGCAAGGCCAAGACGGCCAACTTCGGCATCATCTACGGCATCTCCACCTTCGGTCTGGCCGACCGCCTCGGCATCCCCCGTGCCGAAGCCAAGGAATTGATAGAAGGCTACTTCGCCACCTATCCCCGCGTGAAGGACTACATGGACGCGGCCATCGCCCGTGCCAAGGAGCTGGGCTACGTGGAGACCCTGCTGGGGCGCAAACGCTACCTGCCCGACATCAACTCGCGCAACAGCGTGGTGCGCGGCTACGCCGAACGCAACGCCATCAACGCTCCCATCCAGGGCACCGCCGCCGACATCATCAAGATAGCGATGGTGCGCATCCAGCAACGCTTCGACCGCGAAGGCGTGCAGGCCAAGATGATCATGCAGGTGCACGACGAACTCAACTTTACCGTGCCGCAGGCCGAGGTGGACCGCGTGCGCTCCATCGTGGTGGACGAGATGGAGCACGCCCTCGCCCTGCAAGTGCCCCTGGTGACCGACTGCGGCACGGGCGCCAACTGGCTCGAAGCGCACTGAGGCTTTGACACGGGGATGCACGGAGGGGGACACAAAGCCACACATAGCTTTTCTTTTATTTCGTTCCAACTAAAAAAGCACACATAGCTTGTCCCGATGCCCTGCATCGGGACGGCTCTGTGCGCTTCTCTAAAAGATTATCCCATATAAAGCTCTGTGTGTCTCTGTGCCCCCCCCGTGCACTCTGTGTCCCGGCCGCCCGCCGCCCCGCATCTCGCCGGCCGCACCTGCCGGGATGCATGCGCCACATCCCGGCATCTGCACGTCCGTATCCCGGCATCTGCACGTCTGCAAATGCGCATCTGCCCGCCGGTAAATGCGTATCTGCACGTTTGTAAATGCGCATCTGTCCGTCTGTAAATGCGCATCTGCACCCCGGACACCTCAGCATCTACAGGAAAGCAGATACGCATCTGCATCCGCCCCCTCCCGAAGCGTGCCGCCGCCGCCCCGCATGAAACTGTGTTTTTATTGAACAACTTTCAAGAAAATGTTGTATTTTTGTGTTTTAAAACATAGTCGTACAACAACCCCCCGACGAAAGCATAAGCGCATGGTAAGAAAGTTATCCACCGACTTGCAACCCATTGAAGAAATCTTCCCCGGCTGGGACACGCTCACGCCGGACGAAAGGCGTTTTATCAAAAACAACACCACCACACAGCAATACAAAAAGAACGAAATCATCCAATACGAAGGCGACACCCCCACGCACATGATGGTGCTGGCCTCAGGCAAAGCCAAGGTGTACAAGGAAGGGATAGGCAACCAGGTGCAAATCATCCGCATGCTCAAGGTAGGCAACCCGTTCAGCTACCGGGGCATCATCGCCAACGGCACCTACAACACCACCGTGGCCGCCCTCGAACCCTCCGTCGTCTACCAGGTAAGAGGCGATGTGTTCACCACCGTGCTGCGCCACAACAACGAATTCTGCTACCGCTTCCTCGAAGAACTGGCCTGCGACCTGGCCGACTCCGACACGCGCTCCATCAACCTGTCGCAAAAGCACATCCGGGGACGCTTGGCCGAGACGCTCCTCCTGCTCAAGAAGAACTACGGGCTGGAAGAAGACGAGGCCACCATCAACATCTACCTGTCGCGCGAAGACCTCGCCAACATGTCCAACATGACCACCTCCAACGCCATACGCACGCTCTCCAGTTTTGTCAACGAGCACGTGCTGGCCATGGACGGCCGCCGCTTGAAGATAATCGACGAGGAAAAACTGAGAAAAATCAGCCGCCTCGGATGACGGGCGCGGCCCATCCCCCGGACATTCTCCCGGCACAATCGGAATTCCAAAAAAACGAAGGCTATGGATATCAAGCAAGCTCAGTCAACCTACCAATCCGCCCTCCGGCTGTTGCTGCTGGGGCGGCTCAAGCAAGCCTTTGACCACATAGGCGCCCTCGCCCGCGAGCTGCCCGACTGGGAATTGCACGAACGGCTCGACGTGCTCCAGCAAGACTACCGCTACATGCTGCAATATTATATGGAAGGGATGGAAGACCCCGAACGCCCCACCATGCACAGCAAGTTGGTGGCCAAACTGTTCTCCCTGACCGAGGAAATCAAAGAACGCCTGTACGTGCAGATTTCCACCAGCTTCACATACACGAGCAAGCGGTACTTCCCCAACGCCCGTCGGCATCCCGACTCCCCCCGGCTGCTCGCCAGTCTGCAAGAATGCCACGCGCAGAGGCAAGCCCTCGCCGACGACCCCGCACGCCACCGGGACGAGCTGGGCAGGATAGAAGCCGACTACGAAAGCCTGCTGCCCGAAGTGTTCTCCCTGTTCTGGCTGGCCACCCGCCTGAACAACGAGGACAAGACCTTCTTCCAGCACATCATCCGCAAGGAGCATGACGGCCTGCTCGAAAAGTCGCTTGCCGTCTCCGCCCTCACCCTCAACCTGTGGCGCATGTTCGATGAAAGCAAGCTCCTGCTGCTGTTCGACTGCTGCGATTCCGACTCCGTCACCGTCAAGCAGCGTGCGCTGGTCGGGCTGTGCTTCATCCTCGCCAAGTACGACCGCTTCCTCGGCTACTTCCCCAGGGTGAGAAACCGGCTCGTGCTGCTGGCCGACAACGAACACACGTTGGAAAACTTCCGCAACATCATCCGCCAAATCATCGGCACCACCGAGACGGAAAAAATATCCAAACGCCTCCAGGAAGACATCCTCCCCGCCATAGCCAAGCTCAGCCCGAAGCTCAACCGCAAGACCGATGTGGAGAACCTGCTGGAGTCCGACGACTGGGAAGAAACCAACCCGCAATGGGAAGAGATTTTCGAGGACAGCGGCGTGTCCGACAAGCTCAAGGAACTCACCGAGCTGCAAATGGAAGGTGCCGACGTGTACATGAGCACCTTCGCCATGCTGAAGACGTTCCCCTTTTTCAACGAAATGTCCAACTGGTTCCTGCCTTTCAGCCCGGCGCACAGTGCCGTGCACGCGCTGTTTGCCGACAACGACCGCAACCTGCTGAACACCTTCGTCGGCAGCCGCGTGATGTGCGACTCCGACCTCTATTCTTTTTGCCTCAGCGTGCTGCAAATGCCCGCCTCGCAACGCGACATGCTGAAGCACTCCTTCAAGTCCGAGGCCGAACAAATGGACGAGATGCAAAAGGACGAAGCCATCCTCGCTCCGGAAGCAAGTGCCAAGTACATCTCCAAACAATACATCCAGGATTTGTTCCGCTTCTTCAAGCTCCACCCGCAACGGAAGGACTTCATGGACATGTTCGACTTCGCCCTCGTCCTTCACAAAACCCGCTTGTTCGACATACTCTCCGCCGACAACCGTTTCAAGGCCGACATCGCGGAATACTACTTTGCCAAAAAACTCTACCCGCAGGCGTTGGAATTATTCGACGAACTGACCGGAGAGCAGAAACCGACCGCCGACCTGTACCAGAAGATAGGATATGCCTGCCAAAAGACCTCCCGGCTCGACTGTGCGCTGGAGGCCTACCTGAAGGCTGACATCATACAGCCCGACGACTTGTGGACGGTGAAGAAAATCGCACTCTGTTACCGTCTGCTGGGCAATTACGAAAAAGCGTTGGAGTACTATCGCCATGCCGACTTCCTGAACCCCGGCGAATTGTCCACCCAGATGCAGATAGCCAACGCATATTTGCAGGAAGGGAAAACCAAAGAGGCCTTGAACCTGTACTTCAAGCTGGATGCCGAGCACGAAGACAACGTGAAGGTGCAACGGGCTATCGCGTGGGCATCGTTCATCACCGGCAACCTGAAGCAAGCCGACCAGTACATGCAGAAGGTGTTGCATGGGGCAGCATCTGGCAATGCACAGGACTATATGAACGCCGGCCATATCGCCTGGAGCGGGAAAAATCGCCAAGCGGCATTGGCTTATTATAAAAAAAGCCTGGTGTTGTACCCCGGCGATTGGCAAGCATTCCAAGATGCTTGGCAGCAAGACACCGCCCACCTGCAAGACAACGGCATCGCCCCCGACGAGTTCCCCCTCATGCTGGACGGGGTGCAGTACGAATAAAATAAACCACGGGCGGGACAAACAACCATGATGTTGTTTGTCCCGCCCGTGTCCATGATTTCTAATTAGGAGGAATTTAATATTCTTCCTCGTTGAAGAAAAAGTCCTCTTTGGTCGGGTAGTCCGGCCAAATGTCTTCTATCGATTCGTATATTTCACCTTCGTCTTCTATTTCCTGCAAGTTTTCTATCACTTCGAGGGGAGCGCCCGAGCGTACCGCATAATCTATCAGCTCGTCTTTGGTTGCAGGCCATGGTGCATCTTCTATCTTCGATGCCAATTCTAACGTCCAATACATAACCTTGTGCTTTATCGTTTATATAACAAAATAACCCTGCTTGTTTAGCGAGTGCAAAAGTATAAAAAAAATCCAATGTGTCAGGATTTAACATAAAATATTTCGTGCCCTCCTGTCTGGTTGAGACTGCGGGCCAAGACGAAGAAATAATCAGACAGCCGGTTCACGTAAGCCAGCACCTTATCGGGCACTTCGTGGAGGGTTTTCATGGCATACATGCGTCGCTCGGCTCGGCGGCATACCGTACGGCACAAGTGGCATAAGGCTGCCTGCCGCGTGCCTCCCGGCAGCACGAACGACCGCAGCGGGGGCAATGATTCGCTCAACCGGTCTATCTCCGCCTCCAATGTCGCCGTGTGCGAAGGATGGAAGTCGATGCCGTACTGTTCAGCGTCATCGCTCTCGGTGTCAAGGGCCAACGTGGAGCCAAGGTCGAACAGCACGTGCTGCATCCGGATGAGAAAGGTCTTGTCGTGTCCGGCAGGCAGTTCTGCTACCAGGCAACCCACCCATGAGTTCAGTTCGTCCACCGTGCCGTACGCTTCCAGACGCACGTCGTCTTTGCTTATCCTCCTGCCCCCTATCAGGCTCGTCTGGCCTTTGTCGCCAGTTTTAGTATAAATCTTCATTATTGTGGAATTGTAAAATCGGTTATTCCGTTATTCAATCATTCGTTCACAGCCTCATCCGATAGTGTTGCTTGTGCAAGTCTGTGTTGAAGAACACAAGCCCCACACGCCCCAAGTCAATGCTCGATGTCACTTGGGGATGGGCTTTTATCCGCTCCCAAGTGTGTGTCATGGCGGGTGTTCGGTAGGGCTGCCCGATGGTCATGAGGGTACCGGTATGCGCCTTGCCTACGCATTGCTCAAAGCAGAACCAAGTGGTATCGGCGTCGCCGTGCAGGTCGACGAAAGCAAAGTCGAGCCGTTCCCATCCGCGCAACACATCGGGCAATAGGCCGCTTATCTCTCCTTGCATCACCCGGACATTTTTTATCTGGAGGTCGTCCAACACCATTTCCGCCACTTCGGCCAGTTCAGTCTCCGGTTCGATGGCCACGCAGTCCGCTTTCGAATCAGGCGAAGCCAAGTAAGCGGCAGTCAGACCCAGCGACGTTCCCACTTCCAGCACGGTGCGACACCGGGCATGGCGTACCACGCGGTAAAGCAATTGCGCATACTTTGGTGGCAGCGAGAGGCGGCGTGTTATCGCTCGCAGTGTGCGGGTGCGGCATTGTCCCGTTTCCCCGTCCTTATACAGGCATTTATCCGTCTCTTGCAATAGGGCTTTGCGTTCGGCTTCGATGTCGAGATAGGCATAGAATGGGTTGCGTTCGTACACCACGTATTGCGTGAAATGGTACATGTAGGGTGAATGCACCCCAAATCCTCGGGTGTGGCGGGCAGAGTAACGGCATTGCAGCCGTTTGCCGGTTGTATAGAGGAAATTCCGCATGGCTTGAAGAAAAGTGCGCAAATGTACGAAAATAACGGATAGATGCAAGGGGAGCGGTTCTGAGAAAAAGGAGAAAAAAGAAAAAAACTGGTACTTGGTTTGATAAAAATGTTTACCTTTACCCCGGTAAACTTTTAAGAGGAAATGGGTATGGAACGAATGGTACTTCTTATTTTGTGTTGCTTGGCGGTGGCGGGCGTGCAACCTGCCCGGGCCGGTAGTGGCACGTGCGGCGACAACTTGCACTGGGACTTCGACTCCTCCACCGGCACGCTTACCATCAGCGGCACAGGCGAGATGGACGACTATGAATATCCGTATGTATCAACCAACCAGCCGCCTTGGTGGAATTTTCATGTTACCGCGCTGGTGGTGGAGGAAGGAGTAACGAGGATAGGCGATTGCGCTTTTCCCGATCAAGTCGAGCTGGTGTCGGCCAGCCTGCCTGCCGGGCTGCGGAGCATAGGAGAACAGGCGTTCTCCGGCTGCACTTCGCTGGCATCCATCAACTTCCCGCAAGGGCTGGAAATGATAGAAGTTTCCGCATTTTCCCTTTGTGCATCCTTGGAGACGATCACTCTCCTTGAAGGGCTGCACACGGTAGGCGATTACGCCTTCGCCATCTGTGAAGGGCTACGAGCCATCGCCTTGCCCGAGAGCATGGACAGCATTGGGGTGTCGGCCTTTGGTTCGTGCCACACATTGGCTACCGCTACTCTCCCCCGGAGGGTGAGGGCAATGGGCAATAGCGTATTCCTGGGGTGCTACGAATTGGCCTCCATTACCTGGCCTGAAAAACTGACGAGCATTCCCGATGAAACATTCATGTACTGCGGATTTGAGGCGCTGACCATTCCCGAAGGCGTGACGGAGATAGGCGACCGTGCGTTTGCCGATTGCATAGAACTGGCCTCCATCCAGCTTCCCCAAGGCATCACGAGCATCGGCGAACAGGCTTTTTACAGTTGCGACCTGCTGCCATCCATTACATTGCCTGCAAGCATTACTCATTTGGGGGATGGGGCTTTTTCTGGATGCCCGTTAATGACGGTCATCGGGATGGAGGAGGGCAACACGTTATTCCGCTCCGTGGATGGCGTGCTGTTCAACAGCGACATGACCGAACTGCTGCTGTTCCCCGCCGGAAAGGGCGACCAATACAGCGTGCCGCAGGGGGTGAAACGAATAGAAGGCAGGGCATTTGAAGGCAGTGAATTGGAATCCGTCCAACTACCCGACGGATTGGAGGAGATAGGCGAATGGGCGTTTGCGCAAAGCGCGTCCCTCCGCTCCGTGGCCATCCCCGATGGGATAACGGTGCTGGAAGATAATGTGTTTAACAACTGTTCTCAATTGCTTTCAGTCACCTTGCCACAAAGTTTGGCGAAGATAGACAATGGCGCATTCTTCTTTTGTTCTTCATTGCCTTCCGTTACGTTGCCCTCAACCGTGCAAAGCATAGAAAACAATGCGTTTGCCCATTGCATGGCTTTGCACACGGTCACATCGCTGGCTCTTACTCCGCCTACCATAGGGGAACACGTGTTTGATGAAATAGCTATCACTGTGTACGTGCCGACCGAGGCTTATGAGGCTTACCAGGCCACCCCGTATTGGCAGGATTTGGACTTGCAGCGCATAGCAGGTTCGGGCGTGCCGAGGGTGCTTGCCGGGAACGTGATGGTACAAAGCGGTGAAGTCGTCTTGAACATCGTTCCCGAAGACCTGCCCGAGGTGAACGTGTACGACATGGCCGGGCGGTGCGTGCTCCGTACCCATGAAGCGCGCTTCACCCTGCCCCGTCCCGGCATGTATGTGTTGCAGGTCGGCCGCGAAGCCGTGAAAGTGGCATTCTAAAGATTTTATGATTAAGCCTAAATTGGTCATTAGACCATGTGGGGGAATATCTTTGCCTAATTTCCGTCTTGTGTTGGCATTTTTTGCCACAAGAGATAGAAATCAAGCAAAACCTAACAACCGATTTTGGTTTGAGGAAAAATAAATATCGAAGTCATTGAAACGGAAAAATGTAAGTTGTTGACAAGAAAAGAGTGTAAAAGCTATTAAGTTTTTTATTTTAGGGAAACACGAACAGCATGAGTAACGCAAGTTTATGCACTACCACGTACAAAATTTCACTTCACCCGGTCTTGATTCTTCGCGATGAAGTCTTTCCAATTCTTGTACGGGTGTTCGGACACCGGGCTGCCCAGTTGCAAATAGTGGCAATAGGCCGCCGCCAGGCCGTCGGTGGCATCCAGCTGCGGCAACATCTGTTCGTGCGGTATCTTCAGGTAACGGCGCAACATGTCGGCCACCTGCTCCTTCGAGGCCTGTCCGTTGCCGGTGATGGCCATTTTAATCTTCAACGGCATATATTCCGTAATGGGCAAGTCGCGATACAAGGCCGCTGCCATGGCTACGCCCTGTGCCCGTCCCAACTTCAGCATGGACTGCACGTTTTTTCCAAAGAAAGGGGCTTCGATGGCCAGGCAATCGGGTTTGAACTCGTCTATCAATGATAACGTGCGGGCAAAAATGCGCTGCAATTTTTGGTAATGGTCGGCATACTTTTTCAAGTCGAGCACGCCCATGGCTACCAAATAGGGTTTGTTGCCCTTGACCTGCAACAATCCATACCCCATGACCGTCGTTCCCGGGTCGATGCCCAATATAATCTGATCCCTCACCATTCCACCACTTCCAAAACCGTAGAAAAGCCTATCACCTCCTCGCCGAACAAAGCTGCCAAGCGGCTCGCGGTCTCCACGCCCGCTTTGCTCATCCACGTCTCGACTACAGCTATGTCCGGTGCACGAAACTGTACGGAGTAGGATGAACCGCCTTGCCCGTCATCGGGCGCATGTACCTTGGCCACCTGTGGTTCAACAAAATAACCAGTTGCCAGCATGGCCGGTACGCATTCTTCCCGTACCCAGCGAAGCCACTCCTCGCGCCTGCTGTCACTCACCCAATAAGTCGTATTCAAGATAACCATCTTCGTTTTTCTTTAAATTTTATGTCTCATCGCTTTGCCAAGTCCAAAACTTCGCTTATCTTTGCACCGCAATTGAAAAATAAGGGGTATTAGCTCATCTGGTAGAGCGCGACACTGGCAGTGTCGAGGTGAGCGGTTCGAGTCCGCTATACTCCACCAACCAAGGGAAGTGCTTTCGGGTGCTTCCCTCTTTTGTTTTTCAACCATCCATAGTACAAAGACCTTGCATAACAGCGATGCCCCACTGTCCATACTGGTCAAAGGGGCATCGTTTTCGCTACCGAGTGGATCTGGAGGGAGTCGAACCCTCGTCCAAACAAGGAATGAATAAGCTTTCTACATGTTTATCTCCGCCTTCGTTGTCGGGAGCAGGCAAGACCGGAGCCACCAACCTGCACCTTATCCTCTAAGTTTTCATCCCGCATACGAGGCTACGCGTGACTATCCCCGATTTAGCTGCACTTCCTGATCGAACGGCCTCGAGGCCACGGCGTTTGGGAAATGTCTTGTCCCAGCACCTGGTGCCGGAATTAAGCTCGAATCTACTATACTTCGATTAAGCAGCAAGAGCGTAATTTTCTTCGCCAGTTAAAATTTATGAGATCCCGGGATTAACGAGCCGACACCTCCCGCGCTCGACATGCTTACCTACCCCTTCTACCTGCTGTCGAAACCAAACAGACCCATTGTGAGATACGGTGCTGCAAAGGTACGCTTTTTTCCGTTACGTGCAAGCCCACGGGCTATTCTTCCATCAAAAAACGGGCGATGCCTTGCAGTTCCTTCTTCACCAGGCGCAGGCGTTCCGCTATTTCCTGCTGCTTGGCTACCTGGTCTTTCTTCTCGCCCAACTTCTTGCGTGCTCCTTCCAGCGTCAGCCCCTGCTCGTTGACCAAGAAGAATATCTGCTTGATAAGCAAGATGTCGTCCTTTGTGTAAAAGCGGGTGCCTTTTGCGCTGCGTTTCGGGCTGAGCTGGGGAAACTGCTTCTCCAGAAAACGCAAATGCGACTGGTTCACATCGAACTGCGCCGCCACCTCGGATATCGAGTAATAACGTTTTTCCATACGTCGCCCGACTATTTATATATCCTCAACCGTTGCCCGGCATAGATGCGCGAACCGGATATGTTGTTCCACTGGCGGATTTTCGAGGCGGTGGTGCCGTAGCGGATGGCAATGTGCCCCAAGGTTTCCCCGCTCTTTACCTTATGGTATATCAAGTTGCCCGAACCGCCCGGAGCCGACGAGCGATAGATTTCGACCTCTTTCCGGCGGTTGTTAATCAGTTCGTCCGCTTTGTAGGCGCATACGGAGTCGCTCTGTTCCACATAAGCAGTGGCATATTGCAAAGGCAGGCGCAAGGCATAGGGCTTGATGTCGCCGGGGATGATGTCGCGGCGGTATTGCGGGTTCAGCATCCGCACCTGCTCCTTCTCCACACCCAATACGGCGGCCAGTTGGTCGAAGTGGATGCGGTCGGTCACCATGACCGTGTCGACCACCAACGGCACATCCACTTCCGCCGGGCACACATGATGCTCCGCCGCATAATTCATGGCATAATTGGCCGCTATGAAAATAGGCACATACCCACGCGTCTCGCGGGGCAGGTAGCGGTAAATGGCCCAGAAGTC
>CASFUX010000069.1 GCA_949297975.1 uncultured Bacteroidales bacterium
AATGAAGGAGATGGGTACTATTGGAGAGATTTTTATGAATTCTACGACGAGTCGGGTGATTATTCGAAAACCTTGCTCATCGCTGCCGGGTGCGAAAGCTTTGTCACGTTGCACCTCTCCATCATCGACCAATACCCAGCCAGGGTCAATTTCTACGGACACAGTGAAGCCTGGGCTTCGCAGGTATCGGTGGATTACGCTCATTGGGAAAACAATCAATGGAAAAAGCTGGACGATTGGGAACTGTCGTATACCAGCAGTTACGGTTCAGAATGCAACCTTGAGCAGTATTATGTGTTCAATGTGCAGATGCCTTCCGCCGCCCATCGCAAGGTGGACAACGACAGCATCATCGGATTCCGCCTGCGCTCCCAGTTTGAGGAAGGTGTCTACACCGAATGGTTGCCTTTGCCCGGTTACGGCGAAAAGCTGTGGTACACGGCCAGCAATCTGCCGGGTGCGAAAATGTTTGCCGTCGATGCCGATGACACCGACCATCATCTTTATTATGCTTCGCTCGAAGGCCTCTCGGGTGACGGCCTGCACGACGAACTGAACCGGATTTTGAATGAACAGAAGCAGGTGGTGGATTACTACGACCTGCCTACCGTGTACACCGTGACCGACTGGTGGGAAGAAAGAGACCCGGAAAGCGGTTATGTGCTCGAAAGCGGCATTTGGGACATGTATTCCGATTATCGCACCCGCTGGGGACAGGCGGCTGACAATTACGGCACGGCCGAGGCCAAAGCCACCCTTAACCGCGAGCACGCCCTGCCCAAGTCGTGGTGGGGACACGACAACAGCAATCCGCTCGATGCCTATTCCGATGTGGTGCATGTCATTCCTACCAATACGGTGGTCAATGCCATGCGCGGGGCTTATCCCTACAGCGAAGTGGGCGTGCCGGAACAGACCTCGGAAAACGGCAGCCGCGCGGGCAACAGCACCTATCCCGGCTACAGCCTCAGTGCATTCGAGCCGGTGGATGAATACAAGGGCGACCTGGCCCGTATCTATTTCTACATGGCCACGTGCTATGCCGATCTCGATTTCACCGTGTCGCGCTATGCCGATGCAGGAGGTGTCGTGTTCACGTATGAGAACGGCACAACCGGCTTCACCGACTTCGGGCGTACGCTTTTCATGGACTGGGCCGCGCAAGACCCCGTGTCGGACAAGGAACGTATCCGCAACAACGGCATTTATTCCGTGCAGGGCAACCGCAACCCCTTCGTCGACCTGCCGGGGCTGGAACAGTACCTGTGGGGCGACAAGCGGCATTGCCTGTATTACATCGACGGCAGCGGCGAATGCGTCGAAGCCCCCTGCGAGGACCTGGCGTTCACGGCCACGTTCAACCAGTCGCTCGACGGCTTCACGGCGGTGGACAAGCTGGGGTATCAAAACTGGTACAACCCCGCAGGCAGCGACTACGTCACCATGAACGGCTACCGCAGCGGTACGAGCAACCCGAACGAGGACTGGCTCGTGTCGCCCGCCTTCGACCTGGGCGACAAGAAGGAGGCCACGCTCACCTTCACGCACGTCATCAATTACTGCCAGGATGCCGAGCGGCTCGCCGCCAACCACACCCTGTGGATAACGTCCGCCTACACGGGCGACCCTGCCGACACGCAGTGGCAGCAGCTGACCATCCCCGTGATGCCCGCAGGCAACAACTGGAACTGGGTAACTCCCACGGTGGCTATCCCGGCGGAATACCTCACGGACAACGTGCGCTTCGCATTCAAATACCTGTCCGACGACCAAGTGGCGGGGCAATGGGAAATCAAGAACCTCACCCTCGCCGCCACCTGCCAGGGCGGCGACGTGACGGTAGGCATCGACCCCGCCCCCGCCCTACAGCCGGTGTTCTACACCGTGGGACGCACCGTGCACATCGAGGGCGTGCCCGCCGGGACGGACGTGCGCCTATACGACCTTCTGGGCCGCCCCCTGGCCACCCTGCACGCCGACGGCACGCACGCCGCCTGGACGGCCCCCGCCGCAGGCGTGTACGTGCTCACCGTGGGCAACCGCGCCTACAAGGTGGCGGTGGAATGATGAAAGCCCCCTCAACTTCCCCCGAGGGGGAGCTTGGCGGACGCATGGGTTGAACGCGAAGGCGCGAAACCAGCAAGACGCAACGGGTGTTTTTCTTTTGCGTCCTACCGTCTTCGCGCCTTGGTGTTTAACCCAAACACACAGACACGGCAACCCCTCCCCTTTTGGGGAAGGCCGGGAGGGGGCTTATAACGTGATAAGTAAATTTTCGGTATAAGGGAAATTGGGAGACATCCGAACGAGGCGTGCCGTCCTGTAGAGATAAGGCATGCCTTGTCTCCCACGACCAGTCGCGCGGCAAGGGGAAAGCTCGCGCTGGCGCAAGTCTCCCGACTTGTGCCGATAATGCCCGAAGTTTTTAACTTCGTGGGCTGCGTGACAGTTGCAAACTGCCTTGATTTTGGGCGCAAGTTGCAGACTTGCGCCAAGGCAACTAACCTGCATCCCCTCCTTAGGAGGGGCTTGGAGAGGCCGTCTCCCATCCGCTCTTATTATATAAGGAATAGGAAACGGGGATACAAGGAGACAAGGCATGCCTTGTCTCTACATTCCCCCGCGCCCTGCATCGCGCAGCAAATCGTAAATTGTAAATCGTCAAATAGTAAATGTAGTAGATTGTCAAATAGTAAATGAAAAAGATTCTTTCCCTCCTCATCCTCTGCCTGCTGCCCGGCGTGGCGGCATGGGCGCAAAGCATTTCCCTCACCTACCCCGACGACTTCGCCGACGGGTGGAGTCAATACGTGGGGCAGACGGTCACCTTTGAAAACCGCTTTTACTTAGGCGGGTTCACCTCGGCGGACGGGAAATACACTGGCGACATCCTGTTTACCGGCATCCGTCGCACGCCCTCGGACGTGGCCACGCCCGGCACGCCCGAATACACGGAAGCCGAGGCGGCCAGCAATGCCTTGTGGGGCAACCGGGTGCAACTCACCTTCGGTGACGGGCACACGTTTTATTACCTGCTCACGCGCGTGGGGTCGTATGTCGATGGGCTGACGGCCACGGTCAAGGGCGAACGGCACATCGAGGTGGCCCGCACCGCTGACGTGCCCTGGCAACCCGACAGGCCGACGGCACGCCCCGACCTGGGCAACGCCGACCTGGTGGTGTGCGCCTCCAACCTGGCAGCCTTCTCCCCCTTCCTGGATGCCTTCAAGAGCGACAACGCCCCCGACACCCGGGAAGAAGCCGACCTGAAAACGGCCAAAGTCGTGGCTGCCCTGCTGAACATGGATGCGGACATCTACGCCTTCTGCGAGTTGCAGGACACCTCCGCCACGGTCAACTTCATAGCCGACCGCCTCAACGCGGCCTTGGACACGCCGGGACGCTACGCCGGGCTGGACGACGGCATCAAGCCGATGCAGATAGGCGCCGGACGCACGGGCTACGTGTACCGCACCGACCGGGTGAAGCCAACGGGCACGCTGGGCCGCCCCGACGCGGGTGACTACGTGTATGGCCGCCACCAATACGTGCAGCACTTCGAGCAGCTGGACAACGGCGCACGATTTGCCCTCAGCATAAACCACTTCAAGGCCAAGACGGCGGGAAGCGACCCGGTACGGGTGGAAAACATGCAGAACCTCATCAACTACCTGCGCTCCGCCCCGTCGCTGGACGACGACGTGCTGGTGATGGGCGACCTCAACACCTACAGCCGCGAAGAGCCCCTCGTGATGCTGGCCGACGAGGGCTACACCGACCTGCTGGCACAATACGACCCCGAAGGCTTCAGCTACGTGTACCAAAACGCGGTGGGCAACATGGACCACGCCTGGGCCTCGGCCTCGCTCACCACGCAGGTGACGGGCGCGGCGGTGTACCAAATCAACGCCGAGGAAAGCCACCACTACAAGCTGGGCGGCGACCTGGTGACCACCGACATGTACGGCTACTCCGACCACAACCCCGTGCTGGTAGGCCTGAAGCTCGCCCCCGAAACGGAGCAGCCGTGCGAAGACATCGACTTCAGCGAACCGTTCGCCTCCTCGCTCGGCGCGTTCACACCGGTGAACGTGGCGGGCGGCAACGACTGGTATTGCGACAGCGAATGGCATTACGCCGTGATGAACGGCTACAGCAAGGGCGGCGACAACGAGGACTGGCTGGTGTCGCCTGCATTCGACTTGCGGGGCAAAGGCAAGGCCACCCTCGCCTTCACCCACGCCATCAACCACGCTGACAAGTCCCTGCTGGAGCAGGAACACACGCTGTGGGTCACCGATGCCTACACGGGCGACCCCACGACCACCGCGTGGACGCAGGTGGACATCCCCAATTACCCCAGTGGCAGCGATTGGAAGTTTGTCAGCACCCGCCTCGACCTGCCAGTCGCATTCACCGACAAGGAGGCTGTGCAATTCGCCTTCAAATACCTGTGCAAGGACGGCAAAGCCTCGGCTTGGGAAATCAAGAACCTCACCTTCCTGGCAGCCTGTGACGAGGGCAGCGGACTGGACACCCCTGCTCTGCAACCGGTGTTCTACACCGCGGGACGTACCGTGTACATCGAAGGCTTGCCCGCCGGGACGGACGTGCGCCTGTACGACCTCCTGGGCCGACCCCTTGCCACCCTCAACGCATCGGATGCGCACGCGGCCTGGACCGCCCCCGCCGCAGGCGTGTACCTGCTGACCGCCGCCGGACAAACCTATAAAGTGGCCGTGGAATGACTCCTTGCCACCCTTTGTGAGTGATAGCCCGCCCGCAAGCCGCCCCCCGACCTCACGGGACGCGCCTGCGGGCGGGTGCTTTCGTAGGGGAAAAATGCGTTAAGGCGCGGGGCGGCTGTTTCCCATCCCGCAAATTATTCCTACCTTTGCTCGCCGCAAAACAGAGGCAAGGAGCAAGAGGTAAGAGGTAAGCAAGCGGGCAAACCTCCCAGGCCAACGGCCTTGTGGCTCTCAGCGTAGGGCATCGCCCTACGGGCAGAAGCAAGCAACGCATTCCCCCACATCCTCTCCTTTGGAGGAGCTTGGGGAGGCTAAATATATAAGGAATAGACAATGGGAGGCATATTCGGCACCATTTCGCACGAGGAGTGCATCAATGACCTGTTCTACGGCACGGACTACAACTCGCACATGGGCACCAAGCGCGGAGGGCTGGTGACGTGGACGGGTACCGGGCTGCGCCGTTCCATCCACAACCTGGAGAATTCGTACTTCCGGGGCAAGTTCGAGGACGACCTCGACAAGTTCACTGGCCACGCGGGGCTGGGTGTCATCAGCGATACCGACCCGCAGCCCATCGTGATGAACTCCCACCTGGGCAAGTACGCCGTGGTCACCGTGGCCAAAATCAACAACATGGCTGCCTTGGAGCAACGCCTCATCGATGCGGGGGCGCATTTCTCCGAACTGAGTTCGGGCGAAACGAACCCCACCGAACTGGTCGCTCTGCTCATCAACCAGGGCAAGGACTTCGTGGAAGGCATCGAGAACGTGCAGCGCAGCATCCAAGGCTCGTGCACCCTGCTCGTGCTCACCGAGGACGGCATCATCGCCGCCCGCGACAAGTACGGCCGCATCCCCCTCATCCTCGGCAAAAAAGAAGGGGCGATGGCCGTGTCCAACGAGCCGTGCGGCTTCCCCAACTTAGGCTACGAGATAGCCTACAACCTCGGCCCGGGTGAAATCGTGCGCCTCACGGCCGACGGCTTCGAGCAGCTTCGCAAGCCCGGTTGCCGCAAGCAGGTGTGCTCTTTCCTGTGGGTGTACTACGGCTACCCCGTGTCCGAATACGAAGGCATCAACGTGGACGAGGTGCGCTACCGGGGCGGGCTGGCCATGGCCAAGGAGGACACGCTCAAGGACGTGGACTATGTGGCAGGCATCCCCGACTCTGGCGTGGGGCACGCGCTGGGCTACGCCGTGGGCATGGGCGTTCCCTACAAGCGGGCGTTCATCAAGTACACGCCTACCTGGCCCCGCAGCTTCACCCCGTCGAAGCAGGAACTGCGCGAGTTCATCGCCAAGATGAAGCTCATTCCCAACAAGACGCTGCTCAAGGACCAGCGCGTCATCTTCTGCGACGACTCCATCGTGCGGGGCACGCAGTTGCGCGACAACGTGAACATCCTGTACCACTACGGCGCGAAGGAAGTGCACATGCGCATCGCCTGCCCGCCCCTGCTGTACGGGTGCAAGTACCTCAACTTCACCGCCTCGAAATCGGAACTCGAATTGAAGGCGCGGCAAATCATCAAACGCCTCGAAGGCGATGACAGCAAGAACCTCGACCTGTACCGCCAGACGGGCACTCCGCAATACGAACGCCTCGTGGATGAGATGCGCAAGGAACTGCACATCACCACGCTCAAGTTCAATTCGCTGGAAAACCTCGTGGCCGCCATCGGCCTGCCCAAGGAAGACCTGTGCACCCACTGCTGGGACGGCTCGGGGGAAGAAGAAACTACCCCAAACCCCTAAAGGGGCTTATTATAATGTATAGTATGTACAATAATAAATAACAATCCCTCCCACTTCCCTACTCCTCCCCCTTAGGGGTCGGAGGTAATCCTTCTCCCCTTTAGGGGCCGGGGGTTAGTCGGGGGTAGTACTCCCCCTTTAGGGGGCTGGGGGGTTAGTCTAAATGATATGAACATCCTACTCCTCGGTTCAGGCGGGCGCGAACATGCCTTGGCATGGAAAATCGCCCAAAGCGACAAAGTGTCCCACCTCTACATCGCCCCCGGCAACGCGGGCACGGCCTCGCTGGGCACCAACCTGCCCATCGGCGTGAGCGACTTCGCGGCCATCCGCCAGGCCGCGCTCGACTACAACATCGGCATGGTGGTCGTCGGGCCGGAAGACCCCCTGGTGAAAGGCATCGCCGACTACTTCGCCAGCAACGACGACGTGAAGCACATCCCCGTCATCGGCCCGGGCAAGAAAGGCGCGCAGCTCGAAGGCAGCAAGGACTTCTCCAAGCAGTTCATGGCGCGCCACGGCATCCCCACCGCCCGCTACCTGAGCGTCACGGGCAAGACGGTGCACGACGCCGTCGCCTTCATGAAGGAACTGAAGCCCCCCTACGTGCTCAAGGCCGACGGGCTGGCCGCGGGCAAGGGCGTGCTCATCATCGACGACTTCTACGAGGCGGTGAGCGAGCTGTACGCCATGCTCGAGGGCAAGTTCGGCGAAGCCAGCCGCACGGTGGTCATCGAGCAGTACCTCCGGGGCATCGAGTGCTCCGCGTTCGTGCTCACCGACGGCAAGCACTACAAGCTGCTGCCCGTGGCCAAGGACTACAAGCGCGTGGGCGAAGGCGACACCGGCCTCAACACCGGCGGCATGGGAGCCGTGTCGCCCGTGTCGTTTGCCGACGAGGCGTTCATGCAAAAGGTGGAAAAGCGCATCATCCGCCCCACCATCGAGGGCTTGCAGCAGGACGGCATCGTGTACAAGGGCTTCATCTTCTTCGGGCTCATCAACGTGCAGGGTGAACCTTACGTGATAGAATACAACGCCCGCATGGGCGACCCGGAAACCGAGGTGGTCATGCTGCGCATCCAGTCGGACATCGTGGACCTCTTCGAAGGCGTGGCCAACGAGAACCTCGATGAAAAGACCCTGGAGATAGACCCCCGCTATGCCACCACCGTGATGCTGGTATCGGGCGGCTACCCCGAAGCCTACGAGAAAGGCAAGGAAATCACCGGGCTGGACCGCGTGACGGACGGCATCGCCTTCCATGCCGGCACTGCCGAGCAGGACGGCCACATCGTCACCGCCGGGGGACGCGTCATCGCCCTCAGCTCCTGCGGCGACACCCAGGCCGAAGCCCTGCAACGCTCCTACGCCAACGCCGCTGTGGTGGACTTCGAAGGGAAGTACTACCGGAGGGACATCGGAGGAGACTTAACCCCAAACCCCTAAAGGGGCTTTAGATACACAAGAGGAATGGACAATTCCAATGATAAAGGGAAGTGCAATATGTTCTATGGGGCATCTCCTATCTTGTTTGAATTAGCCAAGGAGTTAAGGAGCAAGCCGACCAAAGCGGAAGAGCATCTGTGGAATTTCCTTGCACACAACCCGCAAGGCATCCGTTTTAAGCGTCAACACCCGATACTGTTCTTCATCGCTGATTTCTATTGCCACCAAGCCAGGCTGGTGGTAGAAATTGATGGAGGATATCACCGCTTGCCGGAGCAGTATCAATACGACCAAAGCCGTGACCACGAACTGGCGGAATTAGGGCTGAAAGTCATGCGCTTCACCAACAAGCAAGCATTGGATGAAACGGAGCAGACATACCATGCTATTATGGACGAAGCAAATCACCGGATAAAAAGCAAAGACATCAAGATATAAAAAGCCCCCTTTAGGGGGTTGGGGGTTATGGCACACATCTTAATCATAGACGACGAGCGAAGCATCCGCAGCACGATGAAGGACATCCTCGAGTTCGAGCAGCACACCGTGACGCTGGCCGAGGACGGGGCGCAGGCCCTCGAAGCCGTGGGCCGGGAACGCTTCGACCTCATCTTCTCGGACATCAAGATGCCCGGCATGGACGGCATGGAGCTGCTCGACGCGCTCCTGGCACGGGGCGTGGAAGCCCCCATCGTCATGATATCGGGACACGGCACCATCGAGACCGCCGTGGAAGCCCTCAAGAAAGGGGCGTTCGACTTCATCGAGAAGCCCATCGACCTCAACCGCCTGCTCGTCACGGTGCGCAACGCCCTCGACAAAGGCAACCTGGTGGTGGAGACCAAAGCGTTGAAAAAGAAGATAGCCCACAAATACCAGATGATAGGCCGCTCGCCCGCCATCGAACGCGTGCGTCAGCTCATCGACCGCGTGGCACCCACCGAAGCGCGGGTGCTCATCACCGGCGCGAACGGCACGGGCAAGGAGGTGGTGGCGCACCTGCTGCACGAGCAAAGCCACCGCGCCAATGCGCCCCTCGTGGAGGTGAACTGCGCCGCCATCCCGTCCGAACTCATCGAAAGCGAACTCTTCGGCCACGAGAAAGGGGCTTTCACCTCGGCAGTCAAGCAGCGCATCGGCAAGTTTGAGCAGGCCGACGGCGGCACCATCTTCCTCGACGAAATAGGCGACATGAGCCTGGCGGCGCAGACCAAGGTGCTGCGGGTGCTCCAGGAGAACGAACTGACCCGCGTGGGCAGCGACAAGACCATCCGCGTGAACGTGCGGGTGTTGGCCGCCACCAACAAGGACTTGAAAAGCGAGATAGAGCGGGGCAACTTCCGCGAGGATCTCTACCACCGCCTCAACGTCATCCCCATCCACGTGCCTTCGCTCGACGAGCGCAAGGAGGACATCCCGCTGCTGGTGGAGCACTTCGCCGGGCTGATTTCCGCCGAGCAGGGCATCCCCGCCAAGGCATTCGCCCCCGAGGCGGTCGCCGCCCTCCAGACACGCACCTGGCCGGGCAACATCCGCGAACTGCGCAATGTGGTGGAACGCCTCATCATCCTCGGTGGCACCACGATAACCCGGGATGACGTGGAGGCCTACGCGTGACCGTTTCCCGCAGATGGCGCAGAGGCTTTTCTATCTGAAGATATTCATTAGACAATATACAGAAATAATAAACCACAGAGGCACAGAGTTAATGAGTAATATGCTCTCAGATAACAGAGAACACTCAGTGAAATGCCGCAAGCGGCATTTCTCCGTGCACTCCTTGGAGCGAATGATAAGAGGAGAAACATGTATATCTCCGTGCCTCTGTGGTTTAATTTAATTCGTAAATAAATAACGCGCACCACAGAGACTACGATACGGGCAGGAATCTGCGCTTATCCGCGTTATCTGCGGGCAAAAGAATACTCCGCATGAAACCTCTTAACGAACTGAAGATTGCCGTGTGCAGCGACCACGCGGGCTATGAACTGAAATGCCACATCATCGACTACCTGCGTACTAAGCAGGCGGGCGAGGTGATGGACTGCGGCACGCACTCGGCCGACAGCGTGGACTATCCCGACTTCGCGCACCCCTTGGCGCACGCCGTGTCCACGGGCCGGTGCGACTTGGGCATTGCCTGCTGCGGCAGCGGCAACGGCGTGAGCATGACGGTCAACCGCCACACGGATGTGCGGGCTGCCCTGTGCTGGAAGCCCGAACTGGCCGCCCTGGCACGCCAGCACAACAACGCCAACGTGCTGTCCCTGCCTGCACGCTTCATCACGGTAGATGAAGCCCTGGCCATGATAGACGTGTTCTTCGCCACCGACTACGAAGGCGGTCGCCACCAACGTCGCATCGAAAAGATAGAACGGTTTTAACGGTCGACAGTCAACAGTCTCCGCGACACTGTAGACCTCAATTCATCCCACTATGCAACGCACCGAAATATCCACCTTGGGCGAGTTCGGCCTTATCAAGCACCTGACCGAATCATTCAAGCCCGCCAATCCTTCCACCCTCAAAGGCGTGGGCGACGATGCCGCCGTGCTCGACTATGCGGGTAAGCGCACCTTGGTCACCACCGACCTGCTGCTGGAGGGCGTGCACTTCGACCTTACTTACGTGCCGCTCAAGTACCTCGGCTACAAGGCGGCGGTGGTCAACTTCTCCGACATATACGCCATGAACGGCGAGCCGAAGCAAATTACTGTGTCGCTCGGCGTGTCCAAACGCTTTTGCATCGAGGACCTCGAAGCCCTTTACGCCGGCATCCGCCAGGCCTGCGAACATTACGGGGTGGATCTGGTGGGGGGCGACACCTCGGCCTCGCTCACTGGGTTGGCCATCAGCATCACCTGCCTGGGCGAAGGCGAGGAGGGCAAAATCGTGTACCGCAACGGCGCACGCCCCAACGACCTCATCTGCGTGTCAGGCGACCTCGGCTCGGCCTACATGGGGCTGCAACTGCTTGAACGCGAAAAGATCGTGCTCGAAGGCGACCCCGATGCGCAACCCGAATTCGAGGGACGCGACTACATCCTGCAACGCCAGCTGAAGCCCGAAGCCCGCCGCGACATCGTCCTTGCCCTGCGCGAGAAAGGCATCGTGCCCACCGCCATGATGGACGTGTCCGACGGCCTGTCGTCCGAGCTGATGCACCTCTGCACGCAAAGCCACACGGGCTGCCGTGTGTACGAGGACAAGATACCCATCAGCTACGAAGCCGCCGTGATGGCCGAGGAGCTGAACATGAACATCGTGACCGCCGCCCTCAACGGCGGGGAGGACTACGAACTGCTCTTCACCGTGTCGATGGACGACTACGAGAAAATCATCACCCTCGACAACGTGGGCATCGTGGGGCACATGACCAAGCCCGAACTCGGCCTCAACCTCATCGGCCGCCAAGGCGAGGAAATCGCCTTGAAAGCCCAGGGATGGAACCCGCTAAAGGGGTAGGGGTTTCAAATTCCAGATTTCAGATTGGCACACGGATAACGCGGAATTTACGGATTCACACAACGTAAACTCGGTATAAGCATAGCATTCTTCGTCATTTCGACCGTAGGGAGAAATCTTCTTCTACTACGCTTTTAAGGCAACTATGAGATTTCTCCCTACGGTCGAAATGACGAAGAATGCTATGCTTGCATTAACACGGATTTGAGGAATGCGAATTGCGCGGATGAACGCACCTTTCTTCCCGTAGGGCGATGCCCTACGCTGAGTGCCACAAGGCCGTTGGCCTTGGACTCTCACCGTTCTACTTTTTACTTTCTACTCCCCCTCTCCCCC
>CASFUX010000070.1 GCA_949297975.1 uncultured Bacteroidales bacterium
CATAATAAGGAGGAGATTTCTCGCTGCGCTCGAAATGACGG
Organism: uncultured Bacteroidales bacterium; assembly: GCA_949297975.1. Lineage (GTDB taxonomy): Bacteria > Bacteroidota > Bacteroidia > Bacteroidales > Paludibacteraceae > QVMH01. The sequence continues at coordinate 42 of CASFUX010000070.1, forward strand.
CGGGGTGATGTCCCCGCCCCTGCGCTTTCCGTGTCCCGCCGGGCTGGGCGCATAGCCTGCGCGGCGTGGGGACACAGAGGGCACATGGCTTTTTCATATTTTCTTATGAATAAGAACACACAGCTTGTCCCGCCCCGCAAGGGGCTGTGTAAAAACCACGAAACAAACCCGCCGTCATTTCGACCGTAGGGAGAAATCCCCTTCTACAACGCTTCCAAAGCCGCTGTGAGATTTCTCGCTGCGCTCGAAATGACGAGGACGGCATGAAAATGGTAGTTTTTACACAGTCTCGCAAGGGGCGGGACGGGGGCTGTTCCTTGGCGCAGCGTGATGCAACCCTGTTGCATCACCAGCTATGTGTGCTTCTTGAAAAACGGGCGGAATGAAAAGGCTCTGTGTGCTCTGTGTCCCCGCCCCTGCGCCTTCCGTGTCCCACTGTCCCCGCGTCAGGCTTCTTCCAGGAGCTGGCGGTAGCGGGGCAGGGCGCGGCGGAATTTGTCTATCGTCTCCTCCAGGGTGGCGTAGCTTTCGCCCCCGGCGGCGTTGAGGTGGCCTCCCCCGCCGAAGAGCTCGCCGGCCACCTTGTTGGCTGGGAACGCGCCTTGCGAGCGGAGGGATATCTTGATTTTGTCGGTGTCCTCGCGCATGAAGACGGAGAAGACGATGCCCTCGATGGAGAGGGGCTTGTTGACCACGCCCTCGGTGTCGCCCGACTTGTAGTAGAAGCGTTGCAGCTCGTCCTGCGACAGCGTGATGAGGGCGGTGCGGTATTTGGGATAGAGCTTCATCTTGCGGTAAAGGCAATAGGCGTTGAGCTTCAACCGCCCGGGGGTGAAGGTGTTGAATACGCGGCGGTAGATGTCGTCCTTGTCGATGCCTATCTTGATGAGCTCGGCGATGATGGTATATACCTCGGCCTGGTTGGAGTTGTAGCTGAACGCGCCGGTGTCGGTCATCATGCCGGTGTAGATGCATTGGGCGCAGGGCAGGGTGATGCGCTCGAAGTGGCCCAGGCGGCAGATGAGGCGGAAGATGAGCTCGCAGGTGGACGATATGTCGGGGTAGGAGATGGTGAGCTGCGCGAAGCCTTCGGGGTTCAGGTGGTGGTCTATGAGCACGCGGGGGGCGGCGCATTGCAGGAGCACCGGCTCCAGCCTGTCGAGCCGCCGGGTCTCGTTGAAGTCGAGGGCGAAGACGAGGTCGGCCTCGGCGAAGGCCTGCTCGGCGCGTTCGTGCTCGCGTTCGTGCACGACGATGTCGCCCGCGCCCGGCATCCACGCGAGGAAGTCGGGGAAGCGGTTGGGCACTACCACGGTGGCCTGCTTGCCCAGCCCGCGCAGGTAGTGCCACAGGGCGAGCGAGGAGCCGAGCGCGTCCCCGTCCGGCCCCACGTGGCAGGTTATCACGATGCGCTCCTTGACGGCGATGGCCTCGCGTGCGCGGCTGATGAGGTCTTCGGCAATAATCTTGGATATCATAGTCTTCCTCCTTGTTTTTTCGGATGCCCGCCCGGCCACATGACCGGCAAGGCGAGGGCAAAGATAGCTAATTTTCGGGGAAAAGGAAACACATCGTCCCGACCCGGCGGCATTATAACGTTGTCCCGATGGCATTATAACGCCGTCCCGCCAGCATTATAACGCCGTCCCGACAGCATTATGACGTTGTTCCGACAGCATTATGACGCCGTTCCGACAGCATTATAACGTTGTTCCGACAACGTTATAACGTTGTCGCGACAGGATACGGTAGCAGTTCCGACGGGATACGGTCGCAGTTTCGGCCACGTTATAATCTTGTGTCGGCAACATACTGACATATTCCGGGCGGCGTTATGACGTGGGCGGAATGGCGCAGTAACGGAAATATTTTTCCGCAGTAATGGAAGTGAATTTCCGCAGTAACGCCTCCCGCGCCCTGGCGTATCGGCACAAAAAAAGCACACGGGCGCGATGTCCCGTGTGCCTTGGTGTCGTGTGCGTGCCTGCGTCAGCGCGCCAGCACCTTGACGGCTTGCCCGCCGTAGCGCACCACGTACAGGCCGGGGGCGGGTGCGGTGAGGGTGGCGCGTCCGTCGGTGGCGGGAGCCGTGGCGACAATGCGCCCGCCGAGGTCGTGCAGGGTCACGGCTGCATCGGCCAGCCCGGCCAGGCGGATGTCCGCCCCGTCCACGTACACGATGGGTGCGGGGGACTGCACGGCGGCCTGCCCGGTGACGGGGGCGAGGGGATTGGGGGAGTAATAATATCTTTCCTCACTCGTTGCTACGCCCATACCGGAATATTGTTTGACAAGAATATTGCCGTGCTGGTCGTATTCGTATGCGTAGGTGGTGCGATGCTGCAATTCTAACTGGCCGCTTTCGTTGTTCAAGAAGTGAGACTCGTCGAGCGTTTGGTTGCCGTGCTCATCGTAGGCATATACCTGGCGGTTGTATATTTCCCATGTTAGCTCTTCCACATTCCAACTGTACAGTTCGTTCAGTGTTAAATGCCCGGCCTCATCGTAGGCCCATACCTGGCGCGGGCCGTAAGACGACTCCCAACGGTTGTCCGCTGCATTCCATTGGAGGTAGGAATATACCAGCGAGCGGCCTTCGTCATCGTTGAGCGATTCGTACTTCGTGTCGGGCACCCATTCACCATCCACGTAGTTATATTGGGTATACGTCTCCGTGCCATTGTCGGCGTATTCGTAGGTGGCCTTGTACATGTACGTCCATTCGGGCGCGTCGGCGTACCATTCCGAGGCGATGGTCTGGGCGCGTCGGCCTTGCGCGTCGTAGGTGTTCTCGTACTTATAATCCCCTGTTTTCTCCCATTCGCCTGCGGCGTTCTTCATGTACATGGTCTCGCGGCTTTGCCTGCCGTGGTCGTCCCACTCGTACACGCCGCGCTGGTGATGCCATGCGCCTTCCTCCAGGTATCTGTAATAGATGGTGTCCACCTGATATGTGGCGGGGTCGAGCACCCATTCCATGAAGTATTCCTCTGTCCATTGCTTCGTGTCGGCATCCCACGAGTAGCTTGTGTCGGTGAGCGCGTTGCCCCGGTCGTCGTAGGTGCTCACGGTGCGGTAGTCGCCCGCCCAGGCCTGCGCGGCGGCATCCCATTGGTACGAGGCGTACTCCAGCACGTTGCCGGCGGCATCGTAGGTGGTTTCCTGCTTGTTGCTGTACGTCCATCCGCCGTCCTGCCAATTGGAATAAGTCTCCGTCACTTCCCTGCCGTCTGCGGAATAGACCCATTCACGGCGGCCGTTGCCTTGCCAGGCGGCCGCCTCCGTGTTCCACCAATAGTAGGCTTGCAAGGTGAGGCGGCCTTGCTCGTCGCTGGCGGTCTCCGTCCTATTGCCCATGAGCTGCCAGGTGGGGATGTAAGCCTGCTGCTCGTCCGACCATTCTTCCATGAAATAATAAGGGGTCTCGATGCGCTTGCGCTCGGCATCGATGTATTCCACCAACGTTTTGGAGATGTAGTTGCCTTCGGGCGTGCGTTCCACGATGCTGTCCAGGCGCAGGCCGCCCTTTTCCGCCGGAGCGGCGGGGGCAACGTACGCACGGGGCGCGGGTGCTTCGCGGCGTTCCACGGCGGAGCGGCGTTGGTGTTTCATCTTGTCGGGCAATCGGTCGCCTGGCATCGCCCAGGCGGCGGTCGCGGCCACGAGGGCGGCGGCAAGGAGGGTAAGTTTTTCTTTCATCTTGTTGTAGTATTTATTGATAGTTATAAAATGTTTGCGCGTTCCGTCCAGGCACGAAAAAGGCGTGGATGCCTTGCCTGCGCTCCATCTGAAACTTGAGGTTCTCGACTACCTGACTCTAACAAACGAAACGCACAGCAGCCCACGCCGGTACACGTGAGCGTTCGCACGGCTTCCGTTCTTGTTAAAGTCTGAAATTGTCGAGATTTCAAGTTTCAAGAATGCAAGCTGACAACGCCTTTATCCTATGTCTTTTCCATCGGTTATAACCGGGCAGTCGCCCCGCTGATAACCATATTCGCGACAAAGATAAGGATTTTTATATTGCCCGCTCCCGTTTTTTGTGTAATTTTGTCTGCGGGTTACGGAAGGCCCGTATTATATAAGGTATAACGACACGGCCCGCAGGTCCGCCCGCCACCTCACCCCTCACCCCTCTCCCTGGGGAGAGGGGAATGAAGTTAGTTTTGCAGGCGAAAGCCTTGGCTTTAAGACATGCTTAATCCCCCTCTCCCCAGGGAGAGGGGTTAGGGGTGAGGTGGCGGGACGAAGGCGGGCATTCAAACGAAGTACATCCATGCGCGTGTTAATCCAACGGGTGACGCAGGCCTCGGTCGCCGTCGAGGGCCGGGCGGTGTCCGCCATCGGGCCGGGCCTCGTGGTGCTGCTGGGCATCGGCGAGGCCGACGGCGCGGACGACATCGAGTGGCTCGCGGGCAAAATCGCCCGCCTCCGCATCTTCGACGACGCGGCGGGGGTGATGAACCGCTCCGTGGTCGATGCCGGGGGCGACGTGCTGGTGGTGAGCCAGTTCACCCTCATGGCCTCCACGCACAAGGGCAACCGCCCCTCGTACATCCGCGCCGCCGCGCCGCAGGTGGCCGTGCCGCTCTACGAGGCCTTCGTGCGCGAGCTGGAACTCAAACTGAACCGCCGCGTGCCCACCGGCGTCTTCGGCGCGGACATGCAGGTGTCCCTCGTCAACGACGGCCCGGTGACCATCTGGATGGACAGCAAGCGGCGCGAATGACCCCCCCCGCCCCCTAAAGGGGGAGAAAGGGGGCGCAAGGCAATGAATAACGTGTTCTTTTGAGCAGACCCCCTGCCCCCTTAAGGGGGAGAAAGGGCGGTCTTTAAGCAAACGATACTAACCCGACTCCTCCCCTTCAGGGGAGGCGGGAGGGGTCCATACCATCCCCCCATCTCCCCTTCAGGGGAGGCGGGAGGGGTCCCCTACGAACTTAACGCCTCCCCTTTAGGGGAGGCAGGAAGGATAGATTATGAAACACATACCAAACTTCATCACGTCGCTCAACCTGTTCTCGGGTTGCATCGCGGCTTACCTCGGCTTCAGCGGGCAATACGGCTGGGCGTTCTTCTTCATCCTGTTATCGGCCCTGTTCGACTTCCTCGACGGGTTCGCCGCGCGGCTCCTTAAGGCGTACTCGCCCATCGGCAAAGAGCTGGACTCCCTCGCCGATGTCGTCAGCTTCGGCCTCACGCCCGGCGCGATGGTCTTCTCCGTGCTCCGGCAAAGCGACCTGCACGTGCTGCTGCCCTACGCCGCCTTCCTCATCCCCGTCTTCGCCGCGCTCCGCCTCGCCAAGTTCAACCTCGACGAGCGGCAGGCAACGTCCTTCCTCGGCCTCCCCGTACCGGCCAACGCCATCTTCTGGGGCGGGCTGCTCTACTCCTACGCCCCCTTCTTCGCCGAAGAGCCCTGGCTCCTCTGCGCCCTCGTCCTGCTCTTCTGCATCCTCATGATAGCGGAGGTGCCCATGTTCTCCCTCAAGGTGAAAGGCCTGGCATGGCGGGCCAACAAGGTGCAATACGTTTACCTCCTCGGCTGCCTCGTGCTGCTCGCCACCATGTGGGACGATGCCTTCGCCCCCATCATCGCCTGGTACATCGCCGTCTCCATAGCCGCCACCCCTAAATCCCCTAAAGGGGACAACGTGGCCGCCCGTTAACATCTGTCATACAATATCGAACCATCATAAAAAGCCCCCTTTAGGGGGATGGGGGTATGTCAATATCCATCTCACATCTCTATAAGCAATACGCCGCCCAGCCCGTGCTGCACGACGTAAGCCTGCGCATCGCCCCCGGCGAAGTCGCGGGCTTCCTCGGACCCAACGGCGCAGGCAAGACCACCACCATGCGCATCCTGGCGGGCGCGGTCCCCTACGACGCCGGTTCGGTGCAAGTATGCGGCCTCGAAGTGAAAGACAACCGGCTGCAAGCCAACGCCCTCGTCGGCTACCTGCCCGAGCAGAACCCCCTCTACACCGACATGTACGTGCGCGAATACCTCCTGTTCGTGGCCGACACCTATCACTTGGGGAAGATGCGCAGGCAACGGGTGGACGAGCTCATCGACCTTGTCGGCCTCGCCCCCGAACGGGGAAAGAAAATCGGGCAATTATCCAAGGGATACCGCCAGCGCGTAGGCCTGGCGCAAGCCCTCATGCCCGACCCCCGCGTCCTGATACTGGACGAACCCACCACCGGCCTCGACCCCAACCAGCTGGAAGACATCCGCGCCCTCATCCGACACGTGGGCCGCGACCGCACCGTCCTGCTCAGCACCCACATCCTACAGGAAGTCAGCGCGCTGTGCAACCGCGTCGTCATCATCAACCACGGCCGCATCGTGGGCGACTACGACGACCTCCCCGCCATGCTCTCGGGCGACGGGCGGCACCGCCGCTTCGAGGTGCAATTCCTCCATGCCCCCCTGCGCGACACGCTCACCCGCATCGGCGACGTGCGCATCATAAAGGAATACGACCCGCAACACTTCCTCCTCTCCGCCGGGCGCGACATCCGCCCCGACCTCTTCGACCTCGCCGTGGCCACAGGCAACAAGCTCCTGCTGCTCCGCCCCGTGGACGACACCGTGGAAGAAGTGTTCCGACAACTCACCAAAACCGCATGAACAACGAACCATTCGACATACGCGACAACCGACCATTGGAAAAGGACTTCGAGAACGCCCTGAGGCCCCTCTCCTTCTCCGACTTCAGCGGCCAGAACAAGATAGTGGAAAACCTCCGCATCTTCGTCCAGGCCGCCCGTATGCGTACCGAGCCGCTCGACCACGTGCTGTTGCACGGCCCCCCCGGCCTCGGCAAGACCACCCTCTCCAACATCATCGCCAACGAGCTGGGAGTAGGCTTCAAAATCACCTCCGGCCCCGTGCTCGACAAGCCGGGCGACCTCGCAGGCCTGCTCACCAGCCTGGAGCCGAACGACGTCCTCTTCATCGACGAGATACACCGCCTCAGCCCCATCGTCGAGGAATACCTGTACTCCGCCATGGAGGACTACCGCATCGACATCATGATTGATAAAGGGCCGAGCGCGCGCTCCATACAGCTGGACCTCAACCCCTTCACGCTCATCGGCGCGACCACGCGCAGCGGACTGCTCACCAGCCCGCTTCGTGCCCGCTTCGGCATCAACTGCCACTTCGAGTACTACGACACGGGGGTCATCGCGCAAATAATCAAACGCTCCGCCCGCCTGCTCCAGGTTCCCTGCGACGACCAGGCCGCCACCGAGATAGCCGGACGCAGCCGCGGCACCCCGCGCATCGCCAACGCCCTGCTCCGCCGCGTGCGCGACTTCGCCCAGGTGAAGGGCAACGGCTACATCGATGTGAAAATCGCCTGCTATGCCCTCGAAGCCCTCAACATAGACAAATACGGCCTCGACGAGATAGACAACAAGATACTGAACACTATTATCGACAAGTTCCAAGGAGGCCCAGTCGGGCTGACCACCATCGCCACCGCCCTGGGCGAAGACCCCGGCACGCTGGAGGAAGTGTACGAACCCTTCCTCATCAAGGAAGGCTTCATGAAGCGCACCCCCCGTGGCCGCGAAGTGACGGAACTGGCCTACCGCCACCTCGGCAAGGTGAAGTACGGCGAGCAGGGCACGCTGTTCTAAGTCTTGTGGGTATAAGGAGCACGCCGCGCCTCCACAGGGGCAGGCCGCGCCAATGCAAAGCCCCGATGCCAGGCATCGGGGCTTCTATGTGTTCTCTGGCTGGGGTAGGGCGGCAGGGAAAAGGCTCCGCGAAACTCCGCGTCTGTATCCTTGGACTTTAACGTCATAATCCCCTGCCCGCTACATCCCGAAGCCCCGTTGCCGCATGGCTTCGAAGGTGAGGATGGCCACGGAAGTGTTCACGTTGAGCGAATCGATGACGCCGCGCATGGGTATCTTCACGCGGTGGTCCGCCCCCTGTATCCAACGGTCGGTGAGCCCGGTGGCTTCCGTGCCGAATACCAAGGCGATGCGCCCCGTCAGGTCAAGGCGGTGGTAGAACTCCGAGGCGGTCAGCTCGGTGGCATAGCTGGCGATGCGGTTGCGGTGCAGCCAGTCCGTCGTCTCGTCGAAGGTGGAGACGACTACCGGCACGGTGAACACGCATCCCAGGCTGGCACGGATGGCGTTGGGGTTGTAGATGTCGGTATGCGGGTCGCACACGATGAGGCCGTCCACCTGCGCGGCATCGGCCACGCGGCAGATAGCCCCGAGGTTGCCGGGCTTCTCCACCGCTTCGAGGATGATGTACACGCTTTGGTCGCGCACCGGCAGGTCTTCCAACCTCCGTGCGGGCATGTCCGCCAGCACGACCACGCCGCCGGTGGTCTCGCGGTAGGAGATTTTGGAAAAGGCCGCCTCGCCCACCTCGTACCATTCGGCGGCGCGTCCGGGCGTGCCGAGGAGTGCCCGGGCATCTTCCTCCGGAATGATATCGGGACAGAACAAGACCTTGCGCACCGCAAGCCCGGCTGCCACGGCCAGGCTCACCTCCTTGCGCCCCTCGATGACGACGAGGCCCGCTTCGCGCCGCTCCCGCGCCTTGCCTTGCAGAAGCAGGATGTCTTTAATCAACGGATTTTTCGGACTGGTTATTTCGGCTGTCATATTACCCCCTGCCCCCTAAAGGGGAGCGTTTGAACATGTATGCGATTGATGAATATATATTTATATGGTTCCGTTTTCGCCCGTCTTGCCAGGTCTCCCCTTCAGGGGAGATTTAGAGGGGTGTAGCACCTCCTTCAGCGGGAAGTCCCGCTTCACTATCAGCAGCACGAACGGCACGAGCAGCACGGTGCGCCAGGCCAGGTTCACCCACATGTTGTCCGTGCGCACCAGGTAGCTGGCGGCGAACAGCGCGAGGGCGACTGCCGTGTACAAGGCCATGCTCTTCAGGTCGTACCGGATGGGCATGTACCGTTGCCCGAGGACGTAGGACACCACCATCATGACCGCGTAGCAGGCAAACGATGCCCACGCCGAGGCCATGTAGCCGTAGCGCGGCACGAACGCCACGTTGACCGCCAGCGTGACCGCCAGCCCGAGCAGCGACAGCCACGCGCCGTACATCGTCTTGTCCAGCAGCTTGTACCACAACGACAGGTTGAAGAACACGCCTTGGAAGATATACCCCCACAGCACCACGGGCACCACGCGCAGCCCGCTCCAGTAATCGCTGCGGATGAGGTACTTCAGCAGGTCGAGGTAGAACACCATCCCCAGGAAGATGAGCAGCGAGAAGATGACGAAGTACTTCATGGCATCGGCGTAGGCCTCCTTGCTGTTGCGGTCCTGGTGCTTGGCGAAGATGAACGGCTCGTAGGCGTAACGGAACGCCTGGGTGAACATCATCATCACCATCGCCACCTTGAAGCACGCCCCGTAGATGCCCAGCTGAGCCTGCGCCTCGGACGGGTCGGCGAAGAGGAAGGGGAAGATGATTTTGTCCACCGTCTGGTTCATGATGCCCGCGATGCCCAGCACGAGCAGGGGCAGCGAGTAGCGCAGCATCTTGCGCAGCAACGCCCCGCTGAAGTCGAACCGCACCCGCAGCACCTCCGGCAGCAGGGCCAGCGTGACGAGCGAGGTGGAGATGAGGTTGGACACGAACACGTAGCTCACGCCGTACCCCGGGTCGTAGAACCAATCCACCAGCCCGGGCTGCCGCGCCGCTATCCACGGGCAGGCCACGAGGAAGAAGAGGTTGCACCCGATGTTCACCGCAATCATCCCCAGCTTGAGGGCGGCGAACTTGACGGGTCTCCCCTTATAACGCAGGTAGGCGAAGGGTATCGACCCGAAGGCATCCATCGCCACAATGACCCCCATCATGCCGATGAACTCCGGATGCCCGCCGTAGCCCATGGCCGTGGCGATGGGCCGCGCGAACGCCACGATGCACACGGCGAACGCCAGCGAGGTGCAGAACACCGAGGTGAGCGTGGTGCTGTACACGCGGTCGGCCTCGTCGCGCCGCTTGTTGGCGAAGCGGAAGAAGCCCGTCTCCATGCCGTAGGTGAGGATGACCAGCAGCAGGGCCGTCCAGGCGTACAGGTTGGTCACGATGCCGTACTCGCCCGAGCTTTGCAGCACGTAGGTGTACAGCGGCACCAGCAGCCAGTTGAGGAACTTCCCCACGATGCTGCTCATGCCGTAAATGGCGGTTTCCTTCGCCAGCTTTTGCATTTCTTGTTTGGGCATGATGCTTGTTTTAGTGATTGATGGACACAGAGTGCACAGAGTATTCTCTGTGTCCCACGTTCCGCTTCCCGCTATTTCTTTCCGAATGCTTTCTTTATCCGTTCCAATGCCCGTCCGATCGCCACCATCTCGCGGGGCAGGTCGAAGTCCTCCGGTGTGGCGAAGCCTCCCTCCACGAGCAGGCGGGCGGCCTCGGGGGCATCGTCCTCCGCCACTTGCAGCTTGATGCCGCCCGAGGCGTTGGTGTAGAAGGGGTTCACCGTGTTGATGTATTCGTCGGCCACGAAGCAGCGGATGCCCGCCGCCTCCAGATACGACCGCACCACGCCCAAGTCGGCGTGGGTGTTGAACGTCTTGATGGTTATCAGTTCCTGCATAAGTCGGTAAAGTTTTTGAATGACATATATTATATGTATAGCCTTGCCGGTCGTGGAGACACGGCGTGCCGCGTCCCCATCACGTAAATCGCGACTTCATGGAGGGCCGTCGGGTGTCACTATGGAGACCCGTTGTCCTTCACTATGAAGTCACCTCGCCTCTCACTATAGTGAGACTTCGGATGTCACTATAGTGAGGCATCGGGTGTCACTATAGTGAGAGGTCTTGCCTCACTATAGTGAGTCGGTTCACGTCACTATAGTGAGTCGTCTTGCCTCACTATAGTGAGGGGCGAGGTGACTCTATAGTGAGGGGCGAGGCGACTTCATAGAGCGCTTCGGGCACGCTTTAGTGTCCCGCCAAGAGCGTGTCTATCAACGCCATCCTCTCCAAGTCCTTCGGGCGGTGGAAGAGGATGCATATGCGCCTTTGCTCCTCCAACGTGGGCAGGCGCAGGGGGTATCCGTCCACCGTCCATTCCTCGTAATCCAGTATTTCAAATACCGTCCAGCCCGCCGGGGTGCGCACCTCCAACCCGCCGCACACCTCCACGTCCATGAGCGGGAAGCGGTAACGCGCCAGGTCGGAGCGGAACAACTGCGACGGCCGCGCCCCGATGTGCAAGTCGCGTCCCGCCCACAGTTGCCGCAGCCGCCGGGCATCGCGCGGGGAGGCAAGCAGGTCGATGTCCCCCGCCCGCCCGACAGGCAGCCCGCGCATCACCGCCGCCGCCGAGCCGAAGAGGTACACCCCGTCCTCCAGGCCACGCAAGGCGGGAACGGCCTCGCGCAAAGTCGCTTCTATCCGTTCGCGCAGGGTCATGGTCGGTTTCATTCTATTTACAGGGTTCGTATGACCGGGGCAAATTTAGTGGATTTTTCCGGATGTTTCTCCACTTGTGCCGCCAAGCGGGGAAATATTCCCGGGTAAACGGGGAAACATTCCCCGCGAATGGGATGGCATCCCTTGCCCGCTTGCTCTTTTTTCCGTATGTTTGCAACGCAATTTCCCCGTTATGTCAAACATCATTTAATTTATTCCTATCATGAAAATGAGAAAGCTTTTGATTGCCGCATGGGCATGTTTGGGCGCGATGCCGCTGGCCTCCGCCAAGGATTACACTCTCACTTCGCCCGACCGCGAACTGGTGGTCATGGTGAGCGTGGACGAACGGGTGGAATACACCGTGGCACACAACGGCGACGTACTGCTCGACCGCTCGCCCCTGTCTATGACGCTGACCGACGGCACGGCCTGGGGCGTGAACCCGCGCCTGCTGAAGGCCGCCACCCGCAGCGTGGACGAGGTGATTGCCGCCCCGGTGTACAAGAAAAAGGAGGTGCGCGACCACTACAACGAACTGCAAATGACGTTCCGGGGAAATTACCGCATCACGTTCCGCGCCTACGACGACGGGGTGGCCTACCGCTTCACCAGCACGGCGAAGAAGCCCTTCCAGGTGCGGAACGAAGAGGCCGTGTTCAACTTCCCTGCCGACTGGACGGCCTACATCCCCTATGTGCGCGAGGACCGCACGACCACGTTCGAGTCGCAGTTCTTCAACTCGTTTGAAAACACGTACACGCACGACAAGCTTTCCAACTGGGACCAGCGCAAATATGCCTTCCTGCCCCTGCTGGTCGAAGGTGCCAACGGCAAGAAGGTGTGCATCGGCGAGGCCGACCTAATGAACTACCCCGGCATGTACCTCCACGCGGGCGGCGGCACGTCGCTCCAAGGGGTGTTCGCCCCCTACCCGGCCAAAGTGGAACAGGGCGGGCACAACAACCTGCAAATGGTGGTGACCGGGCGCGAGGACTACATCGCCCGCTACGACCGGGGCACGGACTTCCCGTGGCGTTACCTCGTCATCTCCGAGCAGGACCGCGAACTGGCCGACAGCGACATGACCTACCGCCTGGCCACCCCGCAGGCGGACATGGACTTCTCCTGGGTGAAGCCGGGCAAGGTGGCCTGGGACTGGTGGAACGACTGGAACCTCTATGGCGTGGACTTCCGCGCGGGCATCAACAACGATACCTATCGATATTATATAGACTTCGCCGCCCGGCATGGCATCGAATACGTCATCCTCGACGAGGGGTGGGCGGTGAACCTGCAAGCCGACCTCATGCAGGTGGTGCCCGAAATAGACCTGCCCATGCTGGCCGACTATGCCAACAGCAAGGGCGTGGGGCTGATATTGTGGGCGGGCTACTATGCCTTCGACCGCGACATGGAGCACGTGTGCCAACACTATGCCGATATGGGCATCAAGGGTTTCAAAGTCGATTTCATGGACCGCGACGACCAGCAGATGGTCGATTTCCACCGCCGCGCCGCCGAAACGGCAGCCAAGCATCATCTGATGATAGACTTCCACGGCACGTACAAGCCCACGGGCCTGCACCGCACTTACCCGAACGTGATTAACTTCGAAGGGGTGCACGGCTTGGAACACCTCAAATGGAGCGGCCCGGAAGTGGACCAGGTGACTTACGACGTGACCATCCCCTTCGTGCGCATGGTGGCCGGGCCGATGGACTACACGCAAGGATCCATGCGCAACGCCACGCGCGGCAACTACCGCCCGGTGAACAACGAGGCCATGAGCCAAGGCACGCGCTGCCACCAGTTGGCCGAGTAC
>CASFUX010000071.1 GCA_949297975.1 uncultured Bacteroidales bacterium
ACCTTCCAGCGGGTGGCCGCCGTGCTGCTGCTCCCCCTGGTGCTGGCCACGGCATGGCTGCTGGTGCACCGCCAACCGGCCGACACGGCAAGCACTTGCGAATTGCAGACCCTCGCGGGCATGATCGGGCGGGTAACGCTGCCCGACAGCACGGTTGTCACCCTCAACGCGAAGTCTACCCTGCGCTATCCGTCCGCATTCGGCGGTGACGAGCGCGTGGTCGAATTCGAAGGCGAAGGCTACTTCGAGGTGGCCAAGGATGCCTCGAAACGCTTCGTGGTGCGGGTGCCGGGCGGCGGGAGCGTGAACGTCTACGGCACGACCTTCAACATCGACGCGTACCGGGGCAACGACTGCGTGACGACGCTCGTGGAAGGCAGCATCGGCTACTCGTACACCAACCTCCAAGGCCACGACCGCGAATACCGCCTGGAACCCGGCCAACGGCTGGTGCACCACCAGCACAACGGCAAGGTGGAAATCACGGAAGCGGACTGCACCATAGCCACCGCGTGGAAGGACAACAAAATCATCCTCCAGCAAACGCCGCTGAAGGACATACTGGGCATGTTGGAACGGAAATATGACGTGGACTTCCGGGTGGACAACAAGAAACTGTACAGCAATACCTTCTCCGGCGGGGCCATATCGATGAACGGGCTGGAGTATGTATTGGAAACACTCGAGATATCATCGGGCATCCATTGGCAATATGTCGGCTTCCAAGGATACGACACCAACCCCCGCATGACGGTCAGGATATATTAGCTACGAGCTACAAGCTACGAGCTACAAGCTACGAGGGAGACGATGAAACCAGAACGATTATCAATCATTAAATTTCCATGGCGTTCTTCGTCATTTCGACCGTAGGGAGAAATCTCTCACTACAACGCTCCCAACGCCACTGTGGGATTTCTCCCTACGGTCGAAATGACGAGGATGACATTGCAGACGAACCTCACCCCTGACCCCTCTCCCCGGGGAGAAGGGGATAAAGTTAGCCGCGTCTGCAAAAGCCTCAACTTTAAAAACATTTCCCGGTTCCCCTCTCCCCGGGGAGAGGGGAACCGGGGTGAGGTACTGACACGCAACAATAAACACACGCAAGAATAAACACACATAACAATAAACAATGAAAACAAGAAAAACATTTCTGCTTGCCTCCGCCGCCTCCTTGCTTTTGCTGGCGGCGTGTACGGAACCTGTCGTTCCCGAACCGGAACCTGAACCCACCCCGACCGACTCCATACCGGAAGAGGCATTCGGACCGCTGACGGAACTGCCGTTCTCCAAAGGGCTGAACCTGTCGGACTGGTTCAACGTGTCCGATGCGTATTGGTTCGAGCCGGAACTCTACCAGGACAAAGACTTCGACCAGCTCCAGAGCCTGGGCATCGACGTGCTGCGCCTGCCGATAAACTTCCCGGCATTCATGAGCGGTGCGCCCGGATACACCTTCAGCAACGACTTCCTGAACGCGCTTGACCGCGCCGTGGACATGGCCGAGGCACGGGGCATCTACATCATCCTCGACAACCACAGCTACTTCGGCTCGCGCGTGTTTCCCGAAAGCTACGGCGAGGAACTGGTCACCGCCGGTTTCCGCCAGCTGGCTTCCCGCTACAAGAACCGGACGGACAAAGTGGTGTTCGAACTGTTCAACGAGCCGGGCGGCACGTACCTGGAAGAGCACTACCCGGCCATGCAGCAACGCCTGCTCGCCACGATACGCGCCATCGACCCCCATCACACCATCATCGTCACCGCCCCGAAATGCAGCATCGACCGGCTGGCCGACCTGCCCGAATATGACGACGACCGGCTCATCTACACGTTCCACTTCTACGAACCGTTCCTGTTCACCCACCAAGGAGCCGACTGGGACGGCATAGCCCTGCAATACATCAGCGGGGTGCCCTTCCCCTATGACCCCGGCCGTATGCCGCCCATGCCCGACGAGTTCCAGTCGCAAGAGGACATCGACTACTACAACAACTACCCGGAAGAGGCCAAGGCCGAATACATCGGCAAGACGCTGATGGAAGCCTACCACTGGGCTTCGGAGCACGACAAACTGCTGTTCTGCGGCGAATTCGGCACGCTGACCACCGCCCCCGCGTCCGACCGCGTGCAGTATTACAAAACCGTGTGCGACTACTTCGACACGTTCGAAATCGCCTGGACGGCCTGGGAATACCGCGACACGAAGACACCCAACTTCGGCATCTTCCAAGGGGCGAACGTGTTCGAGTCCAACCTGAACCTCGAACTCATCCAGGCCATGGGCTTCAACATACCGCCCGGTTACGAAGGCGACTGCCCGGAGGTGACGTTCTACGACGATGCCATCCCCGCCTGGTGGACACCCAGCAAGGGATGGGACGGCTGGGTGCCCCAAGTGGACTTCGCCTGGAAAGAGAACACCTACAACGGCTCGATAAACTGCATCCGCATCGACTTCGACAACAAATGGGGCGGGCTGACCATGACCCCGTGGCCGGTAGCCGACCTCACCCGGCAGCACGAAGCCGGAGCCAGCCTGGAGTTTGCCGTCCGCACCACCGATGAAATCGACAACCTGGTCGTGCGATTCGTGCAATGGAAAGAAGGCGCTCCCTACCAATGGCGCAACATGACCGAAATAGGCACGACCGGCGGCAACGCCACACAGAACCTCTTCCCCGCCGATGGGGAATGGCACCTCCTGTCCATCCCGCTGAGCGACTTCCGGATTAACGGCACGCAAGGCCAGGGAGACGCTTGGAAAGATGCCCCGGACGAAGGTGAAGAAGGCTTCGCATGGGACTGCATCAACCACCTGGAATTTGTGCCGGAAGGCAACGAGGCCCTGCTGGGCAAGACCTTGTACATAGACGACATCGTGGTCAGGAAGCCGTAACCGCATGAGACAACCAACCATCAACCATTTCCATACCAATGTCAGCATTCTTTCAACACACTTCGCACCGCCCCCTCTCCCCGCCCGGGAGAGGGGGAAGCCGAAACCATCCGCAAGGCCCGAACGCCTCGCCATCAGAACCCGACACCTGCGGTCTTGGAAAACAGCCGTATCCTTACAGGCCCTTTGACCGACCCACAAGAGAAATACCATACATAATTAATATTATATAAAACAAAACGAATGAAATCAAAGAAATCAACCATCCTGCTGTTCATGGTGGCGGCAGCCCTGTCAGCCTTTGCTGCCGGGCCGAAAGTGACCATCAACAGCCAAGGCCGAACCGTGGCAAGCATACTGGACGAAATACGCAGGAGCACCGGCTACGAAGTGTTTTACAACGACCAACACGTGGACACGGACCGGCGCGTAACCCTCCAGGTAACGGACGAGGAACTGTCCGATGTACTCGAAAAACTCTTCCGCGGCACTGACACGTCGTTCAGCATACGCGGCCAACAAGTCATCCTGTCGCAGCGCGAGGAACAAGCACCGAGCACGCCCCAGCAAAGCCGCACGGTGAGCGGCACGGTAACCGACCAGCTGGGCGAACCACTCATCGGTGCCACCGTGCGCGAACAAGGCACGAACAACGCCGTCACCACGGACTTCGACGGCAAGTTCTTCCTGGAGGTGACATCGGCCAACCCCACCCTGGAAATCCAATACGTCGGCTTCAAGCCGTTCATCGAAGAAGTGGCCACGGGCACCCCGCTGGAAGTCGTCATGCAGGAAGACAACAACACGCTCGACGAACTGGTCGTGGTGGGCTACGGCTACATGAAGAAGCGCGACCTCACCGGCTCGGTGGCTTCGGTGAAGCTGAACGAGACGACCGCCGCCACCACCTCGTCGGTCACCAACGCCCTGGCCGGGAAGGCCGCAGGCTTGCAGGTGAGCGTGGCCAACGCCCAGCCCGGTGCGGGCTCGACCCTGCGCATCCGTGGTGCCGCCTCGCCCAACAGCGACAACTCGCCCCTCATCATCATCGATGGCTTCCCCATCAGCCCGGCATCGGACGGCTCGACCGCCGTGGGCAAGTACGACAGCGGCTCTACGGACAACTTCCTCGGCTCGCTCAACCCCAACGACATCGAGTCCATCGAGGTGCTGAAGGACGCTTCCTCCACCGCCATCTACGGGGCGCGTGCCGGTCACGGCGTGATATTGATTACGACCAAGAAAGGGAAAATAGGCAAGCCGCAGGTGAGCTACTCGGTCACCGCCGCCACGCAGCACATAGCCAAGGGATATGAAATGCTCGACGCACGCAACTTCATGATACAGACCGAACGCTACCGCCTGGAAAAATGGCGCATAGACAACTACGTGGGCATGTTCGGCGGGCAAGACGAGGCCGCCATGATGCAGACCAACCCCTACACGCCCCGATACACGCAAGACATGATAGACAACCCGGGTGCCACCACCGACTGGCTCGGTGCCGTGATGCGCCCCGGCTTCCAGATGCAGCACAACCTGTCGGTATCCGGCGGCACGGAAAGCACGCGCTACCTGGTGTCGGGCAACTTCTTCCTGCAAAACGGCATTGTAAAGAACAACGACCTCGACCGCTTCACCCTGCGCGCCAACATCGACCAGAAGTTCGGCGAGCACTTCCGGGGCGGGGTGAACATGACCCTGTCGCGCATCAACCAAAACAGCATCCCGAGCGGCTCCGGCATGAACGAGAGTGCGGGTCTGATGGTGGCAGCGGTGGAATCGAACCCCCTGCAACCCATACGCGACGAGAACGGCGACTACACCATCAACGAGCTGCGCAACTACATGCCCAACGCGGTGTCGCTGCTCGACATCACCAACGAGCTGCGCAAGGACCGCTTCCTCGGCTCGGCCTACGTGGAATACAGCCCCATCAAGGAACTGACACTGAAAGGTACCGTGGGCGTGGATCGCAACTACCACAAGCGCAAGGTGTACCTGCCTACCACCACCCTGTACGGCCAGAAGGTGAACGGGCAGGCCGACATCGCGCAGTACGACCAGAACGACTACCTGCTCGAACTCACGGCCAGCTACAACAAGGAATTCAACGCCAACCACCGCCTGAATGCGGTAGTGGGCTATTCGTTCCAGCAGTTCAACAAGGAAGGGGTAACGGCAGGCAACAGCGACTTCCTGTCCGATGCCCTGCTGTTCAACGCGCTGAGCTTCGGCCAGTACGTCAAGCCGTGGGTAGGCTCGTCGGCCTCCAGCGACCAGATGGCCTCCTTCTTCGGCCGCGTGAACTACACCTTCAAGGACCGCTACCTGCTCACGGCCACGATACGTGCCGACGGCTCGTCCTACTTCGCCCCCGGACACCAGTGGGGTTACTTCCCCTCGGTGGCGTTGGGATGGCGTTTCTCCCAGGAAGAGTTTCTGGCGGGCGCGTCGAACTGGCTCTCCAACGGCAAGCTGCGCCTCAGCTGGGGGCAGACGGGTAACTCCAGCATCGGCTACCAGTCCATCAGCCTGTACAGCGACCGCGACTCGTGGGGCAACCGCTTCAACAAGGGCTTCGGCGGCACGGAATACCTCGGCTTCCAGCTCACGCAGCTCGGCAACCCGAACATCACGTGGGAAACGACCACGGAATATAACGTGGGGCTTGACCTCGGTTTCTTCAACAACCGCATCACGCTGACCGCCGACTACTTCAACCGCCAGATATCCGACCTGCTGAACTGGCGCGACCTCCAGCACATACAGATAGTAAGCTCCATTGCCGACAACATCGGCAAGACGCGCAGCCAGGGGATGGAAATCACCCTGAACACGGTGAACTTCGACCGCAAGGACTTCACGTGGAGTACCGACTTCACCTTCTCCTTCTACCGCGACCGCTGGGAAGAACGCGCCGACGAATGGAGCCCCTCCGCCTACGAGCAATACAACGGCTGGATACGCCCCTTGCAAGGTTTCTTCGTGGCCGACGGGCTGGTGCAGCCGGGCGAAGTAATCGACTACATGCCCAACGCCATACCGGGACAAATCAAGGTAAAAGACATCAACGGCTACACGTACAATGAAGACGGAACATTCCAAGTGGACGAGCACGGCGTGCCCATCCTCACCGGCAAGCCCGACGGCAAGATAGACGATGCCGACCGCATCGTAGTCGGCTCGAAAGACCCGGGCTACATCGTGGGCTTCAACAACACCATCCAGTGGAAGAACTTCGACTTCAACATCTACTTCTACGGCCATTTCGACCAATGGACCACGGGCAGCTACAAGGACTTGTGGCTCGGTAGCATCAGCGGGCTTGACCAGGGACGCAACATGCCGGTGAGCGCGTCCGAAATATGGAGCACCGACAACCCCGACGGCTGGAGGCCCGGCTATGCGCAGATGTACAACACGTATGATGCGGGTTCCACCACCTTCTACATGAAGAAGAGCTGGTTCCTGCGCTGCCGCAACATCACCCTGGGCTACCGCGTGCCGGTGGGCAAAGCCCTGAGCAACCTGCGCGTGTATGCCGACGTGAACAACCCCTTCATGCTCACCAACTACGACGGGCTGGACATGGAAACCGACGACTCGGCCTGGGCCTACCCCAACGTGCGCACCTACAGCCTCGGCGTGGAAATCACATTCTAAAGGTATGTTCTACAAATTATGATTAGAATATAGGATAAATGATAAACCACGGAGACACAGAGGCAATGAGCAACACGCTTGCAGGACACCACGGAGGAACACTCAGTGCAATGCCGCAAGCGGCATTGCTCCGTGTACTCCTTGGAGCGAATAACGGAAAGCAAGACATATTTCTCCGTGCCTCTGTGGTTCAAGATTTTATCCGACACAAAACTATCAAGCAAAACATCAGTATATGAAAGCAAAGAATATAGCACTTGCAATACCCGCGCTGCTGTGCCTGGCGGGCACGGCGTGCACCAACCTGGAATCGGAGGTGTACAGCGCGTACAACTCGTCCATCTTCCCCCAGACGGCGGAAGACGTGGAAGCCTTGCTCGTGGGAGGGGTGTACGCCCCCTTCCGCTCCAACCAGTACGAAGGGCTGTTTGCCGTGAACAACCGCGGCGTGCAGACCTACAACGACATGTGTACCGACCTGGCCACCTGCCGCTGGACGGACACCTACTGGTTCAACCTGATCAACGTGAACTTCAGCACCTTCGAGACGGAAGGCCCGGCGTTGATTTACCGCGACAACATCGACAACATCGCCCGGATGCTCAACATCATCAACACCATCGAGGAGATGGACGATGACAAAATCGACCCCGACCGCAAGAACGAACTGCTGGCCGAGGCGCACTGCGGGCTGGGCTGGATGGCCTACATCCTGTACGACATGTACGGGGGTATCCAGCTCATCTCCGAGGAAGCCCTGGGCAAACCGGCGGAAAACATCATCATACCTCGCTCCTCAGCGGAAGAAACCGCCACGTTCATCGAAACGCACCTGCTGGAGGCCGCCAAGTACCTGCCGCCCACCATCGACCACGACGATGCCGACTACGGACGCTTCACGCGCGGCACGGCCTACACCATCCTGATGAAGCTGTACATGCACGACAAGCGGTGGGACGATGCGGTCAACGCAGGCAACGAGCTGATGGGCAAAAACGAGACGCAGTACGGCTACGAACTGGTGCCCCGCTACAAGGACATCTTCACGCTGGAGGGCGAGGGCAACAAGGAGACCATTTGGGCGTGCACGTCCGACCAGGGCATCAACACCCACCTGTGGCTCTCCCACGTACTGCCTGCCGACTACGTAACCCAAAACACCACCATGCAGAAGTGGGGCGGATACCGTATGCCCTGGCAGTTCTACCACTCGTTCGAAGCGGGAGATGAACGCCTCGAAGTCATCGCGGGCGAATACACCACCAAGGACGGCGTAACCTACAACGAAAGCAACCCCGGTGGCCTCGAACGATTGGATGAAGGAGCTTTGCCGGTCAAATACGGCGAAGACCCCGAAGATCCCGGAAGCGGCTCGGCCATCGACTTCATCATCCTGCGCTATGCCGACGTGCTCACCATGCAGGCCGAAGCCCTGGCACGCCAGGCCAACGCGGTGACGCAAGAAGCCGTTGACCGCCTCAACGACGTGAGGGACCGAGCCGGGCT
This sequence comes from uncultured Bacteroidales bacterium, assembly GCA_949297975.1. Lineage (GTDB taxonomy): Bacteria > Bacteroidota > Bacteroidia > Bacteroidales > Paludibacteraceae > QVMH01. The sequence goes on from CASFUX010000071.1 coordinate 8,075, forward strand.
TCCCCTCAAGCAGGTAAGCGACTTCGCCAGCCTGGAAGCCTTCCTTGACGCGGTGCTCACCGAACGCGGGCACGAATTGTGGTTCGAAGGCTGGCGGCGCAGCGACCTCGTGCGCCACGGCAAGTTCGTGGAATATGCCAAGCTGTACAAGAACAGCCGCACCGCCGACGAGCACCACTGCCTCTTCCCCCTGCCGCAGGAGGTCATCGACGAAGGACGCGGGCAAGTGATACAGAACCCGGGCTACTGATGCCCTCTCCGCTTACACGAAGTGCGGGACGCCACGCATGTCCCGCACTTTCTTTTTTCCCAGACACGAAAGGGGGGAAAGGAGAAAGGAAAAAATATAAAGGAAAATGGAGAAATGGCAAGGCCAACGGCCTTGTAGCGTTCAGCGTGGGGCAACGCCCTACGAAATAAATCCGCGTCCATCTGCGTAATCTGCGGGCAACAATCT
>CASFUX010000072.1 GCA_949297975.1 uncultured Bacteroidales bacterium
GATGATTTGCTTCACATGCATGTGTGGATTGACCGGTATGTATATGATGAATGGTGGAACGTGCCGGACAGTTGCCTGACCAAGCATGAAATCCTTTTCAAATTGCACGGCCTCCCGGTTGGCACTTATGATGTAGATCTCAGGGTGGGGGATGGAGGCAGAAGAATAGGATTGTATGAAATAAGGTGAGAGATTCTCCGTTGGCACAAGTTGCCACTTGCATCAATGAGGTGTTAATCTTATCCGATAAATCCCAATAAACCCCAACCAGCACAAGCTGTTGGGAAGTTAATCCATAGCTTTGTGCCGGTCATTTCACTTTATCACAGATTTATGATGTACAAAAAGTTCCTATTGTTGGCCGGGTTGCCGTTGCTGGCGTTGCTCCCGGCGGTCGCACAGGATGAGGCGCAGCCGATGAACAAACAGGACATCTGTATTGCGAACGTGAAGGTGGAGCATGTGTTCTGACCAGCACACATGTTGGCATTAAGGCCACCCGTAGAGCCATCACTCCCGTGGCGGCTCTTTTATGTCGCAGGAATGCGGGTCGCCGTGAAAATGACGAGCCGCCACGGAGTGACGGCTCTACAAGTGATCGTTGTGCCCATTTGCGTTATCCGCGTCATTTGTGTTTCCTCCACTTGTGCCAGCGCTGGGATAATAATCAGTCACTGCTTCCGTTTTATTTGCATGTTCACTTCAACAGGAAAGCATTTTATTTGTGCCTTTTTATCAGCCATGCTATGCTGCCATGCGGCGTTTCCGCAGGAGGATCGGTTTTCGGTGAAGGTCGGCATCGGCACTCCGGGCAACCAGACCGCCGTGTTCCCGGAAGTTTCGGAGACAATGCGTGTGCATGGTGCACCGGCTTATCGCATTGAGACGGGCTACACCTTCCCCCGGCACATCACGGTGGAGGCATACATCGCTTATGCGGATGTGTCGTACATCACGGGGCAATCCCATGACGTGGACGACCAAGGCAGGCTTGAAACGAAAGCCAGCTGGTTATCGACCGATGCCTGGCATTATGGGGCGAAGGTAGGCTACCACCCCTTGGCCGATTGGCTGGAAAGGCGCGATGCCTGGCGGTGGGACATGTATTATATGTTGTGCGTCGGGGGCGTGTCGGCCGATGTGAAGCTGGGCAGCTTGTTCGAGTACAGCCTGTGTATAGGCGGTGTTTTCTATTTCACGCCCCGCTGGGGGCTTTATGCGGAATATTCATTCGGGGTGTTCTTCAACGACACCCACCATCGGCTGCATGGCGGCATTGCCTATCGGTTTTGAATTTACACGTGCCGCCCGTAGAGCCGTCACTCCTGTGGCGGCTCTTTTTATGCACCTGCCAAAGCGACAGGGGATGCAGGAAGGCGAGCCACCACAAGAACAAGAGCCGATACAGGAATACGAACTGCCACGGGAACAAGAGCCGCCACGGGAGTGAGAGCCGCCACAGGAGTGAGAGCCGCCACGGGTGTGACGGCTCTACGGGATATTCGCGTTATCCCCATCCGTGTAAATCCGTTTATTCTGTGTATTCCGTGTGCTATCCCACACACAAAAAAAACGGCGGACCGTCACGGCCTGCCGTTTCCTGATTACCCAGAAAGGAGGTAATACTATGTTCAGTACACTATTATTTCTTTTCAAATTCCACCAGATGCTCACCCGTGCGGATGACCTGGCCCGGTTCTACGAGAATGCGCTTCACCGTGCCGCTGAACTCGGCTTCCAGCTCGCTCTGCATCTTCATCGCCTCGTACATCAGTACGGGCGTGCCTTCCTTCACCGCATCGCCCGGCTTCACGTGTATCTCGATGATGGTGCCGCCCATGGGCGCGTCGAGCGTGGGACCGGTCACTTCGGCAGTCTCGGGTTCGGGTTCCGGGGCGGCTTCGGGGGCTTTGGCGGCCGTTTCCGTAGCAAATTCCACCAAAGGCTGCCCGGCATGAACCACATCGCCCGGGGCTACCAGGATGCGTTTCACCGTGTCGGCGAACTCGGCTTCCAGCTCGCTTTGCATCTTCATCGCTTCGTACATCAGCACGGGCGTACCTTCTTTCACCGCGTCGCCCGGCTTCACATGCAGTTCCACGATGGTGCCGCCCATCGGGGCGCACAGCACGCGGCCGGTGATAGGCTGTTCGTCGCCCGCCGGGGCGGCCTTTTCTTCCTTCGCGGCGGCGGGAGCGGCCTGCTTCTTCGTGGCTTCGTATTCAGCCGCACGGCGTTTCTGCAAGAAGGGCTTGGCCACCATGGGCAGCAGTTCGAGCAGGAGGTATTCCTCGTCGTTCACCGCCAGCTTCGCACCGCCGCATTCGGGCAGTTCGGGGTTTTCGGGGAACACGTAGGAGTTCACGTTGTAGGGCACTTCCTCGGCCTTGCCCGTGATGAGGCGGCGGAACTCGGGGTCGATGGCCACGGGCGTGTGACCGTATTCGCCCCGCACGAGGGAGATGAACTGGTTGGATTTGTTCGTGTAGTCGGCGTTGCCCTTCTTGCGGTCGAGGGCGAGCACCACGGCCTGCGAACCTACAATCTGGCTTGTGGGCGTTACCAGCGGCACAAGACCCGCGTCACGGCGCACCTTGGGAATGAGCTTCATGGCATCTTCCAGTACGTCCTCGGCCTGGAGCTGCTTGAGCTGCGCCACCATGTTGGAGTACATGCCGCCCGGCACTTCGGCGTTCTTCACGATTTCATTCGGCTTCGGGAAGTTGAAGTACGCTTCGATGGCGTGGCAGGCATCGAGCAACGCGGCCTCGTCGTTGGCCTTGGCGGCGGCGATGGCCTTGTCGAACAGCGCATCCACGTCGGCAGGGAGCGTGTCCTTCAGCGGGTCGAAGTCGTTCGGGAACGCCTTTTGCAGGTCGAAGTCCTTCAGGCTCTTGCGCACGTCCTTCAGCACGGTGCGGATGCGTCCCACAGCTTCCATGTTCACTTCCACTTCCACGCCCAGCTTCTGGCAGAAGATATAAACCAACTCGATGGCCGGAGCCGCCGAGCCGCCGCCGAAGTACCAGATGTTGGTGTCCAGTATGTCCACCCCGTGGATGATGGCCATGAGCGACGAAGCCAGCCCGTAGCCCGGCGTGCAGTGCGTGTGGAAGTCCACCGGCACCTTCACGGCAGCCTTCAGCTTGGGCATGAGGCTTGCCACGCGGGCGGGGTTGATGAGGCCGGCCATGTCTTTGATGGTGATGATTTTCGCGCCCATCCGTTCGTAGCCCTTGGCCTTTTCGATGAAGTATTCGTCGGTAAATATCTTTTCAGGCTTCTTTTCCTTGCCGAAGAGCTTGTGGAAGAAGCCGCCTTCCGATTTTTGCGGTTCATCGTCCTTGGGGTCTACCGTGTAGCACACCGCGCCGTCGGCGATGCCCCCGAGGCGGTTGATGATTTCCACCGATTCGCGCACGTTGTCCAAGTCGTTCAGCGCGTCGAAGATGCGCATCACATTCAGTCCGTCTGCAATGGCCTGCTTGTAGAAGCCCTCGATGACCGAGGTGGGATAAGGCACGTAGCCGAAGAGGTTGCGCCCGCGCGAAAGGGCCGTGAGCAACGACTTGCCTTGCATCTTGGCACTAATGGACTTCAGGCGGTTCCACGGGCATTCGCCGAGGTAGCGCATCACCGAGTCGGGCACCGCCCCGCCCCACACTTCAATGGCATAGAAACCCGCCTCCTCGTAATGGGGAAGCAACTTGTCCACGCTCTCCTGACTCATGCGGGTGGCAAACAGCGACTGCTGCCCGTCGCGCATGGTAAGATCTCTGATTTTCAGTCTTTGTGTCATACTTGTTTTGTTTTAGGATAACGGTAAATGTATCACGTGCAAATGTAACGTTTTAATTCGTAAGAAAGTTCGTTTTTGCTCGATAATTCATAGGAAATTAGCACACGGAATGCACGGACAAAACGGATAGACACGGATTTTTATTTCAAATAACATGCCTGTCAGCATCTTATCACCCGTGACAATCTGTAACAATCCACATTATCCAGGCGTATCCCTGCCCTACTCCACTGTGCCTTCCTCGCCCATCCCGTGCGTTACTGCGCAGCTGAAATTCCGCAGGCACGGAAATAAATTTTTGTAGGGAGGGAAAAATATTGCTGATGGGAGGGAAAAACAAGGCTTGACCTTTTTCTGTAAAATACCTACTAAAAGGGATTGACTTGCACCTGGAAAGTGCCCTAAATTTGCATTCGCAAACTTCTAATTTTACCATACATGGAAGAAAAGAAAACAACGGGGATACTTGCCCCCGATTATGGCAACTGGGTGCCGGTCAAAATGCTATACGTATTTGCAGGGCTATTGATAGTATGGATGGCGGGACTGGCTATTACGTTTCTAACTTGCGTGTCCATTAGCATCGGATGCGGATGGCTGTGGACAATGCGGGTGGTGCTTATCTTGTTGTGCTGCGCAACGGCAGCCATGCTGTGGCTGTTCGGGCAGGCGCATCGCACTTTTGCCCGAGGACTGTCCGCCCACATCATAAGTTACGTGGCGGAGAAACTGGATGCCGACATGAGCGGACACGTGCTCGACATCGGTTGTGGTGGCGGGGCACTATCCGTGGCGGTAGCCAAACGTTGCGCCACCGTGCAGGTCACGGGCATCGACTATTGGGGACCGCGCTGGGGCTACGGCAAGCAGCAATGCGAGCGCAACGCCGCCCTGGAAGGTGTGTCCCGGCGCACCACGTTCATGCATGGTGATGCCGCCACACTGCCTTTTGCCAATGGCACGTTTGATGCCGCTGTGAGCAACTTCGTATTCCACGAAGTGAAAACACAACCGGACAAGAAGCAGGTCATAGCCGAAGCCTTGCGAGTGGTCAAGCCCGGCGGATGGTTCGCTTTCCATGACTTGTTTTACGACACTGGCATCTATGGCGACACTGCCGCATTGGAAACTTATCTTTCCACACTGGCTTCGGACATTCATTTGATACCTACAACAGGCGAAACCGATGTACCCCCATTCCTGCGCAATAAGCTCTTCTTGAAATATACAGGACTTGTGTATGGAAGAAAATAACGTAGAGACAAGGCATGCCTTGTCTCTACAGTTCCATCCGTCCTCTCTGTTCCTTCTGAACCGTCCGCACTCCTTTTTCCCTATTTTTCAAATAAAAAATGCCTGACCGCTTGCCGTTTCAAAAAAAAGACCTACTTTTGCACTCCCTTACAAGAATTGAATAAAATAACAGGCAAGTAAATACGAAGAGCAATGAAAGGAACGTATCAACCCTCGAAGAGAAAAAGAAGAAATAAACACGGCTTCCGTGAAAGAATGGCTACCGCCAACGGCCGCAAGGTATTGGCTGCCCGGCGTGCGAAAGGTAGAACGAAACTGACCGTTGCGGACGAAGGACGTCATAAAAGATAACAAACGCCTCTACTGGCCAAACGGGTAACATCATAAAAAAGTAAAAACCTTTCTTCGTAGGTTTTTACTTTTTTTTTGCCCCGCCCGCATAACATTTGCCCACGGAAAGCGTTATACAATGAGTGGACGAATAGACAAATTACGAGGGAACGCATGTAGGAGCGAAAAATATTTCGCCCTCACCCGCCCAAGACCAACGGCCTTGTGGCATTCAGCATAGGGCAACGCCCTATGAATGCAAATCGTAAATAGTCCAATAGTAAATAACGATAGACATTCATGAAGGGTTTCTGGAAAAACAGCATCATCGGGTTTATCCTGAAAAATATACTGGCCGCCATCGTGCTGGTAGTCGTCGGGGTGTGGGTCACCTTCCGCGCCATCGACAAGTACACGGAGCACGGCGTGGCCGAAAAAGTGCCCGACCTGCGCGGTGCCTACATGGCCGAAGCCGAAGTACTGCTCGCCGCACAGGGACTATACCCCAAAATCATCGACTCGGTATATATGCGTGACAAAAGACTGGGCACCATCGTAGACCAAACTCCCCTGCCCGGCTCCACCATCAAGCACAACCGCCCGGTGTACCTCGTCATCAACTCGCGCGAAGTGCGCAAGGTGGCATTGCCCGCCGTGAACGACTTCTCGTCGCGCCAAGCCAGCTCCATGCTCACGGCCAGCGGAATACAGGTTGAAAGCATCGAATACGTGCCCTCGGAATACCGTGACCTGGTCATCGACGTGAAGTACCAGGGTGAAAGCGTGATGCCCGGCACACCGATACCCGAAGGCGACTCGGTCATCCTCGTCGTGGGGCAAGGCACAGGCATAGAAAAAGTCTTAGTGCCCAAGCTGAAGGGTCTCACGCTGGACGAAGCCCGCATGAGCCTCGTATCCGCCTCGCTCATCACGGGCGGCCTGAACTACGACGCACCCACCGCCGAGGGCGACAGCCTGTGCTTCGTGTACCGGCAGGAACCCATGGACGGCAACATCGTGCCAAGCGGCACCAAAATAGACTTGTGGCTCACCACCGATACCCTGCTGCTGAAACAAACTCCGCAACCGGCCACGTACATCAACAACCAGGACGAGGAGTTTTTTTAGCTACAAGTTACGAGCTACGAGCTACGAGCTACAAGTCATGTAGGGGCGAAAAATCTTTCGCCCTCACCCGCCCAAGGCCAACGCCCTTGTGGCATTCAGCGTAGGGCAACGCCCTACGAATAGAGGCGAGAAGTAAGAGGTAAGAGGCAAGGATCAAGAAAGAAAGGCACAATCCGTGTTATCCGTGTGCCAATCTGAAATTTGAAATCTGAAATTTGAAATACTATGTCTACTGTAGACGAAGAATTGATAGAAGACTTCATCGGACCGGACGACGAACTGATAGACGAAGGCAGAAGACAGTACGAGCATTTCCGATTTGAAGTGGACAAAGGGCAAAGCGCCCTGCGCATAGACAAATACCTGGTAAACGTGATGCCCAGCGTGTCGCGCAACCGCATCCAGGAAGCAGCCGACGCGGGAGGCATCGTGGTAAACGGCATGCCCGTGAAGTGCAGCTACAAGGTGAAGCCGCAGGACAGCATCTCCGTGATGCTGGACTACCCGCACGTGGATTACGAAATCGTGCCGCAGGACATCCCTATCGACATCGTGTACGAGGACGAGGACATCATCGTGGTGAACAAGCAGCCGGGACTGGTGGTGCATCCGGGCTACGGCAACTACGATGGCACCCTGCTCAACGCCATCGCCTGGCACTTGAAGGATAATCCGAACTTCGATGCCAACGACAGCAGCATGGGGCTGGTGCATCGCATCGACAAGGACACCTCCGGCCTGTTGCTCATCGCCAAGACACCGGAAGCCAAGACGCACCTCGGCCTGCAATTCTACAACAAGACCACCTACCGCCGCTACCAGGCTGTGGTGTGGGGCATCGTGAAGGACGATGAAGGCACCATACGCGGCGACCTCGGTCGCGACCCCAACGACCGCCTGCGCTTCATCGTGTTCCCCGAAGGCGAAAACCCCGTGGCCAAACACGCCGTGACGCATTACAAGGTGCTGGAACGGCTCACTTACGTCACCCTCGTGGAATGCCGCCTGGAGACGGGCCGCACGCACCAGATACGGGTGCACATGAAGTACATCGGCCACACGCTGTTCAACGATGAGCGGTACGGAGGCAGCCTCATCTTGAAAGGGGTCAATTCCATCCGCTACAAGCTGTTCGTGAAAAATTGCTTCGCCGCCTGTCCGCGCCAAGCCCTGCACGCCAAGAGCCTCGGCTTCGTGCATCCTCGCACCGGCGAACAGATGATGTTCAACAGCGAATTGCCCCCCGACATGCAAGACCTGATAGAACGCTGGCGCGGATATTCCGACATGCTGAGCAAGTAACCCCTACCCTATCTCCACCATTTTGCCACTTCAAAAGTGCAGTTTTTACTAAAAATTGCCGATTGAAAGTGGCAATTTTTATATAAAACTGCTGGTTGAATATGGCAATTTGCGTACCTTTGCCTCGCAAAAGCCGGAACACGAACTAAAAATATGTTCATTATGGAACAACTATACGAACTTTTCAGAAGTTTGCTGGAGAATACCAACACGGACTTCATCCGCTTCCTCCATCGGGAAATAGATTGGAACAACCGCATGTTTGCCATCGTGGGAGCGCGGGGGGTGGGGAAAACGACCCTGCTGCTGCAACACATCAAGTTGCACAACCCGCTTAAAGAAACTTTGTTCCTTTATGCCGATGACCTTTATTTCACGGAAAACCGCCTCTACGACACCGCCGCCGCCTTTTATAAGAATGGGGGAAAACACCTTTACATCGACGAAATACATAAATACACCAACTGGGCCACGGAATTGAAAATGATGTACGACCACTTCCCCCACCTGCAAATCATTTTCACCGGTTCGTCCATACTCGACCTGTTCAAAGGAAACAGCGACTTGAGTCGCCGGGCCGTGATGTACCGCCTGCCCGGCATGTCATTCCGCGAATACCTCAACATGTCGCAAGGGCTTGCATTGCCTGCCTACACCTTGGAAGCCATCTTGGACAACCAGGTAGAAATACCCGACGTGGAACACCCGCTACCCCTTTTCAAGGAATACATCCGGAAAGGCTACTATCCTTTTTATAACGAAGGAGAATACGAGCAGCGGTTGCGGAACATTCTCAACCTTACGCTCGAATCGGACATCCCCATTTATGCCAACATGAACATTTCCACTTCAAGGAAACTGAAACAACTGCTCTACATCATTGCACAGAGCGTGCCCTTCAAGCCCAATTTCTCCAAAATAGCCCAAATGATGGACGTGCACCGCAACCAGGTAGCCGACTTCCTTTTTTACCTCGAAAAAGCGGGTATCATCATGCAGTTGCGCGACGATACCAAAGGCATACGCGAGCTGGGCAAGGTGGAAAAGGTCTATCTTGACAACACCAACCTAATCCACGCCATTGCGGAGGATAAGCCGGATGTAGGCAACTTGCGGGAAACGTTCTTCTTGTCGCAAATGAACGTGCGGAACAAGGTCATGGCATCGCCTGTATCCGACTTCATGATTGGTAACCACACCTTTGAAGTGGGAGGAAAGAACAAAAAGAAAAAACAAATCGAAGGCGTGGACAATGCCTTCATCGTAAAAGACGATATAGAATACGGCTACCTGAACACCATACCCCTTTGGGCATTCGGGTTTAATTATTAATAACTGTCAATTGTCAATTATCAACTGTCAATTACCTCATGTTACAACGTACCGACATCGAAATCATGGCACCCGCCGGCTCATGGGAGAGCTTGGCCGCCGCTATACAGGCCGGAGCGGACTCGGTGTACTTCGGCATCGAGCACCTCAACATGCGCAGCCGCTCCAGCAGCAACTTCACCACCGACGACCTGCGCCGCATCGTAGCCACCTGTCGCGAGCACGGCATCAAAACCTACCTCACTGTCAACATCATCCTGTACGACGGCGACCTGACCCTCATGCACGACATCATCGACACGGCTCGCGAGGCAGGCGTGTCGGCCATCATCGCCGCCGACGTGGCCGCCATGCTTTACGCCAACCGAGCGGGCGTGGAGGTGCACCTCTCCACCCAGCTCAACATATCGAACACCGAGGCCCTGCGCTTCTATGCCCAGTTTGCCGACGTGGTGGTACTGGCTCGCGAACTGAACCTGGAGCAGGTGGCGCACATCCACGACATGATAGAAAAGGAACACATCTGCGGACGCGGCGGGCAACCCTTGCGCATCGAGATGTTCTGCCACGGGGCGTTGTGCATGGCCGTATCGGGCAAATGCTACCTGAGCCTGCACGAAAAAAACGCCTCGGCCAACCGGGGAGCCTGTATGCAGATATGCCGCCGCACCTACACCGTGCGCGACAAGGAGGGCGAAGTGGAACTGGACGTGGACAATGAATACATCATGTCGCCCAAGGACCTCAAGACCATCCATTTCCTCAACAAAATGCTCGATGCGGGCGTGCGGGTGCTCAAAATAGAAGGCCGCGCCCGGGGAGCGGAATACGTCAAAACCGTAGTATCGTGCTACCGCGAAGCCGTGGATGCCTACCTCGAAGGCTCGTTTACCGAAGAAAAAATACGCGACTGGGACGCACGGCTCGCCCGCGTGTTCAACCGGGGCTTTTGGGACGGCTATTACCTGGGGCAACGCCTGGGCGAATGGAGCCACGTGTACGGCTCGCAGGCCACGCACCGCAAGCTCTACATCGGGCGGGTGACGAACTATTTTGCCAAGATAGGCGTGGCTGAAATCCACCTCGACACACACGACCTCAGCGTGGGCGACGAGCTGCTTATCACCGGCGACACCACCGGGGCTTACGAGGACATCGTGCAGGAAATCCGTGTAGACCTGCTGCCCGTGCCCACCGCCCGCAAAAGCGACTACCTCTCCATCAAGACTCACAGCGTGGTGCGGAGAAACGACAAGGTGTTCAAGGTCATCCCCCACCCCATCAAGGAAAATATGGACTAAAACCTTTATCCTCTATTAGACAATATACAGATAATAAACCATAGAGACACAGAGGTAATTAGTAATACGTTCTCAGGCGACAGAGAACACTCAGTGAAATGCCGCAAGCGGCATTTCTCCGTGCACTTCTTAAAGCAAATAATGGGAGAAATAAAATGCAACTCTCCGTGTCTCTGTGGTTTAATTTTTAATTCGATATAAACCCTATTACATCCGACATCTTTCCGGCATTCCTATTTGCCGGGATATGCTCCTGCATTTCCTAATTTATGCGGGAATATTTTCCCACTTATGCGGAGAACTTTTACTGCCCACAGTTATGGGTTATATAACCCACAACTGTGGGTCGTACAACCCATAACTGTGGGCTATAAAACTCATGCTGATAAATGGGAAAATATTTCCGCATAAATCATAAAACATCTGCTGACAAAACGGAAAATATTCCCGCATGTCTCTAAACATTTCAACAAACCTTTACGTTATTGGGAGAAGAAACAATCTGAAACAGGAAATTTAAAATCTGAAATAAATATGAAACAGGAAGGTATCGTAGTCGCCGGGCTGTTTATCGGCATCGGACTATTCTTAGGAGGCATGCAAGTAAAAAATGGCATCGCGCGGATGCAGGACGCGCAGCGGGTGGTATCGGTCAAGGGATTGGCCGAGCGCGAAGTACCTGCCGACAAAGTGACGTGGCCCATCGTGTACAAGGAAGTGGGCAACGACCTGCTGGCGTTGTACGGCGAAATAGAACGAAACAACCGGAAGGTGCTGGCCTTCCTGCATGAAAACGGCATCGAGGACGGCGAAATCACCGTGTCGCAACCGGACATCATCGACTACCAAACGGAGCGGTACGTGCAACAGGACGGCATCCGGTATCGATACAACGGCACGTCCGTCATCACCGTGTCCAGTAACCGGGTGGACGTGGTGCGCGGCATCATTCCTACCATGTCGCAGCTCATCAAAGAGGGCATCAACATATCGGCCAACCGCACGTATGAAAACCCCATCGTGTACGACTTCACCGGCTTGAACGAGGTGAAACCCGCCATGATAGAGGAAGCCACCAAGAACGCCCGCATCAGCGCGGAGAAGTTCGCCACCGACTCGCAAAGCCGCCTCGGCAAAATCAAAACCGCCAACCAAGGCCAAATCACCATCTCCAATCGCGATGACAATTCGCCCCACATCAAGACCCTGCGCGTGGTAACGACGATTAATTATTATTTGAAGGATTGAACGCGAATAAACGTAAATCTCCGTAGAGCCGTCACTCCTGTGGCGGCTCTATTTTTACGGTAGATATATAATAAAAAAGAAAGAGCCGCCACAGGAGTGACGGCTCTACGGGTAGGCAATATGGCAACCAACATTTACAGTTGCTACAAATAGTAATCAATCGTGCAATAGTAAATCCCTTTAGCTCATTTCCAGCATCCGTTCTATCGGTTTCACGGCACGCTGGCGGATGGCCTCGTCCACGATAATTTCGGGCTGCTCGTCGCGCAGACAACGGTACAGCTTTTCAAGCGTATTGAGGCGCATGAAGTTGCATTCGTTGCAGGCGCAGGTGCTGTCTGCCGGGGGCACGGGGATGAAGGTCTTGTGCGGATTGCGTTTCTGCATCTCGTGCAGGATGCCCGACTCCGTGGCCACCAGAAACTCGGTCTTGTCCGATGCCGTGGCGTAGTTGAGCAACGCTTGGGTAGAACCCACCACGTCCGCCACCATAAGCACCTGCTTCTTGCATTCCGGGTGAGCCAGCACCACCGCTCCGGGATGCGCTTCCTTCAACTGCAAGAGCTTTTCGAGTGAGAACTGCTCGTGCACATGGCAAGCCCCGTCCCACAACAGCATGGAGCGACCTGTCACGCTGTTGATGTAATTGCCCAGGTTACGGTCCGGACCGAATATCAGTTTGGCATCAGGGGGGAATTGTTCCACTATCTTCCGCGCGTTGGTCGAGGTCACCACCACGTCGGTCAACGCCTTCACGGCAGCCGACGTATTGACATAGGAAATGACCGTGTAGCCGGGATGCGCCTGCACGAACTTTTCAAATTCATCGGCCGGGCAGCTGTCCGCCAACGAACAGCCCGCTTCCAAGTCGGGCAC
>CASFUX010000073.1 GCA_949297975.1 uncultured Bacteroidales bacterium
CTATCAACGGCAATGGCGATAATCGAAGTTGTAAACTTCAAAAGTTTTAAGCACAAGTTGCAAACTTGCGCCAACGAGCGGCATTTCTCCGTGTCTCTGTGGTTTAAAATTTAACTCGATATAAAATATGCGTTTCCTGTTTTTTCTTGTTCTTCTATGTTTCGTTTCATGCCAGAGAGAACCCATGCTGATAAAATTCGATGTTTCGGAGGTTCACATGGTTGATATGGGGCAAGTGGCAGGAGGCTTTCAATTCGAAGCCGAATGCGTGGATAAAGAGCAAAAAATCAGCCAGGTCAGGATAATCACCAATGACATTACGACTAATGACAAGTTGAATAGCGTTACGGTCTATTGGGTTGATGATTTGCTTCACATGCATGTGTGGATTGACCGGTATGTATATGATGAATGGTGGAACGTGCCGGACAGTTGCCTGACGAAGCATGAAATCCTTTTTAAATTGCATGGTCTTCCAGTCGGTACTTACGATATAGACCTCAGGGTGGGGGATGGAGGCAGAAGAATAGGATTGTATGAAATAAGGTGAGAGATTCTCCGTTGGCACAAGTTGCAAACTTGCATCAATGAGGTGTTAATCTTATCCGATAAATCCCAATAAACCCTAACCCCCTTTTGGCGCAAGTTGTAACTTGTGCCACTATCAACGGTAATGGCGATAATCGAAGTTGCAAACTTACGCCAACGAGGGCAATAATCCAGGTATTCGGGCGTTCTTGCTAAAGAAACAATGTATTGCAACCAAATGAATAAAAGGAAAATCCTTGTTTCCGCACTTTTCTTGCTTGCCGTGTCCGGCACATCCGCCCAAGAGGGAGTCACCCTCAGCGACACCCGCATGGACAGGAAAGAAATCAAGGTGGAGAAAGCCTTGCAGGGTATATATCTCAGGACGGAATTGCTGCAATGCTTTTCCAACTCGGTTTCGCTGGATATGGGTTATTTCCGTGAGGACCGCCTGGCACCGACCTTTACGCTGCGCACTTTGGCCGGGCTGTGCCATTACGTATATTGGATGTCTATTGGGGGTAATCTGTTTGGGGAAGAACATATCAATTATAAAGAAACTCCTAAAAAGCCTTATTATGGGTTGAACCTTGCGGTGGAGACTGCCCCCCGGTGGTACTTCAGCCATTGTCCCCGCTACAGGAACGGCCGGCGCACCATGCTCAACAGTGGTTGGTTCATAGGCGTACCCATACAAGTGGCTTCGTCTATACTTAGCCAGCCTATATTCTCATCGGATAAGTGGTTACCCGAGCATGTGGATTTGGGCGTGACTTTGTGGGTACAGGCAGGTTTTCGTTATGCCTTCACGCCCCACTTCCTGCTGGAAGGCAGCGCGTCCTACACGCCTTTTTTTGCATTTTTGCCTCTCCATACAAGTGCCAAATGGGGCTATGGCGGGTATGTCGTGTTGCACAAGCGGTACGACGGCAGCGATGCGGTGGAGCATTTGGAGGTGGAACTGAAAGCGGCGTATGTGTTTTGAAAAATATCTGTTGGCGCAAATTTGCAACTTGTGCCGATGATATGGGCAGTTTGCAACTGCCAAATCGAAGTTATAAACTTCGGGAGTTTTCGGCACAAGTCGCAGACTTGCGCCAATTCAGGAAAAAAGGAGGCACAACCGTTAATCTTATCCGATAAATCCCAATAAACCCTAACCGGCACGGGCTGTTGGGAGGTTAATCCATAGCTTTGTGCCGGTCATTTCACTTTATCACAGATTTATGATGTACAAAAAGTTCCTATTGTTGGCCGGGTTGCCGTTGCTGGCGTTGCTCCCGGCGGTCGCACAGGATGAGGCGCAGCCGATGGATAAGCAGGACATCCGCATTGCCAAGACCCTGCAAGGTGTCCGCATCGGTACGGACGTGGTGCCGATGGTGATCGACCCCGCTACCACCACCTTCCCGCTCGATGTGCAGTATTTCCGCGAGGACCGCATCGCACCCGTGTTGTCCCTGCACAGCTCGGTGGGGGTGCGCAACCTCTTCGACCGCACCCGCACGGAGTGGGTGGAAGTGGAATCGTCCACTTCTCAGCAGGGCAATTTTGTCACTTACGAGACGCGGATGGGTGCTCCCCGCACGTATTACAACCTCGATTTCCGCTTGGGCACGGAGTTGCGTTGGCACATCAATTACCGCAACCGGGTGCTGCACGGCAAGCACACGCGGGGCAATGGCGGGTGGTTCCTGTCCGTGCCGCTGGAGTTCACGTGGAGCGCGTTGCGGCAGCCTAATGCCCCTACGGTAGACCGATGGACACCGGGCTACTTCCACGGCACGCTGTCGCTGGGGGTGAAGGTGGGCTACCGGTATGCCTTCGGCGAGCATTGGCACGTGGAGGCCTCGGCTCTGTACGCTCCGCTGCGGGTGGTGTTCAACGATTTTTATTACCGGCAGGGGACTTACATCGACGATGATTGGCAGTTGAACGTGAAGGTGGGGTATGTGTTCTGACCTGTACACATGTTGGCATTAAGACCGTATGTGGAGCCGTCACTCTCGTGGCGGCTCTTTGTATTATCCGGCGGGATGTCATGAGGGGCGAGCCGCCACGGGAGTGACGGCTCTACTTTGTCCTGTTGCGGAGCTTCGGGGTAAACTCTATGTTCCTCTAAATCCAAATCGCATTAGACCATTCGGGGGATATCTTGGCAAGTCTGTAACTTGCGCCTATAGATTGAAACACAATAGATACAACTCAATCTCCCTCTCTCCAGGAGACTGTGTAAAAAGTACCATTTTCATGTCGTCCTCGTCATTTCGAGCGCAGCGAGAATTGGGAGCTTTATAGTAGTAGATTTCTCCCTACGGTCGAAATGACGGCGGGTTTGTTTCGTGGTTTTTACACGGCCTCCCAGGGAGAGGGATTAGGGGTGAGGTAATTGCTTTTTCTTAAACCGAGTTCACGTTAGGAATAGAGTGTCTTACTCTATCGCGTCCTTCACTTCGAGGAAGGCCTGCTCCAGTTTTAGCATTTCGGTGGCCATGAAGCGGTAGAAGGCCAGCCAGTCGCTGCGGCGGTGGATGTCGAGCCCTTCGCGGCGGGAGTAGATGCGGCACACCTCGTTGCCGCAGGGACGGCGGTAGGCGAAGTCCCACACCAGGCCGTCGGGGAACTCGCTTTCTATCACGGCGCGGTAACGCTCGAATTGTTCGTATTTGCGCAAACGCTCGTTTTCATCGCGCAAGTTGATTTCCAGGATGACTTCTGCTCCGGTGCGCGTGGCATCGTACTTGAACTCCACGCCTTTCATTTTGGTGTTGAGCAGGAAGTTGTCCCGCCTCCCGGCCATTTCCGGCAAGTCGCGGCAAAAAGTGCCGTAACCTTCCCAAAACTCTTTCTTCAGTTGTCGCAATTCGTCTTTTGTGTACACGGGATGAGCGATTAGTGATTAGTTCAGCTACAAGCTACGAGCTACAAGTGCCCTGCGGATGGGAGGAGCATATGACTTGTAGCTTGTAGCTCGTAGCCTGTAGCTCGTAGCTAAGATGCTTTATACACATTGCCGGGCAGGCGTTTGACCAGGCCTTGCATTTCCAATCCCAGCAGGCGGCCGGACAGTTGGCTGAAGGGTTGCGAGGTGAGTTCCACCAAGTCGTTTATCGGCACGCCGTCGGGGTGGTCGTACAGGGTTTGGAGCAATTGGCGGTCTTCTTCCGGCAGGTGGTCGGGCAGGCGTTTGCCCGGCTCCGTTGCAGGAGGAGCGAACAGCGTGCGTTCCTGCGGCTCTGTTTTCCCCCGGTAAACGGGGTGGTCGAGATAGTGGAGCAGGTCATCGGCCGATTCTATCAGGGAGGCCACATTGTTCTTGATCAGCTCGTGGCAACCGCTGGAGTATTCGTCGTTCACCCGTCCGGGAAAGGTGAACACCTCCCGGTTGTATTCGAACGCCAACTTGGCCGTGATGAGCGCACCGCCCCGATGTGCCGATTCCACCACCACCACGGCATCGCACAGACCGGCTACGATGCGGTTGCGCTGCACGAAGTTGGGTTTGTCGGGGTTGGTGCGGCTCGGGTATTCGGTGATCAGTCCGCCGTGCTTCGCCATCTCCGCAGCCACTGGGCGGTTCGAGGGCGGGTATATCCTGTCCAACCCGTGTGCCAGCACCCCGATGGTGGGCAGCCCGGCTTGGAGGGCGGCCTGGTGGGCGCATACGTCGATGCCGTAGGCCAGTCCGCTCACGATGACGGTACCGGGCATGGTCTGCGCCAGGTCGGACACCAGCTTGCGGCAGTTTTCCCGACCTTGTTCGGTGGGGCGGCGGGTGCCCACTACGCCGATGAAATGGGCGGCATTGAGGTCCATCTCGCCTTTGGCAAACAGCACGATGGGGGCATCCGGGCATTCCCTCAGACGGGCGGGGTAGTCCTCATCGTCCATGTAGCAGGTGCGGATGCCGTACCGGTGGATGAACTCCAGTTCCTCCTTGGCGCGTTGCAAGGCCTCGTCGCGTTGCCGGATGATGGCTTCGGCCAGTCCTGACCCGATGCCGGGCGTTTTTTCCAACATGCCCCGTTTTTCCCGGAAAATGCTTTCGGCCGAGCCAAACCGTTCAATCAGGTTTCTGGCCAGCACCGGCCCGATGCCCTTGATGCAGGTGAGGGCGATGGGGTATAGTATATCGTCCATAGGCGTTTGGGTGTAGGAGCACACGGGATACACGGATTATTCGTTCCCGCAGATAACTCAGAATAATCCGTGTATTCCGTGTGCTAATCATCAAAATCCCGTCGGTTTCAGCCGCAGGCCTTCCGCCTCGTCGAGACCGAAGATGAGGTTCATGTTCTGCACCGCTTGGCCGGATGCCCCCTTCAGCAAATTGTCGATGCAGGAGATGATGAGCAGTTTGTCGCTGTGCTTTTCCACGTGCACGATGGCCTTGTTCGTGTTCACCACCTGCTTCAAGTCTGGGTTCAGGTCGGTCATGTGCGTGAAAGCCGCATCCTGGTAGTACGCTTCGTACAAGGCCTTGGCTTCCTCCTCGCTTAGCGGGCAGGTGGTGTACAGGGTGGCGAAGATGCCCCGCGCGAAGTCGCCCCGCACCGGGATGAAGTTCAACGCCTGGTCGAACCCCGGTTGGAGTTGCCGCAGCGATTGCCCGATTTCCTGCAAATGTTGGTGCGTGAACGCCTTGTACACGGACAGGTTGTTGCTGCGCCAGCTGAAGTGCGAGGTGGCCGAAGGCTTCACGCCCGCCCCCGTGGAGCCGGTGATGGCGTGGATGTGCACCTCGTCACGCAGCAATCCTTGGGCGGCCAAGGGCAGCAAGGCCAGTTGGATGGCCGTGGCGAAGCAACCCGGGTTGGCGATGCGCCGCGCCTGGCGGATGGCCTCGCGGTTCAACTCGGGCAGGCCGTAGATGAACGTGTGTTCCGCGCTTTTCATCCGGTAGTCGGTCGAGAGGTCGATGATGCGCACCTCCTGCGGCACGTCATGCGACTCCATGAATTTGCGGCTGTCGCCATGTGCTGAGCACAGGAACAGCACGTCCACTTCGTCCAGCGGCAGCGCGTCGGTGAAGCGCAGGTCCGTGTCGCCCAGCAATCCCTCGTGCACCGCGCTCACGGCGTTGCCCGCATTGCTGCTGCTGTTGACAAACGCTACCTCCACCTGCGGATGGAATATCAAGATGCGCAATAACTCGCCGGCCGTGTAGCCCGCACCCCCGATGACACCTGCTTTTATTTTCTTCGACATAATATTATAGGATTTCAAATTTCAGATTGTTTCCCGCAGATAATCGCTGATGAGTTCTTGCCTTTTACTTGCTCACCTCTTGCCTCTGCATATCGTTACGCCTGCAAACTTAAGGAAAATCGGTGAATTGGCCGAATGAAAGTTTTATAACGGTGTGTTTTATATAGAAAAAGAGCCGTGCTTTGTCGAAGCACGGCTCTTTTTCTTGTTTTGATATATGCAAGTGAAGAATCAGAACATCACTTTCTGTGTTTCCTTGCCTACCCGCACGATGTACATGCCGGGGGTGAGGTCGGCTACGGGGATGCTTGTACCATCGAACACAGTTGTCAGCATCCGGGTGCCGAGGGCGTTGTATATTTCCACAATCATGCCGTTGTCCGCGCCGTCTATCGTCAGCAGGCCGTCATGCACGTAGAATGTGACAGGAACTTCCGTCGGGTTGGCCATCCCGGTGCTGATGAAGTCTCCATCGACTATTACGTTTCTGATTTCCCACGTAGCCGATTCGGTGGTGGTGGCGTACTTGTAGGCAAAGCGGATGCCCGGCTTGCCTTGCATGTCGGCAGGTACGTTCACCGTTACATCTACCCAGCCCCATCCGCTGGTGCTCCAAGCGGGGATTTCCACTTCCGTCCAGTTAGCCGTGTTGGGTGCGCCGCTGGTGTAGTCGCTGCTAAACCACAATGTCATGGTGGCTTTGTCTACGTTGATGCTACCTTGCGGGCCGATGGCGTGCTCGAACGACAGGGTCACGTTTTTATAGCCGGTGAGGTCGAGGGCAGGCGAGATGAGCCAGCTTTCGGCGTTGTGTGCCGACCCACCGACGAACGAACTGGCTTTCATGTATTCATATTCATTGTCGTGGCTCCACACATAGCTGATGCCGTCCAACGTTACGTCTTCGATAGTGAAGTCGCCTTGGCTTGTGGCGAAAGGTTCATCGAGAATGCTTTCGCTTGGTTCGGGAGGCGTTACCGTGCCGCCTTCACCGCGCATTTCCACATCCCACACTTCCCACGTGGCCGATTCGGTGGTGGTGGCATATTTGTAGGCGAAGCGGATGCCAGGTTTGCCTTGCATGTCGGCAGGCACATTGACCGTCACGCTCACTTCTGCCCACCCGCTGGTGCTCCAGGCGGGGATTTCCACGGCCGTCCAGGTAACCGTGCTCGGTGCTCCATCGGTGTAGTCGCTGCTGAATTGCAGGGTCATGGTAGCCTTGTCTACATTGATGCTGCCTTGTGGTCCGATGGCATGTTTAAACGACAAAGTCACGTTGCTTGCCCCCGTCAGGTCGATGGCGGGTGAGATGAGCCAGCTTTCGGCATTGTGCGCCGAGCCGCTCACGAACGAGCTTGCTTTCATGTACTTGTAACTTGCATCATGTTTCCACACATAGCTGATGCCGTCCAATGTCACGTTTTCAATCGTGAAGTCGCCTTGCCCCGAAGCGAATGTTTCGGAGAACAACACATTTTCCGCTGCTGCTGCCCGGCCCGTGAAAAGGGAGGCGCATAGCAACGCTGCTGCAAAAAAAGTAGCCTTTTTCATAATTAAAACATGTTAGAGTGATTAGTATGTCTGTTTCTTTGAGTGATGATTTCTCGGCACAAAAATAGTTAGCTTTGTTCATATGTACTTTACTAACAAGTTAAGATTTGATTAAGTTTAAGTGAAGAGAGAAAAAAGTACATTTTTTTCCAAACAGTATCCTTTTGCCGTTCGTGTCTGCGGAGAATGCGGGCGGGGGTAGGCGGAGCTTTTGCATTTTTCTGCCTTTGTATTTCCCATTTCACCAGTATATGTTTTCCCGTTTATGCGGGAATATTTTACTGCCCACAGTTATGGGTTATATAACCCACAACTGTGGGTCGTACAACCCATAACTGTGAGTTATATAACCCATAACTGTGGGCAGTAAAACATATGCTGACGAATGGGAAAATATTCCCTGATGAAAAGGAAAACATGTGCGGATGAAACGACATTTTCTCCCGGCAGTTTGGTTGTGGGAAGGAAAAAGTTCCCTACCTTTGTGGGGAAAAGCAAATAAACAACCATGAAATTTTTAGCAGGTTTCATTGTGGGGGCAGTGGGCATGTTGCTCTTGTATGCCACACGCATTTGGCGCAAGTCTGCGACTTGTGTCCCAAACGAGGCAGTTTGCAACTGCCAACACGAAGTTACAAACTTCGGTTATTATCGGTACAAGTCACAGACTTGCGCCAATATCAGTTAATCAGTCAATCAATTATTCATATTTTTTTATTCAATCATTCAATTAATCCAATCATGAGAAAGTTAGCTTTATTAGGTTTGTTCCTTGCGGCATTGTGGGGGGCAAGCGTGTCGGCGCAACCGGCACAGAAACTGGTCACGGTGATCGTGTCGCCCGACCGCACCGACTGGCAATGCAAGGTAAAGGAAGAAGTGACGTTCAACGTGCAGGTGTTCAAGCATGAGAACCTGCTGGAGGGCGTGACGGTGGATTACGAGCTGGGACCTGAATGCTTTCCCGACGTGGTGAAGCAGGACGTGGTGCTGCCCACGGGCAAGACCACGCTGAAGGCTTCGATGAAGGAACCGGGCTTCCTGCGCTGCCGGGTGACGGCCAAGGTGGACGGCCGCCGTTACGAGGGCATAGCCACCGTGGGGGTGGACGTGGATCGGATACAGCCCACGACGGAAGACCCGAAGGACTTTGACGCTTTTTGGGCGGATGCCATCGCCGAAGCCCGCAAGGTGTCGCTCGACCCGCGCATGACGCTGGTGCCCGAAAAGTGCACGGCGGCGGTGGACGTGTACCACGTGAGCTTCCGCAACGACCGCTCTTCGGGTTCGTGCATCTATGGGATGCTTTCCGTGCCCCGCAAGCCGGGCAAATACCCCGCCGTGCTCCATGTGCCGGGGGCGGGTGTGCGTCCCTACGGCGGCACGCGGGTGGCCGATGACATCATCAGCCTGGAAATCGGCATCCACGGCATCCCGGTGAACCTGCCCAAGGAATTGTACGACAACCTGAACAACGGCGCGTTGCGCGAATACCATTCCATCAACAAGGCCGACCGCGACCGCCATTATTACAAACGGGTGTACGTGGGCTGCGTGCGTGCGGTGGACTTCATCTACACCCTGCCGCAGTTCGATGGCGAGACGGTGGGCGTGACCGGCGGCAGCCAGGGCGGGGCACTCTCCATCGTGACCGCCGGGCTGGACAAGCGCATTAAGTTCCTGGCGGCCTATTATCCCGCCTTGTGCGACTATGCGGGTTACCTCCACGGGCGTGCCGGGGGATGGCCGCATTATTACCGCCATGCCAAGCCCGCCCCGGGCGAAGTGGAAACGCTGGCTTACTTCGACGTGGTGAACTTTGCCCGCCGGGTGAACGTGCCGGGCTGGTACAGCTGGGGATATAACGACCTCACCTGCCCGCCCACGTCCATGTACGCGGCCTACAATGTCATCCCCGGCGAGAAGGACTTGCAGCTTTTCCTCGAAACCGGCCACTGGACCTTCCCCGAACAATGGAGTGCCTGCAATGCCTGGCTGAAGAAGATGTGCGGGAAATAAAAGATAATGCCTCCCCAAGCCCCTCCAGAAGGAGGGGATGTGAGTTTGTCTGCCCTATAAAATTAGCAGAACAGCTTTCACATCCCCTCCTTTTGGAGGGGCTTGGGGAGGCCTTAGCTTTTATTTCCCGCACATCTTCTTCAGCCAGGCATTGCAGGCACTC
>CASFUX010000074.1 GCA_949297975.1 uncultured Bacteroidales bacterium
CCTTATATTCAAGGAAAGTTTATCGGGAGATGCGGCTTCGCCTTTTCTCCCGCAGTTCACAATAGCGGCGGACAGCCTATGTGACCTTCGGGGAAAGTCCGAAGGGCTTTCCCCGCTTACCTCCCTGCCTGTCGCAGTTGCGATACTATTGTATCTATTGTGTTTCAATATATAGGCGCAAGTTACAGACTTCCCAAGATATTCGCAGAATGGTCTAATGACCGATTTGGGTTTAATCTGCGGGAGGCAACAATCTTATCTTATTGCTTGACAAATTTCCGCATTTCCATACCGTCAATAGAAAGCAAGTAAACGCCCGCAGGCAGGACGGACACGTCCAGGCGTTGCCCGTTCGTCCCTTGGCAGGACAGTAGCCGCTGGCCGGACAAGTCGTAGATATCCACGTCAAAGGCTTCCTCCGCATCTGTGGCGATGCACAGCACGCCTTGTGCCGGTTGGGTAATGCGGATGCCTTGTGCTGCCGGGAGGATGGGAGAGAGGCTTGTTTCGCATTCGTTTTCATTGAACCAGAAACCGTCTGTCTTGTACACGATCACGCCATCCCTTTTTTGCCAATTCAGTCTTACTCCCAATTCATACAAAAGAACCGGGCTTAGTGGCAGGTGGAGCTGTCTTTCCAACGAGCCAATGCCTTCTATCCACGTGTCAAAGCCGAAGTCGAACTTTATACGTTCTCCGTCTTCGGTTTGGACGAGGCTTGTTGCCAATAATACATCACCGCCCATGGCATCACCTATGGTCAGTCCGAAGTCGTAAATCAACTTTTCACCGACATCGGTTAGTTCATTGTCTGCCATGTACACTTTCATTCCATCCTCGCGCATGGCTGCCACGCAGTCGATGGCACCGTCACAATCCTCTTGGTACAGCTTCTTGTAGGTAGTTCCGTTTATAGTCGTGTCACCCTTAAAGTAATACCGGGTATAGGTCATATCATATTGATCCATGTCCCGCTTGACCACATCGCAATAGCTCCATGTGAGGCTCTCGTCAACCAAGGGCGTATATTCGGCTCTTTCGCACGACTCGCAACCGGCATACTCCTTGTTTTGGTAAATGAGCGTGCGGTTTCGCGAAAAGCAGAGCAGGCTGGTTTGGTCGCCGTTGGTCGGTTGCGGCATCATGTGCTGGAAAATGCCACTCTTGCCCCCGATGCCTCGGATATAGCCCTCCGCATAATCGTAAAGTTGGCCGTCCGCCAGTTGCACTTGGTCTATCTCTTGGATGGTACACATGGGGACGTATTCATCCGAAGCTGCGTCCATGTATTGAAAATAGAGCGTCTTGCCCACTTCCCAAGCAAAGTCGTAGGCCAGCCTTTCTTGCTTCTGTTCAGGGAACTGTAGGAACATCAAATACACCTTGTCGTCCTGCTCGCGCAAGGCGTACAGGGCATTTCCGTTTAGCAATACCTTCCGGTAAATAGTCTCGTTAAAGGTCGTGTCCCCGGCAACCTCATAGGTGTTTATCTTACAATAGGTTTTGTCAAAAAGGTTGGTGGTCACTTCCGTCCAAACAGTTCCTGTGGGGAAATAAACGGCCTCGCTCAAGCGCAACGTCTTGCTGTCGGCCAGGGAATAATCTCCATATGCAGGCTCTGCTTCTGTTCCTCCTTTCCAAGAACGTTTGTAAAGCTGTATGTCCAATTCATCGAACGCGCCTTGCTCCACATGGAAACTGTCCTTGTTGTGGGTAATCATGTCGCATTCGGGGATTGTCTCCGTGCGGTATATGCGGGCCTCGCCAAGAGTATTG
Organism: uncultured Bacteroidales bacterium; assembly: GCA_949297975.1. GTDB lineage: Bacteria > Bacteroidota > Bacteroidia > Bacteroidales > Paludibacteraceae > QVMH01. The sequence continues at coordinate 1,777 of CASFUX010000074.1, forward strand.
TCGACAATAATGCTGTCTGTCGGGTGATAACAACCGGATAAACTCCATTCCACAAACACTTTTATTCGATTGCCTTCCGCGTGAGTTTGGATGCGGTCTATCCCTTCTGCATAGATGCTTCCTATGCAGAACCATGATAATACAAGTAGTTTCAATGCTTTCATAATCTTATTTTATTCCATTAATGGCATATCGTACATGCAAAGATACGCAAAAACTGTTTTCGCTGTCAAAGCAAGGTAGATAATTTCGATAAACATCCTTTGCGTCCTCTCGCTCTTTGCGGTTCGTTTTTCAGACACGGCACGCCGTGTCACTACAAAAGGCAGACAAGAAAAAGTCCCCGGAATTTATCCCGATTTATCGGGAGGGGATTTAAGGGTTAAACTATAGAAAACCGACAAAGAAACTATAGGACGATGACCAAGATACTATAGTGTGTTTTCGGGTTTGCAATAGGACATTCGATGCTGGGCAAGAATGTATTAAGCCTGAAAAAGGCCAAATGTTAACAAAGAAACTATAGGACGATGGGAAAGAAACTATAGGACGATGGTCGGGAAACTAGTAGGGGTATTTCAATTGAGAATGGATAATTGACAATTGAAAGTGCATGGTCGGACATGTACGTAGAGGCGAAAAATCTTTCGCCCTCATCTGCGGGACAAAGGTAAGAAAAAACATTTGCATTCATTTGCCTCATTTGTGCTCTTTAATCTGAAACCCCAAAAACGTGTGACGGGTAGCGGACGTGTAAAGGCATTAATCTTTTTTTGTATTTCCTTTATTTCCTTGCTGGTGAATTATCCGTATATTTGCAGGCAATAATCGTGTTGGCGGGGAGCGGAGGGTGTTCCTCACAACATACATATAATATTATAGTTATGTCTTTTATTGCAGAAAAGGTTCAATTTGAAGGCCTGACGTTTGACGATGTACTGTTGATTCCGGCATATTCGGAAGTCCTTCCCCGCGAGGTCGATTTGACGACCCGTTTCTCTCGCCACATAAAGTTGAACATTCCGTTCGTGTCGGCCGCCATGGATACGGTGACCGAGGCGAAGCTGGCCATTGCCATTGCGCGCGAGGGGGGCATCGGCGTGATACACAAAAACATGTCGATAGAGGAACAGGCTCGGCAGGTGCGTTTCGTGAAACGTGCGGAAAACGGCATGATATCCAATCCTGTGAGCATCTTGCGCGGGAAGACGGTGGGGCAGGCCTTGGCCATGATGGCGGAATATAAAATCGGGGGCATCCCGGTAGTGGACGAGGATGGCCGCCTGGTGGGCATCGTGACCAACCGCGACCTGCGCTTCCGGCGGGACATGAACCAGCCCATCGAGGAGGTGATGACGAAGGAAAACCTGATTACCACGCAGCAGACTACCAACCTGGAAGCGGCGGCCGACATCTTGCAGCAATACAAGATAGAGAAACTGCCCGTGGTGGATGCCGACAACAAGCTCGTGGGGCTGGTGACTTACAAGGATATAACGAAGGCAAAGGACAAACCGTTTGCCTCGAAGGATGCCAACGGGCGGTTGCGCGTGGCGGCTGGCGTGGGCGTGACGCATGACACGCTCCAGCGGGTGGCGGCCTTGGTGGATGCCGGGGTGGATGCCATCGTGATAGACACGGCGCACGGGCATTCGCGCGGGGTGGCTGAGAAACTGAAAGAGGTTAAGAAACATTTCGCCGATGTGGACGTGGTGGTGGGCAACATTGCTACGGGTGAGGCGGCCAAGTTCCTGGTGGATGCCGGGGCGGATGCCGTGAAGGTGGGCATCGGACCGGGTTCCATATGCACCACGCGGGTGGTGGCGGGCATCGGTGTGCCGCAGTTGTCGGCCATTTACGATGTGGCCAAGACCTTGCGCGGGTCGGGCGTGCCGGTGATAGCCGACGGCGGCCTGCGCTATTCGGGCGATATCGTGAAAGCCCTCGCGGCGGGCGGTGACTCGGTGATGATGGGTTCCATGTTCGCCGGGGTGGAAGAGTCGCCGGGCGAAACCATCATCTTCAACGGGCGCAAGTTCAAGTCGTATCGCGGCATGGGTTCGCTCGAAGCCATGGAACGCGGTTCGAAGGACCGTTATTTCCAGGCCGACGAGACGGATGCCAAGAAACTGGTGCCCGAGGGCATTGCCGCCCGGGTGCCGTACAAGGGCACGCTCTACGAAGTGGTATATCAGATGCTCGGCGGCCTCAGAGCGGGTATGGGCTATTGCGGTGCGCCTACCATCGAGCGGTTGCAGCAGGCCAAGTTCGTGCGCATCACCAATGCGGGCGTTACCGAAAGCCATCCGCACGATGTGTCCATCACGAGCGAAGCCCCGAATTACAGCCGGGGAGAGTGAGGGAATTGACGATTGGACAATTTACTATTTACGATAGAGCCATTTACAATTTACTATTAACGATTACCTAATAATATAAAGATAAGGAAAAGCGATTTGTAAGTTATGGAGACACTTAAAAGCATTGCATTCTGCTCGTTCATGGCTGCTTCGTGCGGCCTTTTCGCACAGACGGAGAGTGACCCGGTTATCATGACCATCAATGGCAACCCGGTGAGCAAGTCGGAGTTTGAATACATTTATAATAAGAACAACTCGGCCAACTCGATTGACAAAAAGACGTTGGATGAATATGTGGACCTCTTCATCAACTTCAAGCTGAAGGTGGAAGAAGCCAAGGCGCAGGGCATCGACACGACCGAGGCCTTCGTGAAGGAATATAACGGCTATCGGGCGCAACTGGCCAAGCCGTACTTGGTGGACAAGGCGGCGGAAGAAGCCGTGGTGAAGGAAGCCTACGACCGCATGAAAGAGGACGTGGAAGTGAGCCACATCCTGGTGCGTGTGGCTCCCGGTGCCTCGGCTGCCGACACGCTGGCCGCGTGGAACAAGATTATGGAAGCGAAGAAACGCCTGGAGACGGAGGATTTCGCCACCGTGTCGCGCGAGATGTCCGAAGACCCCTCGGTAGCCGACAAGGGCGGTTATATCGGCTGGATTTCGGCTTTCAATACCATTTATCCGTTTGAGACGGCAGCTTATGCCACGCCTGCGGGTACGGTGTCCGGCCCCGTGCGCACGGTGGTGGGTTACCACCTCATCCAGGTGAACGACCGCCGTCCGTCGCGTGGCGAGGTGCTCACGTCGCACATCATGGTGTTTACCGACCGTGAAGACGAAGCCAAGAACGAGGTCGCCAAAGCCCGCATCGACTCGCTGTACAACCGTGTGCTGGCGGGCGACGACTTCGGCACGCTGGCTTCTACCTATTCGGAAGACAAAGGCAGTGCCATGCGCAACGGCGAGTTGCCATGGTTCGGCACGGGGCGCATGGTGCCCGAGTTTGAACAGGCCGCTTTTGCGTTGGAAGAAGTGGGCGACGTGAGCGAACCGGTGCGTTCGCAGTTTGGGTGGCACATCATCAAGCTGCTGGACAAGCGCGATGTGGCTTCCTTCGAAGATGCCAAAGCCGACATCGAGCGGAAAATCAAGCGCGATGAACGCGGTCAGGTGGGCACGAAGGCTTTCGTGAAAGGGCTGAAAAAGGAATACAACTTCCAACTTGACCAGGCCGCTGCCGATGAATTTGTCGCTCTGCTCGAAGGCAAGCAACTGAACGATTCGGCATTCCTCGATGCCATCGCCAAGCTGGACAAGCCTTTGTGCAGTTTTGCGGACAAGCAATACACGCAGGCCGATTTTGCCGATTATTTGAAGATCAACAAATACTCTTCGAAATCGATTGCTTCCGAAATCATCCGGGAAAAACTGGATGCTTTCGAGGCGAAAGAATTGTTGGCGTATGAAGACACGCAGCTGGCACGCAAGTATCCCGACTTCCGTTTCCTGTCGCAGGAGTATCACGATGGCATCTTGCTGTTCGAGGTGAGCAACCGCGAGGTGTGGGAAAAGGCTTCGAAGGACACCACCGGTCTGATGGCTTTCTTCAAGGAACACCGGAAGGACTATGTATGGGACGAACCTCATTACAAGGGCCGGATAATCTACTGCAAGGACGAACCGACTTTGGAGGCGGCCCGGTCTATCGTGAAACGCTCGTTGCCCGACTCCATCGACAACTACCTGCGCACCCGCCTGAACGACAGCATCCAGTATGTGAAGATAGAAAAAGGCTTGTTCGTCAAGGGTGACAATCCCGTGGTGGACGAGCAGGTGTTCAAAGTAAAAGACGGCTATGAACCTTCTGAAGATTATCCGTATGTGTTCGTCAGTGGCAAGTTGCTGAAGAAGTATCCGGAGGAATATACCGATGTGCGCGGCCTGGTGACGGCCGACTACCAGACTTATCTGGAACAGGAATGGATCAAGGCACTTCGCGCCAAATATCCGGTGGTGGTCAACGAGGAAATCGTGGCCACGGTCAAGCAGAATTGATTCAGCTACGAGATACAAGCTACGAGCTACAAGTTACAAGGCCAACGGCCTTGTGGCACTCAGCGTGGGGCAACGCCCTACGGCAGAGTTGCATGGGCAATGCTCAATGCCCTATGTATAAAATAAAAACAGAATAGCCCCTCTTAGGGGGTTGGGGGTATGAATTTCTCTCGTTTCATCATATTGGGAATGGCTTGTGCCTTGGCTACTTCGTGCAGCCGCATCTTGCCGGATGCGGGGCGGAAAGTGGTGGCCGAGGTGCACGACCGCTATTTGTACGAGGACGAGATGCAGCAGATGATACCAGCCGGGTTGCAGCCGGAAGACAGCGCATTGCTGGCCGAACGCTATATCCGGGAATGGGCTACCGAAATTCTGATGTACGAGAAGGCGAAGCAGAACATTTCCGACATGGCGCAGATAGACCGTGAGGTGGAGAAATTCCGGCGTACCCTGACCATCCATCAGTATCAGCAGCGGCTGGTGGAGCAACGCAGCGCGGAAGAACCGTTGGAGGACGAGATTCGGGCGTTTTATGAACAGAACGCCGCGCAGATGGTAGCCCGGGAGAACATGCTGAAGGGCCTCTTCCTGATGGTGCCGGTGGATGCGCCCCGCCTGGACGAGGTACGGGAATGGGTGGAAAAGGCCGACCCGGAGTCGTTGGAATACATCGACAAGTACACGTTGCAGAATGCGGTGGGCTATGACTATTTCATGGATCATTGGCTGCCTTTGTCGTCCATTACGCGCAAAGCTCCCTTTCAGATAAAGAACCCTGCCAAGTTCCTGGCCGGTCCCTCCATGGTGGAGGTGAGCGATAGCACGCATCACTATTTCTTGAAGATAAGCGAGTATTGTGCGGTGGGGCAACCCGAGCCTTACGACCTGGCTCGCGAGCGCATTGCCAAGGTGTTGTCGGTCAAGAAATCGGGTGAAATTGTCTCGGAGATAGAGCGGGAACTTTATGAGGATGCGGTGGCTTCCAAGGATTTGAAAATATACAAATAGGTACGGGATGCGGGAAGGCGCAGCGGATGGGAGTTGGAAAACTTCGCACCCTTGTGTCTTTACGCATTCACAAAACAGGAATATGAAGAAGAAAACCATTTTACTTGCGTTGTGCCTTGCCGCCACGTGGTTGGGCGGCTTTGCTCAAAGCAACATCATCGACGAGGTTATCTGGATTGTAGGCGATGAAGCCATTTTCCGCTCGGAAGTGGAAGAGCAACGCCTGCGTGCCCAGTATGAAGGGGTGTCGTTCGAGGGCGACCCTTATTGCATCATCCCGGAGCAGATTGCCATCCAGAAGCTCTTCCTGCACCAGGCGGAGCTGGATAGTATCGAGGTGAGCGAGGGACAGGTGATGAACCAGGTGGAGATGCAGCTGAACTACTACATCGCCCAGATAGGCTCGAAGGAAAAGATGGAGGAATACTTCGGCAAGAACACGGTGGAGCTGCGCGAGGAATTGCGCGACGTGGTGCGCAACCAGATGATTATCCAACAGATGCAGCAGACCTTGATAGGCGACATCAAGGCTACGCCTGCCGATGTGCGGCGGTTCTACAACGAGCTGTCGGCTGACAGCATACCCACCGTGCCCGCCCAGGTGGAGTTGCAGATTATCAGCGTGGAACCGCCCGTGCCCCAGGAGGAAATCAACCGGGTGAAAGAACGCCTGCGCGAGTTTTCCGACCGCATCAACAGCGGTGAGGCCGACTTCTCGGTGTTGGCGCGTCTGTATTCGGAGGACACGGAGAGTGCCAAGCGGGGCGGTGAGCTCGACTTCATGGGGCGTGGCCAGCTGGTGCCCGAATATGCCGCCGTGGCGTTCAACCTGCAAGACCCCAAGAAAGTGTCGCGCATCGTGGAAACGGAGTTCGGCTTCCACATCATCCAGCTGATGGAGAAACGCGGCGACCGCATCAAGACGCGCCACATCCTGCTCAAGCCGCGCGTGTCGCTGGACGACGAGATGAAAGCCGTGCACAGCCTCGACTCGGTGGCCAACCTCATCCGCACGGGCAAGATGACGTTTGAACAGGCGGTGGTCTACTATTCGCAGGACAAGAACACGGCGTTGAATGCCGGGCTGATGCTCAACGAGCGCAGCGGCACGTCCAAGTTCGAATACCAGGACTTGCCCGCCGAGGTGGCCAAGGTGGTCTACGGTATGAACGTGGGCGAAATATCGGAACCGTTCACCATGATCAATTCCAACAACAAGGAGGTGGTGGCCATCGTCAAGGTGAAGTCCAAGGTGGACACGCACAAGGCCAACCTGACCGACGACTACCAGATGCTGAAGTCCTACTACGAAAGCAAGCGGGGCGACGACTTCATCAAGAACTGGATAACGAAGAAGCAGAAGGAGACGTACATCAACATCGACCCGGCATGGAGCAACTGCGAGTTCCGTTACCCGGGCTGGATAAAGTAAATCGGTCGTGAGCCAGTCGGTTTTTATGAGGAAAGAAAGGCAGCAACGCACATATCCCGCATGGAGCAAGCACACCGCGATAGTCGGTGTGCTCTCTTTGTTTGTGGCGGCGGCCTTGGCACAGCAGGCGGCCGGGCGCGACTCGCTGGCATTGGCTCCGGACTCGTCGGCCGTGCCGGCCGACACGCTGGCGCAGCCTGCCGACACCGCCCGCCGCGCCGAGAAAACCACGGTGATATACCTGGAGAAGTCGGATGCCATCCACTTCGACCAAAACCGCTTGCCGGGGGCGCAGATTATCAAGGGCAATCCCGTGCGTTTCCGGCACGACAACGCGGTGATGTACTGCGACAGTGCCTACCTGTGGAGCAAGAAAAATTCCTTTGACGCCTTCGGCCACGTGCGCATCATCGAGGGTGACTCCATCTTCATCTACGGCGACCTGCTGTTTTACGATGGCAACACGAGGCTGGCCCGCATGAGGCACAACGTGCGGATGGAGAATGACGAGGCCGTGCTCACCACCGACAGCCTGAATTACGACCGCGCGGCCGACCTGGCCTATTACTACACCGGCGGCAAGTTGCAGGACGACCAGAACACCCTCACGTCGGTGTGGGGGCAGTACGGGCCGAACACCAAGCAGGCCCTGTTCCGCGACCGGGTGCACCTGCTGAACGAATCGTTTACGATGGATGCGGATACGCTGACCTACAACACGGAGACGAAGATTGCAGGCATCGTGGGCGACACGCACATTATTTATGACGATGACACCGACATCTACTCCACCCATGGCTGGTATGACACCGACCGGGAGCAGTCCATGTTGCTCGACCGCTCGCTCATTGTGCATGCCGACGGCAAGACTGTCACGGGCGATACGTTGTTTTATGACAAAGGCCGTCAGTACGTGGAGGGATTCAGCCGGGTGGCCATGAGCGACACCGTGCAGCAAGTCACTTTGCACGGGCATTATGTGTTTTATGACGAAGTCACGGAGTATGGGCTGGCCACCGACTCGGCCATGCTGGTGGATTGGTCCACGCAGGACTCGTTGTTCATGCACGCCGACACCATGACCGTCTCCAAAGATTCCATTTACGACCTGGCCAAGGCCTATTACAACGTGCGCTTCTACCGCATTGACTTGCAGGGGGCGTGCGACTCGCTGGTGTATCATTCGCGCGACTCCGTGGCCACCCTGTACGGGCAGCCGGTGGTATGGAGCGGAGCCAACCAGCTTTCGGGCGATTCCATCCAGGCCTTCGTGCGCAACCAGACGCTCGACCACATCCACGTGCCTACCGGCACATTGGCTGTGCAACGGTACGACTCGGCTCACTTCAACCAGGTGTCGGGCAAGGAACTGACGGCTTTCATGACCGATGGGGAATTGTACCGGGTGGAGATAAGCGGCAATGCGGAGACGATTTATTACCCGGTGGACGAGCAGGATACGACCATCATCGGCCTTAACAAGACGCAGAGCAGTTACGTGAACATGTTCTTCAAGGACCAGCAGATACGGCGCATTGTGCTGACGGCGGCCTCGTCGGGCGCCACGTACCCGCTGGGCGAGTTGAAGGGTGACGATGTGTACCTGAACGGCTTCTTTTGGCTCGACGAGCAGCAGCCGAAGTGCAAGGAGGACATTTTCCTTGTATTCCCCCGCAACCGCCATTTCAGCACCATCGTGCATAGCCAGTCGGCAGCCTCGGCCAGCGAGCCGGAGGAAGAAGAAACAGAAGAGGGCGAAACCGATACCCGGCCGCAGACCCCCGGTCGCAACGTGCGCCCGCCCCGCAACGCGCCACCGGCAAGGTAAACTGTAGAGACAAGGCATGCCTTGTCTCCTCCACAATTTGTATATATACAATAGGAAAAGCGAAGCCAAGGCATGCCTTGGCTCTACAAGTTCACTATGGCAAAAGATATCATCTCCCTGTATTCGGGCGGCATGGATAGCACGGTCGCCCTTTATCGGTACGCCGACCGCGTGCGGTTGGCCTTGTCGTTCGATTATGGTTCCAAGCACAACCGCATCGAGATAGACCATGCCGCCCGCAACTGCCGCCGGTTGGGCATCGAGCACCGGGTCATCGACATGGACCTGAACCGCATGGGCTTCGTGTCCGACTTGCTGACCTCCGGCGGAGCGATACCGGCGGGGCATTATGACGATGACAACATGCGCAGCACCGTGGTACCGTTCCGCAACGGCATCATGCTCAGCATCGCCGCCGGGCTGGCCGAAAGCCTTGGGTGCGACCGCCTGCTGCTATCCAACCACGCGGGCGATCACGCCATTTATCCCGATTGCCGTGAGGAGTTCGTGTGGCACATGGGGCAGGCCATTTCGGCCGGCACGTACAACCATGTGGAATTACTGGCACCGTTCACTCTGCTGTCCAAGCGCGAGATAGCCCTGATAGGCAAGGAACTGGGCGTGCCTTTCGAGGATACCTATTCGTGCTACGAAGGGCAGGAGATGCATTGTGGCGTGTGCGGCACTTGTACCGAGCGCAAAGAGGCACTCGCAGGTTTTGACCCTACGGTGTATCGGGGAAAATAAAGAAACGGCATTCACCAAACTAAAATTCCGTACTTGCGAAAATTCAGTTGCGCAGGTATGGAATTTTATTTTCATGCCTGTGGAAATCAAGACATCTCCTCTTCCTCGTTCCAAATGATCCAGGCGGCTTCGGCTTGCCCTACGAGCATTTGCTCGCCGTTCACGGTATCGCATCCGTGCTCTTTCCCTTTTTTCAGGAAAAGCGTTTCGGCGGGGTTGTATACCAGGTCGAACAGCAGGTGGCGGTCGGTGAGCCATTCGTAGGGGATGGGCGGGCAGGTATCCACGTGGGGGAAAGTGCCCAAGGGGGTGGCGTTGACGATAACCATGTGCGCCCCGATGACGGTATGGTCGAGTGCATCATAGGTGAGTGCGCCGGGCTTGGCCGTGCGCGACACGTGGGTGACGGCGATGCCCAGTCGGTGCAGCACGTACTCCACGGCTTTGGATGCGCCGCCCGTGCCCAATATCAAGGCTTGCGTATGATGGGGGCGCAGGTGCGGGCGGATGGATTGTTCGAAGCCCGTGGCATCGGTGTTGTAGCCCTTGATGCGGGTGCGGCCTTCGCGATGGGTTATTTTCAGTACGTTGACGGCCCCGATTTGTGCCGCTGTGTCGTCCTGCTCGTCGCAGTAGGGCATGATTTGTTCCTTGTAGGGGATGGTGACGTTCAGTCCGCGCACCTTTTCTTTACGGATAATGCGCTTCACGTCGTCTATCCGTTCTATTTCATAGAGTTTGTACCGCGCATTGATCTTCTCCTTTTTGAATTTTTCTGTAAAATACCGTTTGGAAAAGGAGTGCCCCAATGGATAGCCGATGAGGCCGTATGCCTTGGTGCTCCGCATCCGCAGCAGCAGGTAGCGCACGGCGAATATCAGCAACGCCAGCGCAGTGGCCAGCAGGGTGATGACGCTCAGTTCATAGCTGTAACGGTGAATGAGGTCGGCCTGCCCGTGCAACAGATAGCCGATGAGACCCATGGCCGTGTTGTACACCGCCGAACCGATGAAGGTGAAGAAAATGAAGTGCAGCAGGTTCATCCGTGCCAGTCCGGCGGGGATGGAGATGACCATGCGGATGCCCGCAATGAACCGCCCCACGCACACGGAGGTCTTGCTGCGACGGCGGAACACGTCTTCCGCATGGCGTATCTTGTCACTGTCGAGCATGAGGAAGCTGCCCAGATGGCTGTCGGCAAAGCGGTACAACGCCTTGCGACCCACCCATGCCGCCAGCCCGTACAGGATGAGTGCCCCGATGAGCGAGCCGAAAGTGGCAAACAGAATGACGAGGAAAAAGTTCAACTCGCTTTCCGGGTCGGAAGCCAGGTAGGCAGCCGGTGAGATGACGATTTCCGACGGGATGGGCAGGAACGAACTTTCCAACGCCATGAGCACCATGATGGCACCGTAGGTCATGTGGTGTTCGTACCACGTCATGATACGGCTCACCACTGATTCCGGGTTGATGCCCACGACCTGCTCGATAGCCTGCGCCGTGCTGTCGGACACGTGCGGGACGGCAGGCTCGCCAGCGGCCAACCCCACGGGCAGCAGGAACAAGGCCAGCAAGAGGGTGTATGTCTTGAGCGATGTGCGCAAAGGGAGGCTGTTGAAAGTAAAAAGTTAAAGGTAGAAAGGTGCGGGTGTGCCACATCCCCTCCTTGGGAGGGGCTTGGGGAGGCTTTAGTTTTTCCTTTTCTTCAATTGTTGGTTGATGTACTCGATGGAGAAAATGAGCACGAACCCGATGGCGAACCATAGGATGGCCCATACCAACTGGTTGTCCGCCCCCGTGACGGTTTCGAACGTCCCCGGCATCAGGTTGCGCTGGGTAAGGGCATGTTCCGCACCGTGGCTGTCGGTGTAGGTGAGCAGGGTCTCCTTCCACGGCCATATCTTGTTGAGCGAGCCGAGCATGAAGCCGGTGAGCGCGGCGAGGGTTACTTGCTTGAAATGCTTGAACAGCCACGACAGCACGTTGCTGAACGCCAGCAGGCCGATGACCGCCCCGCACAGGAACACCAGTATGAGGGGCAGGTTGAGCGTGGTCACCGCCTTCAGCATGAAGTAGTACTCGCCCAGCAGCACCAGGATGAAGCTGCCCGATATGCCGGGCAATATCATGGCGCAGATGGCGATAGCCCC
>CASFUX010000075.1 GCA_949297975.1 uncultured Bacteroidales bacterium
CTTGTCTCTACAACACATTTGGCACATCCAAGGCCAACGGCCTTGTGGCATTTAGCGTAGGGCAACGCCCTACGACACGTAGGGGCGAAAAATCTTCCGTCCTTATCTGCGGGACAAAGGTAAGGAAAAAAAACAAAAGAATCATTCTTCACCATTTGCGTCCCCATCCGAAATTTGAAATCCAAAATCCGAAATCCCTCAAAATAATTGCTTACTTTTGCAAGAATAAAAATAAGTGAGCTATAAAACGGTTTCTTAAAATATCGGGCATCGTGGTTGTGGCGGTGCTGGTGGCGGCATTCTTCTTGTTGCAGACCGGGCGGGTGCAGCAGGCCGTGTGCGAGGTGGCCATGGATGCCCTTTCGCGCAAGGTGCAGGCCGAGATGCATATCGGACAGATGAACTACCGTTTTTTCAACACGCTGTCGTTGCAGGATGTGTACGTGGCCGACCAGCAGGGCGACACCTTGCTGCACGTGGGGCAACTGGATGCACACTTCCATTTCTTCCGCTTCTTCTTGGGGAAATTCATCTTCCATACGGTGGAATTCGACCGCCTCTGCGCCCGCATCGAGGTGGACGAGGACGGCACTCCCAATTTCCAATTCCTGATAGATGCCTTCGCCAACCCCGACCGCCAGCCAAGCGGGAAGGAGATGGAGTTTCGCATTGGCTCGTTCCGCCTGCGCGACTCGGAGGTGTGTTTCACCCATTATGCCAACCTGCAACATTCGGCTGATGCGCCACCGGGCAAACTGGACTTCAACCACCTGCATCTCAATCATGTCAATGCCGAGATTGCCTTGGACATGTTGGGAAAAGACACGCTGAGTGCCCGGCTGGTGGACTTCAACGGGGAGGAACGTTGCGGGTTGCGGGTGAAGGGGCTTTCCACGGAAGTGAACGCTTCGGCACAGCGAGTGGAAATGCCATTCCTGCACTTGGAGTTGCCCGGCTCGCGGATAGAACTGGCCGATGTGGCGTTGCGGTACGACAGTGTGCGTGCCTCGGGCGACAACCTGTCGGACCGCGTGTTCGTGCAGGGGCGGTTGCGTCCTTCACGCGTCAAATTGGACGACTTGAGAGCCTTCGTCCCGCAACTGCACGGCATGAAGGCGGTGGCCAGTGTGCAGGCGGAACTGGACGGACGGCTGTCGAGCCTGCGGGTGAAGGGCATCCAGGTGCGTTACGGGGAAACGTTCGTGCTCAACGGCAGCTTGGACCTCAATGGCTTGCCCGACTTGCGGCAGACGTTCGTGTACGCCGAGCTGAACGAACTGCGGCTCAACGGCAGCGACACGGAACGTTTCCTCACCGACCTCATGGGGCGACCCGTGCCCGTGCCCGACGAGGTGAAAGAATTGGGCGCGTTGCGCTACCGGGGCAACATCTCCGGCTTTTTCAGCAACCTGGTGATGTACGGGCGGCTGAGCAGCAGCGTGGGCGAGGTGGCCACCGACTTGTCGTTGCAGTTTGAAAACGACTTCCGCGACGTGCATTATGATGGCACGCTGAAGTCGGACGGGTTGGACGTGGGACGCATGTTGCAGACCGACAAGGTGGGGCAGGTGGCATTTTACTTCAACACTACCGGGGGAAAAAAGGCCAACGCCCCCCTGCAAGGCACAATCGATGCCCGGATGCCGAGGCTTTCGCTGCTGGGCTATGATTACCGCGACATCAGCATCAGCGGGCAGTATGACGGCAACGGCTTCAACGGCGAACTGGCCGTGCAGGATGACAACATCGACCTCCGCTTCAACGGGCTAATCGACCTCACGCAACAGCTGCCGGTGTTCGACTTCGACCTGGCCGTGAAGGAAACCAACCTCCATGCCCTGCACCTGGTGGAGAAGTATCCCGAGGCCATGCTTTCCTTCAACGGGCGCACGAACATGACGGGCAATTCGCTGGATAATATCAACGGCTTCGTGTCGTTCGACAGCATCGTGTTCACCAATGCGGGACGCAGGCTCGACGTGAATGAGATACGCTTCCGCTCGCGTACCGAAGACGACTTCACCGATTTCTCCATTACTTCCAAATACCTCAACGGCAGCCTGTCCGGGCATTTCAAATATACGTCGCTGGTGCAGACGGCCAAGGAAATCATGAACCGATACCTGCCCGCGCTCCAAATAGAACCGGGGGAACGGGACAACCTGAACCGCATCGACATCGACCTGGCCATCAGCAATACGGAAGACATCGCGGCCTTGTTCGACTCCCCCTACCGCCTGGCTGAAACCGCCACCATCAAGGGCACGCTGGACGAGTCACGCAAGTTGCTCGACATCGTGTTTGCCTTGCCCGAAATACGCTCGGGGGCACAAAGCTTCCACAACACCACCCTGCACCTGTGGGGCGTGCCGGAGCGGTTGGAGTTCATCGTGGAGTCGAATATGCCCACGACCTCCGACTTCTGGAATTTGGCTCTGTACACCTCGCTGAGCGGGGGCGACCTAGCCGCCAACGTGGAATGGCGCAACCGCCGACAGGAGGTGACCCGGGGCGACTTCCGCACGTTGACCCGCTTCGGGCGCGACGGCAGCGGCTCCCTCATGGCGCATACCTCCATCCTGCCATCGGAAATCGTCATCACCGACTCGGTATGGCATGTCTCGGCAGACAGCATCGGCTTCGGCAAGGGACGCATACAGGTGGACAACTTCCTCTTCGGCAACAACCGTCAGTACCTGAGCATCGACGGCATCGCCTCGCGCGACAAGCAGGACAGCCTGCGCATCGGCATGAAGGACGTGGACCTCGGCTTCATCTCCACCCTGGCGGGCATGAAGGGCTTCCACGTCGGGGGCATCACCACGGGCAACGCCCTCATGCGCGGCGTGTTGGAGCGGCCGGTGTTCGACCTCATGCTGTCGGCACGCGGCTTGCAACTCAACCATACCCCGGTAGGAGACGCCTCGATATTCTCCACTTGGGACCAGGAGGGCGAACGGGTGGTGGCCATCGCCTCGGTGACCGACGACCGGAACACGGTGGCCTTGGGTGAATGCACCTACTCGCCCGGGCAAAACCGCCTGGACGTGACGGTCGATGCCAACCGACTGAGCCTGGACTTCCTGTCGGGCTACTACGAGAGCGTGCTGCCCGGCACTACCGGATACGCCTCGGGCAAGCTGCACATCGGCGGGCCGCTGGACTCCATCCGCTTCGACGGGCGGCTCATGGTGCACGACGGGCAGGTCACCGTGGGCGTGCTGGGCGCGACTTACCACTTCAACGACACCATCGCCATGACCCCCACGGCCATCGTGTTCGACAATATCTCCCTGTATGATGCGGACCAGAACGAGCTGATGCTGGACGGGGAACTGACGCACGACGGCACGTTCAAGGACTTCCATTATAACTTGGACATCAGCACCTCGAATGCCCAGGTGGCCAACCTGAAGGCCGGTGACAACGACCTGTTCTTCGGCAAGGCGTATGCCGATGCCTCGGTGCGCGTCACGGGCGGGGAAGAGGAGGTCAGCATACGGGTGAACGCCGTGACCCGCCCCGGCACCAAGGTGTTCATACAAGCCGGCAGCGTGGCTACCACGACCGATGCCGCCGGTTTCATCCACTTCGTAGAACACGAAGAGGAACACGACAGCCTGCTGTACACCCCCCGCATGGCCGACGTGAAACAGCCCTCCAACCTCAAGCTGAACCTGCAACTGGAAGTCACCCCTACCGCCGAGATTGAACTGCTGATGGACCCCGCGGGGGGCGACATGATTACCGGCAAAGGCAGCGGCAACGTGCGCATCGAATACGATGCTTTCCAGGCCGATACCAAGATGTACGGCTCATACACCATCGAGAGCGGCAAGTACGTGTTCAACTTGCAGGACGTGTTCCGCAAGGAATTCCGCATCGAAACGGGCAGCACCGTGCAGTGGACGGGCAGCCCCTCGAACGCGCAGGTCGACATCCGGGCCGTGTATGCGGTGACGGCCTCGCTCAAGAGCCTGCTGGACGAGGACGAGCTGGCCTCCTTCTCCAGCAATACCCGAATGACCGTGCCGGTGAACTGCGTGCTGCTGCTCTCCGGCGACCTCATGACCCCCGACATCAAGTTTGACATCGACCTCCCGTCGAGCGACGAAGGCGTGAAGCAGGTGGTGCGCAGCGTCATCAGCACCGACGAGATGCTCACCCGGCAGGTGCTCTACCTGCTCGTGTTCAACCAATTCTACAAGGAACAGAACCAGGACACCGGCGTGGGAGGCGGCGAGTTCATCTCGCTGGCGGCCTCCACGGTGAGCACCCAGCTGAACAACCTGATAGCACAAATGGTGGACAATAACAAGCTGTCGCTGGGCGTGGACATGCGCCGGGTGGACGAGGTGAACATGGAATACCAGGTGGACCTGCTCTACCAGCCCAACGACCGCTGGATAGTGAACGGCAACTTCGGCTACCGGCAGAACAACAACCAGATAGAAGACTACAACCAATACATCACCGACGTGGACATCGAGTACCTGCTCACCCAGTCGGGCAAGCTGCGCCTCAAGTTCTACAACCACACCATCGACCGCATGGCCCAGCTGCGCACCGCCAAGAACACCCAGGGCGCGGGCGTGGTCTATAAGGAGGACTTCGACAGCGTGATAGACATGTTCCGCTACTACTGGCGCAAGCTCATGAGCATCGGAAAGAAGAAGAAAGCTACCCCCGACCCCTAAAGAGGAGAAAGGGGAAAGAAAAAGGGAAAAGGAAAAAGTTCAAGGCCAACGGCCTTGTGGCTCTCAGCGTAGGGCATCGCCCTACGGTCAGGAGCAAAAGGAAACCTGCGCCATCCGCGGAAAACAATCTGAAATCTGGCAATTTGAAATCTGAAATAAAGACAATGAACCTCCTACGCAACCTACTCGCCATCCTGCTGTTGTGCATGGCCGCCCCCCTGGCGGGGCAGACCATCGCCCGCCTCTACATCGACATGCCCGAGGCCCTCGACCCCGTGATGCCGCGCAAGCAACGCGCCGAACTGCTGGAATACGTCAAGGCCGGCATGGGCGACAGCATCGCCAACCGCTTCGGCCGCCAAGCCCACATGACCGCGCTCGACACGCTGCACCATCGCCTCGTGGTGCGCAACAGTGAGACTTCCACCTTGGAACTCAAGCTGCTGGTACACGGCGGCGACAGCACCGTGGCCCTCATCCGCACCGTGTGCACCCCCTTGTGCCACTCGGTGCTGCGGCTGTACGACACCCGTTGGCAAGCCCTGCCCGCCGCCCCCGTCGCCCTGCCCCGTTCCGCCGACTGGCTTGACGAGGCCCGCGCCGCCCGGGACGGCCTCCACGTGCCCAACCTGCGCCATCTGCTCGCCGCCGACTTCGTGTCCCTCACCTTCGCCGACACCGGCGACACCCTTGTGGCACGTAACCACATCCTCGACTACCTCAGCGAGGACGACCGCGAGCTGGTGCAGCCTTATTTGAAGGAAGGGGAAATCAAAATCGCCATCCCCCAAGCCCCCTAAAGGGGGTGTACGGGAGAAGCGCATCTTGCCCCCTTCGAGAAGCGCATCTTGGGGGCGGGAAGAAGCGCATCTCGAGGGTGGGAAGAAGCGCATCTCGAGTGTGGGAAGAAGCGCATCTCGAGTGTGGGAAGAAGCGCATCTCGAGGGTGTCGAGATACGTATCTCGAGGGTGCCAAGATACGTATCTCGAGGGTGTCAAGATACGTATCTCGGAGGGGTCAAGATACGTATCTCGGAAGGGGTAAGATACGTATGTGCAGCCAGGCCGCCTACGGAAGTCCCTCCCCAAACGAATAAAGCCCACGGAAGCTGCTGCTACCGTGGGCTTTACCCTGTTCTTATATACCGACCGCGCCCTGTAGAGCCGTCACTCTGTGGCGGCTCCATGCCTCACCCCACAACGCAAGAGCCGCCACAGGGGTGAC
>CASFUX010000076.1 GCA_949297975.1 uncultured Bacteroidales bacterium
CGTCAATCGTGTATTCCAACCATTCACCGGCATTTGTCCAACTGGTATTGCCCATTCCGTCGGCGGTATTCTCGGTTTCCACGCCCGTACCTGCGCGGAAGTTGTCACCACCCAGCATGTCCGCTTCATTGTCACACCAGGAAATGCCTTCGCCGCCCAAATCGAACCGGACGGCGGGGATGGTCTCGCCCGGAACTTGCCAAGGTGCTCCGTTGTACGGACGTTGCTCGGTACGCAACACTTCCAGTTGCACGACACAAGGGGTGCTCTCGATGCCATCGTTGTCCACGGCTACGAGCTTCACCTGTTTGACACCGGGAACCGTGGGGCGGTATTCCTGCACGAACGGCTGTGCATAGGATGTGCCTATCCGCTCACCGTCCACATAGAAATCCACCCACAATACCTGCCCGTCCTTGTCGTTAGCCTCGGCGGTGAGGCGCACGGTCTTGTTCAAAGCCAAACAGTCGCCTTCCCGGTAATCCTTCAAGCGCACGGAGGGCTGTTGTTTTTCCGTCTGCCGCGAATTGTAATATTGTCCGGCCTCCACCCGGACGGTCTCGATAACCTCATCTCCTTTGTATATGTCCACATCCACAGCCTTGTCCGTGGCATTGTACAGCAAATAGGTGATGGCACCTTCGGCATTCTTGTACACTGCCCCCGAAGGAATGCTGGTGTGGTAGCCTGCCGCCGGAACTCCATAGGCAAGCATGGCATGGCTCATGTAGTAGTTGGTGGACGTGTTGATATGATGCCGCCATTCCTCGCCCGCCGTGCCTTCCAGGCGGCAGAAGTCGTCAATCCACTGCGACGAACGATGCGGGTCGAGGTAATTCATGATGTTGAGGTGATACCCGCCCAAGTAAGGCCCCATACCTTTAATATTATCGTAGGGGTCGTCATTCGGCCAGGTGGGCTGCCCGTCCCACAAGGTCTCGGTGCGGTCTTTGAACATGGCGGCATTGATTTGCTCCATGCGTTCAGGCTGCAAGGCCAAGTCGGTATAAAAAAAGTCCACCGGGCAGGCCTGGATGCCCAACACCCATGCCGGGTCGCCGGAAAAATAGGTTGCCCACGCCAGGTTGTCCGTGCGCAAGATGCCCACATAGTCGTGGTCATACGTGTCGGGGAAGTTGTCGCCGTACAGGTCAAGCCAATATTCCCCCGCAGCCGTTGTCTCCAACAGATAACCCGTAGCACCCGCATCGATGATGTCCTTGTCATTCAGTACCACGCCAAGCAGGTACACACCGAACCATGCGTTGATGGACTCGGAGGTGGACTCCTGATTGTTGCCGCCACCATCGCCGATGCCTCCTGCAAAGGAATGCCCCAGGTAGGGGTCGAACGTGCGGAAAAAAGGCATGAACACATCGCCTTCTTCCTCATAGCGTTGCCAATTGGCGTAGTTTTGGGTGACCAATTTGGCCATGTCGGCGAAGTCGCGTTTAAACGCCGGATCCACCATCATCAGCCGGGCCGCCCCCACGGCAAAGTAACCGTTGTGGAAATGAAGGTCGTTGAAACCTTGCGAACCATAGCCCGGGGGAAAGCCTATCATAGCTCCGAAATGCGGGTATTGGGCAAAGAAACGTTCCTTGCCCGCGAGTTCCGAAGCATCCAACGTGAACCAGTCGGTCAGCTCTGCCTTCAGATTGTCGCGCACCCGCTCGTACCCCGAATGTCCCAACGCTTTGGCCATGAGCATGAGCGTGCTGTTTTCACCCAATCCCTTGGCGTAGGTGTTGCCATTTACCGTGTAGTGCTGCGTGGCGTAATCCAGCAGGTCGTCCAGCATGGCGCGGCGCTCGTCCGGCAAGTCCAACGGTTCGGGCAAGTAAGGGGGCATCCCGCCGAAGTCATAAGTCAAGGTGAATTCGGCCGCCACCCCGGCCTTCATCCGTCCTCGAAAAAGTAGATACTCGGCACCGGGCAGGTAGTCAAAACTGGCCTGCGTGGTGCGATAGTGGTGGGGCAGGAATGCCATAAGCACGGGTTGCCCTTCCGCCCCCGTATCCAGATGGACGGCGTGCATGGCAAACGATGTGACAATCTTCCCTTTTTCAACCTGGTACTCGTACTCATAGCGCACATCGCCCGGCTTGTTGCGGGCGTATTCATCATATTTGGCCAGCCACGTGCGGTCGGGCAGGACGGACACTACCACATAGTGGCGCACCCCTGTCATCTCTACTTGAAAATCGCCACCACGCGAACGGTGCACGATACTGCCTGGGGGCAAGTGTACGCCAAAGGCGCGTCCATCCTGCTCAATGGTGAACGCGCTCATTCCGACAGGAAAGTTCTCCACCGTGTTGCCATCCGCATCATACGCCGCCATCGCGTTTTCCGAGGAAATAAGAGGATATAAGCCGGACAGTTCCAGATAGACAAACGGCACGCCGTGCACCATCGTGGCATCCATGTAGCGTCCGTCCTGCTCGCTGCGCAAGGTAAAGCCCAAGTCGCTCCAGTCGTACACCCGGGCCGATGCCACCTGCCACTCGGGCGTGTATCCCGTCCCGCCGGCAGGGCTGTCGGTAAATACGATTTCATCGCACATGATGAACCCCCAACCCGCGCTGCTGCCGTCCACGATGCGTATCTCGGCCTGCCGACCTTGGTAGGCAGACACATCCCACGTGTGCTGCCGCAGCGTGCCGCTATTCTCACCCGTGGCATAGCACACCCGCTCGCCATCAATGAACAACCCCACATACGTATCGTCGGCATAGTTGCCCCCGCCCACGTACAGACGGATGTAACGATGCCCGATGGTGAAAGCGGGAGAAGTGATGGCAAACTGCGCATCATCGCCTTGGAAGGTGTTCAGAAAACGGTCGCCCGTATAGCCTACAGGAGCGGGGCTTTGCGTGATTTCATCCGTTGCCATCGGCCCGTCAATGCCTTTGCTGTTGACCGTCACGCTCCAACCTTCCGGCCAGTCCGCCGACTCGAAGTCTTCGTACAACACGTTGGCATCGGCACTCTGGAGTTCCACGGTAGCATTCACCCGAAGGGGCGTGCCCCGCTTCATGCCTCCGCCCTCGAAGCCTTGGGGGAAGAACACGTTAAACCCCTCAGCGCTTGCCGTGACCATGTGCGGGTAAGCCCAAGCCTCGCAACCGAAACGGTCGCCGTCGGTGGTTACTGTGACGGGGCTTTGCGACACTTCGGGCTGGCTGCGCCCCGTGCCCCGAAAGATAAACTCCGTCCACCAGTCGTTGGTGGGGATGGGGCGGTTGCGCACATGGTCGTGCAAGTTCAATTCGTCCCAAGCCAGTTCGAACCATTTATAAGGATGGGCGAAGTAGCCATCCTCGTAAGCCACCGACTCAGGAGGGAAGGATGCGTAGCTTCCCTTCCCGGCAGGCACAATCTCCTGAGCCGGAAGAACGGGAGCCGACAGCAAAGCCGACAGCCCTGCTGCAAACAAAGCGTATTTAAAATCCATCATAAGCTGAGAGTTAGTAAGAGTTAGTATTATGCGAGCCCGGCATAACATGCAGCACTTTTCATCCCGTATCATAGTCCCCCCTCGCGCATCTCTGCGCTTGATTTTTCCAAATGATGAGCAGGTGTTTTTCCAAACGTGAGCACAAGTTTGCCCAAACGTGAGCATAAGTTTTACAGCCCACAGTTGTGGGTTATATAACCCATAACTGTGAGTTGTACAACCCATAACTGTGAGTTATATAACCCATAACTGTGGGCTGTAAAACTTCTCGGCAGAAATTGGAAAAGTCATGCTGACAAACTGGAAAAACCATGCCGACAAACCGGAAAAACCATGCAAGGGAAATGCTAGCCCTTATGCCGAACTCACGTAGTGTTGACAGCGCGGAGAAGGTACAAAAAAGCCACATGGCAAGACATACCATGTGGCTTTTTCACGCTGTCTGATTATTTTTCTATCGCAATCTTCCGCACTGCGGTCGTGCCATCGGTAGCATGAGCACGCAACAGATAAAGGCCGTCCGTCAAGCCCGACACGTCCAGGGTCGAGGTTTCGGTAGCGTGCAACACCACGCGTCCTTGGTAATCCACTATCTGTATAAAGTCAAGCGTCATGCCCTGCACATGCAACACATCGGCCGTCGGTACGGGATACACCAACAACGCATCGGCAGGAGACAGGTACATGCCTGTACCTACCTGGTACAAAGAGAAAATCAATTTCGTAACGAATGCTTCGGACTCATTCCCTTCCGTGTCAATTACCGAGACACTGAACGAATAATCCGTGTTGACCGTCAAGCCGTCTATCGTATAGACATCGTCCTCCGACACGGGCAGCACCTTGTCGGCAACCAGCTCGTTGTCTTCTGCAAAGCGGATGCTCGCGGCGGGATAGTCACCTTCCGTGATTTCCACCCGCACCTGCACGCTGTTGTCCGTCATGTTAAACGGTTCGCCCACAGAGAGTACCGAAGCGACTATTGTCTTCAAGGTTTTGAAAGCCAGCTTTTGGGCGGCTGCCGCCGATTCGTTTCCTGCCAAGTCGATGGCTGTCACCGTAAACGAGTATTCGGTGTCCTCGGCCAACCCGGCAAGGGTGTACACATTGTCTGCTTCCTTGTTCAGCAACAGGTCTTCCACCTTATCGTTGTCTTCGTGCAGGCGGATGGATTTCACGGGCGACTCACCGGCGGCAACCTCAATCGTCACCACAGCCCCATCATGGGTGATTTCGGTCGGCTCGCCCACCGAGGTAACGGCCAGCGTCGTTTCCTCCAACGTGCATCCTAAGCCTACCGTGTACTGCATGATCGGGTCGATGAAGCAGTTGCCGTTGAGCGTGGTTTCGCCTTCCTTGATCGTCCATACCAAAGGAGCACCGAATTCAACCACATCGCCTTCCTGCAAGGCTTCGGCAAAGGTAATGCGTATGCGGGTGCCGTTATCCTCGGTGGTGCGGACGGGAACGGTCGCCGGTGCTTGCCCGTTCACCGTAACTTTTTCCACCGGGATGGAGTTGCCATTCCACGACACGGTTTGTCCTTCCACGTAGGGGGCAATGAGGAACGACATGGACATCAGGTCCTCGGCCACTTCCACCGTGAGGTAGGCATGGTTGGACGTTCCTTGGTTGCCTTGCGTAATCACGCGGTTGCAGTATTCGGAGAAGCCTTCGGAGGTCAACGCGATTTCGGTCGGCCAAACCAATCCTCCGCCCGTAATGACGATGCTTCCACCAGCCGACGAGCCGCCATCCCATAATACGGAAACGGGCGTTTCCTCAATCACACCATCAACAGGCTCTATGCTAACGGGCGAAACCGTGATACCCTTGGGCGCCTTGATGGATACCGCCCCGGTAAGGTTCTTTCCCGAAAGGAAGAACACTTGATTGCCATCGCTAGGAGTAAAGTGGAGATTCGTGGCCGAGACTTCCACCATCGGAGCCGAGGCGCAGTTGCTGCCATACGTGTACTCAAACTGGAGCGTGGGCCACAGGTCGGCGTTCAACGAGGTCTTATACTCCACGATGGCATTGTAACCAATCTTGTCGCCGGGGATGAGCGGCGCAATCGGGGTCAAGGTGATGACCGTGGCACTTTCATCTATGGCATGTTCAAACCACGTACCGGCCTGCCCGTTCACCGTAAAGTCGGCCACGTCCATCCCCGTGCCACGGAACGCGGTAACCGGGTCGTCGTCCGCACCGCTGATGCGGATAAGCACCTGGCCCTCCTCATTCGTGTTCCACGACATGTAAGCCAATCCGTCACCATCTGCCATCGGATAGGTGCAATATTCCGAAGCTGTTGCTTCCCACGGTTCGGGCGTGACTTCCACCTTGTAAGAATAAGGTTCGGAAAGTTCCGAGTCGAGGTATTCCAACTGGTCGGTAAGCGACTGTACCCGCAACGTATATGTGCCGGGACGGTCAACGGCCATGGCATCGCCCGACTGGATGCCCTCCTGTTTCAGTTCCAGCAACTCTGACTGCTCACGATATACATACAGCACATGCTTGGTGGCCGCATCATCGTGCGTAAACGTGATTTTGCCGTCCGCCGTCCCGGTGATGACCGGTGTGGCAAAAGGTTCTGGCTCAGCCGCCACACACGTTGCGCCATACGTGTACTCGAAAGTAAACGAAGGATACAGGTTGTTCAACGGGGCATCGTTGCCCACCTTGTATTCCACGATTTCCTGATAGACGATCTTGTCTCCCGCTGTCAGCGTGGTGGACGGGGTTAGGGTAATCACCGTTTTGTCCTCATTGATGGCGATACCCATGGAGACTTTCTCCCCATTCACCGTGAAAGCATCCCGCATCCCGTTGTTTCGGAATGTGGTGGTTGCACTACCGGGAACCGTTACAATCGTAACCGTCATGTTTCCATCGGCTTCCGTCGTCCAGTTCAAGTAAAAACTATCGGAGGCATCGTCCAAAGCCCCACCCCCGGCAGTAGCCGCAGGATCCACCAAGGTGTTGCAATACTCCGAATCGACCGCCCATGTGTTCAAGCCGATAAAGACGAACAAGGCAAACATCATATTTTTAACATTCATTTTTCTCATGATTTATTTTGTTTTGATTTCAAATTTCAGATTTCAGATTGACAGACTTATTGCACTTCCACTTTTACCGTGGACTGCTTACCAGTCAAATCTATTAACTTGACGACATACAATCCTTGGGGGATATTAGCCAGGCTCAGGTTTCTAATATTTTGCTGCGACAGCACGAGCTGGCCTTGCAGCGAGTACACGCTCACGGTTGCCGCTTCGCCCGTGAGGCGGAGTTGGCCGTCTTGTATCATTGTGGAGACGACAGAAACGCCCGATTGTGCTGTTGCAACGAAACCGGTAGAAGGTCCGGTCGTGTCTTCCACATAAGGTATCACTTCAAACAAGCTATAGCCATAAGCCGTAGCCGGAACTTTGCACACCACCTTGATGTAGCGTACCGCTTGCGTAGCATCCGCCTTCACACGATAAGTATGGTTGACAATGCCGTTTGCACGCGTTTCGCCGCCTAAACTGGTATAGTCGTTGCCATCGGCAGATACTGCTATCTCAAACTCGGCAGCACAAGCCCCTTCCCATATGGTCGATACTGCTACTAAGTTGTAGGTTGTACCCATGTCAATCGTCAGCACTTCGTCCTGCGCCACACCTTCTGTCGTTCCTTTTGAAGTCCAGCGAGTACCCAAGTTATTATCCACCGCTTTGTCTGCTGTCATTTCAGGATTATCGGTTGTCGATGATGCTTCAGCGGTCAACCCTTCGGTAATGGCTTTTGCTTTCAGCACCTGAACCGTGAACGAACCGACGGCATCACCGGCCGTAACCGTAAACGTCTTTTCACCGGCTTCTGCCCAAGTCACCGTGCCTGCGGCTTCATCGAAAGAACCTCCATCGGTCTCGTATTGCAACTCGTAATCGGTCATTACATTGTTATACTGGTCGCGCACGTCCAAGGTATAGGGGACCGCTTCGCCTGTCAGGAACACATCCGACCAATTGCTGTTGATGTTGTTTTCCATCTTGCGGGTCAGGTTGACCGTTGCGGGCTTGCGGGCTTCTTTTACTTCAATCGAGGCCGAACCCGACTTGGTAATGCCGTCCACCGTCGTAGTGGCGGTCACGGTGTAAGTGCCCGTTTGGGTGGCCGTAAATACACCCGTTGCCGTCACGGTCGCTCCTACTGCCGGGTCAATGCTCCAAGTAAATGTAGCACCTTTTATCGCTGTCCCCACACCTGTCGTGGCAAGAACGGTGAGTTGGAGTTCATCCCCCATGTAGTTCACCGCATCGGATGGAGTAACAAACACGTTTGCCAATTCATCCCCGGCAGACGGGTCGTAGTAGCCCGTGCCGTACACTTCAAATTCGGCAAAGTTGTGGTCCCAGCCCCCATTGGTCAGGCCATAGTAACGCACGAAACGGGCCGGTTTGGCATCGAACATATGTTCATTCAATTCTTGACCGCTCCCTGCGGGTATCGTGGCGTTTTCCACCACCTTTATCCATGTGCCTTCTTCCCCTGTCAGCGACACTTCTATATTATAGGTTGCTTCACGCGCTCCTCCGTCGCCGTTCATCTTAATGACCACCCGGTTCACCACGTAGTCGGCTCCCAAGTTCACCATCCACCAATCCTGTTCGTTGGCGTTGCTGCTTCTCCAACGGGTATCCATGCTGCCATCGTTCCCTTCTTTGGCCGAACCTGTGGAGGTGGACGACAGTTTGTTCAATGCCAGGTTGGCCGAGGCATCGAACGCAGGCCTGTCGCCGGTAGTCGTTGCCTTGACTATTTTAGCTTCACTTTCATTGCCGCTAAAGTCAATGGCGATAACGGAAAACTCATAATCTGTGCCCGACATCAAACCAGTGAACGTGCAGGTGTCGCTAAACGATACTGTTTGCAAACCATTGTCCGCAGAAGAGATGTGATAGAAAAAATCCGTGTTGTTGTCGCTGGCTTTCAAGATCAGCGTCACCGAATTGTCATCGGCAGTAGCGGCGGACGAGCTAATGACGGGAGCGGTATCGTCACCTTCAATCGGGCTGTTCACTTGCGTTTTGTCGTAAGTGTAAGCCGTGGTTTGGAAGAAGTTGTTGTCGTCTTCCACCACAGCCGACACGGACTCCGTGCTGGTAGGGTCGGCAAACGACCAGGTGCAGAGGTTGCCTACCCGGTTGGCTACTGGGCACTGCATTTCCTGCGCACCGTAACGGATTTGAGCCGACCAAGCATTGGCGGCCAAAGTATAGCCTGTGCCGTCAATTTGGGCATAGGTAGTGCCACCTACCGACACCAAGCGGAAGTCAACCTGGATGCCGGCGGCATCAGGACCCGCTTCGCCTTGAATCTTTGTAACCGTCTGGTCTTTCTTCAAGATAGAACCATGAGATACCTTTGCATACGCGTTGCCACTTGTAATGCACAACATGGCAGCTACTAAAAATAAACTTGTCTTTTTCATAAATAAAATTATTTGTTTGTTCTTCATTCATTATTCGTACTCGAACGTTACCGGCTTGCCGCTTTGGCTGTCGGTAGATACCCACACCTGGAATTCGCCCGGCTCGGCGTAGGTGCGCAAGTCGGCGTGGCAGAAGGCGAGATCGTCCGGGGTCAGTTCAAAGGTCACCGTGCGGGTCTCGCCTGCCGGAATGAGCACTTTCTCGAAGCCCCGCAGCTGGCGCACGGGCTGGCAGAGCGAAGCCACCAAGTCGCGGGTGTAGAGTTGCGCCGTCTCGTAAGCATCGTAAATTCCCGTGTTCGTGATGTCACAGGTTACGGTAAGCGTGCCGCTCTCGGTGAGGAGGTCGGTCGAGAGGTGCGGTTCACCGTACTCGAACGTGGTATAACTCAGCCCGTAGCCGAAGGGGAAGAGCGGCCAGCCGCCCGCATCGAGGTAATAACTGCTTGCTCCCACAGAGAATTGCGGTGCACCCACCGGGATGCTATCGATGTGAGCCACGTCCACGGGCGGACGGCCGGTGTTCTTGTGCGCATAATAGACAGGTGCTTGCCCGGCCATGGTGGGGAAGGTGACCGGCAACTTGCCCGACGGTACGGCCTTGCCCAGCAGCAGGTCGGCCAGCGCGGGACCTGCCATCGTGCCCGCATGGAACTGGAACAGCACGGCATCGGCCAGCTGCACCTCCGTCCCGATGGTGAGCGGGCGACCGGCCATGACCACCAGCACGAGCGGCTTGCCCGTGGCGGCCAAGGCGCATATCAGTTCCGTCTGCGCCCCCGGCAGGGAGAGGTCGGCACGGCATTTTCCTTCACCCGACAAGATGGCTTCCTCGCCCACGAAGCACACCACCGCATCGGCACGGCGGGCGGCTTGCACGGCACGACGGATGCCCGCCTGCGAGCGGTCGCGGCTATATGCCAGCCCCGGTTCGTACATCACCCGCAGCCCGTTCACCTGACGGAGGGCTTGCAGCGGGGTCACGGCGCGTTCGCCCTCGGCGTTGTCGAAGCACCACGTACCCATTTGGTCGCGCGGCGAATCGGCCAAGGGACCGGTAACGAGCAACGTGCAGCCGCCATCCAACGGCAAGGCGTTGCCTTCATTCTTCAGCAGCACCGCACTCTCCTCGGCAGCCTGCTTGGCCGTTTGCAACGATTCTTCCTTATAATAAGGATGGTCTTGCTTCGGGGCATAGGGGTTGTCGAACAGCCCGAGGCGGAACTTCAGCCGCAGGATGTTGCGCACCGCCTCGTCCACGACCGCCTCGCTCACCCGGCCTTCCTCCACCAGTTCTTTCAGATGGCTGGTGTAGGCATAGCCCGCCATGTCCATATCCACGGCAGCGTTGGCGGCCTTGTAGGCTGCATCCTTCAAGTCGGCACAGAAGCCGTGGGGCACCATCTGCTGGATGGAAGCCCAGTCGGACACCAGCAGGCCGTCGTAGTCCCACTCATTCCGCAGCACATCGATGTTCAAGAACTTGCTGCCCGATGAAGGAACACCGTTGATGTCGTTGAACGAGCACATGAACGTGGCGCAACCGGCTTCGGCAGCCGCCTGGAAGGGTGGGAAGTACACGTCGCGCAACTGCGCTTCGGGAATCCACGTGGTGTTGTAGTCGCGCCCGCTCTCGGCGGCACCATAGCCGCAGAAGTGTTTGGCGCAGGCGGCCACGGCGGTGGGATCGGCAAGGTCGTCCGTTTGGTAGCCACGCACGGTGGCCACGCCCATCACGGTAGAAAGGTACGTGTCCTCCCCATACGACTCGGCGATGCGCCCCCAACGCGGGTCGCGGCTCACGTCAATCATGGGCGAGAACGTCCAGCGCACCCCGGCAGCCGATGCTTCCTCGGCAGCCACACGCGCCCCGGCTTCGACCACGGCGGGATTCCACGTGGCGGCCTGCCCCAACGGAATGGGCATCACGGTCTTGAACCCGTGTATCACGTCGCGTGCAAACACCAGCGGGATGCCCAACCGCGACTCTTCCACGGCGATGCGTTGCAGTTCGTTCACCACATCCACGTCCACCTCGTTGAGGATGGAACCTACCTTGCCGTCGCGCACCTGGTTTTTCATATCATCGGAAAGACCCGCGCCGCTCAACTGGTTCATCTGACCGATTTTCTCTTCCAATGTCATTTGCGACAGCAAGCGGTCTATTTTCACTTCCATCGCGTCCTTTGGCTTCGCACACGAGCCAAGCAACAAGGCTCCCATGCCCACAGCCAATACATTTCTTAAAAGTTTCATTTGCATTATTGTTGTTTTGGTTACAAGTAAACAAGTAAACGAGTTACGAGATGCTACGGAAGAGACGTCACTCCTGTGGTGTCCCCACGGGACATCCACGTTAATCCCCAATCGTTCATTAGCCATTCGGGGAATATCTTGGCAAGTCTGTAACTTGCGGCTATATATTGAAACACAATAGATACAATAGTATCCCAACTGCGACAAACAGGGAGGCAAGCGGGGAAAGCCCTTCGGACTTTCCCCGAAGGTCACATAGGCTGTCCGCCGCTATTGTGAACTGCGGGAGAAAAGGCGAAGCCGCATCTCCCGATAAACGCTCCTTGAACGCAAGGGCTTGGGAAAGCTATTGTGCCTATTGTGTTTCCCTATTATGGATGTAATGTGCTTCGGCTAAGGCAAACTGCTCAATACAAAAGCTAAGTCATACAAAATTTAATGACCGATTTGTCTTAATCTGCCCAGCTGCGGGGAACAAACGGAGAACACCCGGGAAACAACCCATTGCAAAGTAACGGACTATCCGGCAGGCCGACAAAATATTTCCCACACAAAAACTCAATCGATGCGTCTTCACAACTCAACATTGCCCCTACAACAGCCTATCTACACATCTATAATACAAGGATATTTTATTTCTTATGTTGTACAACATGTTTTTGTCCCTTTATCATGTCCCTGTACGTGTCCTTCAAAAGTTTTTCGCCATGCGGGAGAAGAAACAGGCGAAATGCACCACCCTACCAATGGCGGAATGGAAAAATATGTTTATTTTTGTGGCATCCAGTCGGGGAACACCCGCTGTATCGCGATAAATCTTACGGACATGAAGCATCTCTTATACCTATTCATCTTATCGGGCACGCTCCTATCCTCCACGCAAGCGCACGCCATCCATCCGCGCGTGCGCAATTTCACCAAAAAACAATTCAATGCGGGCAACCAGGTGTGGGACATCGCACAACGCAACAACAACTGGATGTACTTTGCCAACAACAACGGCCTGCTGGAATACGACGGCACGCGGTGGCAACTGTACCCCATCGGCAACCACACCGACGTGCGGTCGCTGTGCTACGACCCGGAGACCGACCGCATCTATGCCGGGGCGTTCAACGAGTTCGGCTACTACGCAAACGACGAGCGGGGCATCCTGCGCTACACCTCGCTGAAAAGCCTGCTGGACGAGCACGAGGCGGACTTCAACGAGATATGGAACATCTGCATGGCGGGCGGCGACGTGCTGTTCCAAAGCGACAAGGAGGTGTTCCGCTACCGGGACGGGCAACTGCGGCGACACGACTTCACCCACCGGGTGGACCACGCCGCGACGGCGCACGGCATCTTCTTCGTGGCGGTGGAGCGCGAAGGCGTGTTCATGCTCAACGGCGACCTGTTTCTCCCCTTGCCCGACAGCGAGATACTGCACGACAAGACCATATGCGCCATCCTGCCGATAGGCCGGGACAGCCTCCTTTTTGCCACCAACTTCGACGGCCTGTTCCTGTTCTGCGACGGACAAGTGCGTCCCTTCACCACCGACATAGATGCCTTCATCAAGGACAACCAAACCTTCTGCGCCGAAATCAACGGGACGAACCTGGCCATCGGCACGGTACAGGGCGGCGTGGTGGTGAAAGACCTGACGGACGACACGAACACCTTTTCCAACATACACGCCGGCCTGCAAAACAACACGGTGCTGAGCCTCGGCTTCGACAACCGACAAAACCTGTGGGTGGGGCTGGACCGGGGCATCGATTACGTGATGATCAACTCGCCCATCTACAACCTGTTTGCCAACAGTCGGTTGTATGGAGCCGGGTACACCTCGCAAGTACATCGGGGATGGCTCTACCTGGGCACTAACCAAGGGCTGTACCGCATGCCCTATCCGCCCGCCAGCACCGGCTACACGCAGGCCGTGACTCCCGTGGAGGGCATACAAGGCCAAGTGTGGAACCTGTGCAGCATCGATCACACCCTGTTCTGCGCCACCAACTACGGTGCCTATATAATAAAGGAAGGGAAAGCCGAAAGGATAGGCCACGTGCCGGGAGCGTGGAACTTCAAACGCCTGCAATCGCACCCCGACCACATCCTCGGCTCGTCGTACAACGGCTTCTTCCTGCTGGAAAAAGAGCGGGGGCAATGGCAGTTTTCACACTTTGTCGAGGGTTTCGACGAGTCGGGCAGCATGTTCGAGGAAGACCAGGCGGGCAACATCTGGTTCTCGCACTGGATGAAAGGGGTGTACAAACTAAACCTGAACGATGACCTCACGGCCTTCACGGTGGAACCGTTCGACACGACCAAGGGTTTCTACACCGTGCGCAACAATTTCATTTCCAAAATAAACGACCAAGTCGTCTTCTCGGGCGACGGGGGCTTCTTCACCTATGATGCGGAGTGGGACCGCATGACGCACTGCGCCGAGATGGAAAACGCGTTCGGCCGTTGGCCCTACGGCCTGAAGATGGTGGAAAGCCCGCAGCACGACATCTGGATGCTGACCGACACCGACCTGCGACTGGCCCGGCGACAAACGGACGGGCAGTACGACATAGACCGCAAGACCTTTGCCGAGTTGAAAGCACGGATGATACCCGGCTTCGAGCAATTCAACTTCATCAATGACTCCGTCCTCATCATCAACACCGAAGAGGGCTTTGCCTGGATTGACCTGGAAAAGGCCGAACGCCACGAACCCGCGTTCAAGGTATCCATCCGCAACATTTTCCTGACCTCGCGGCAGGACTCGCTCGTGGCCGGATACATCACCCGGCAGCAGGAAAGGCCCGAATTCGACTTCCGCGACAACTCCCTGCGGTTCGAGTTCTCGGCACCCGAGTTCGAAGCCGCCACCGCCGTCACCTACAGTTGCCTGCTGGAAAACTACGATGCCGACTGGTCGAAACCTTCCACGACCAACACCAAGGAATACACCAAGCTGCCCCACGGCGACTATGTATTCCACGTCAAGGCGCAAAGCGGCATGGACGAGCAGCAGGCCGAGACCACGTTTCGCTTCACCATCCTGCCCCCCTGGTATCTCAGCCCGGCGGCCTACGGGGTCTACGCCGTGTCGCTGCTGGGATTGCTCTACTGCATGGTGCTGCTCGTCAAGAAGCATTCCCAGAAAAGCGCGTTGCGGGTGAAAGAACAGAAAGAACAGGAAATGCGCGAACAGGAAATGCGTTTCCTGGAAGAAAAGAAAAAACAGCAACAGGAAATCATCAACCTGAAAAACCAGAAGCTGCAATACGAACTGCGCCACAAGTCGCGCGACCTGGCCAACTCCACCATGAACGTCATCCGCAAGAACGAAATACTGCTCGACATCAACGATAACCTAGTCAGAATGGCCGATGCCATCCGCGCCGAAAAACACCCGGACGAAGTGCTGAAACACATCGAACAAGTGCAGGAAGACATCAAGAAGAACATCGAGCGGGACGACAACTGGAAAAAGTTCGAAACGAACTTCGACATCGTGTACGAGAATTACCTGAAACGCCTGGGCACGGAATACTCCGCCCTGACCGTGAACGACAAGAAACTGTGCGCCTACCTGAAAATGGGGCTTAGTTCGAAAGACATCGCCCCGCTGCTCAACATGTCGTTCCGCAGCGTGGAAATGAGCCGCTACCGCCTCCGCAAGAAACTGAACCTAAGCCGCGACGTGAACCTGACCGAGTTCTTGCAGAGTTTTTAAGCTAAGAGTCAGTAGCTAACAGCCAACAATTGACAGACACACCTCGCCATGTAAAAGTCGAAAAGCCGTGGACTTAGGACAAGTCCACGGCTTTTTTCCTTACCTTTGTACCCCCGACGGGTATAACCAGTATATTCCATTATTATACAAAAAGAAAATAAAAGAAAGAAAATCAAATATTTAAACAATTGCATATTTTCCAATAATTGCATAAAAAAACCTTTATTTTGTCGTCTGTTTATACCTGGTTTATACCCGACATTGAAAAAATGCGTATCTTTGCAACCAAAGGAAACAAAGAAACAGCAAAGATATGGCAGCACGGAAAAATTTCAGAGCCGACAACACGTATATCATAAGCACCGACAGCACCGACAACCCCAAATTAGGCGCAAAGGTGCTGAGCGATGGTCGAGAAAGCTTGTTTTTGGATTACTACTTAGGCTTTGAGACAACCACGAGCAAAAACGGCAAAGAATACAAGCGGGTAATAAACAGACGTGAATATCTGCACCTCTACCTATGGCAAGCACCAAGGACACCGTTAGAACGTCAATACAACAAAGAAACATTGGAACTTGCCAAGAATATACGTTTTGAAAAAGGGCAGGAACTGCAAGAAAGTATTGACGGCTACAGGCTCAAAAAGAAACAGGACATAAATTTTCTTGACTATTTCCAAGACTATATTGCCCAATACACCAAGAAAGACGTTAGGATGCTTGAATTGGCTCTAAGGCGATTTAAGGATTTTCTAAAGGACACGGAAGAATACAATCGGTTTGCCAACAAGATTAAGCCTAATCAGATTACCAAGGACATGATGGCCGACTTTGCCGAGTACCTACAGAGCCGCAGCAGGGGCGAGGGGGCAAAAAGCATATTCAAGCGGTTTAGAAAAGTTATTCTTTATGCAGTAGAACATGACGTTATGTTGAAAGACCCCTGCAAAGGCATTTCCATAAGAGTAGATGACCAGCAGTTGAGGAAAGCGGTGTTATCGCCCGATGAGGTGATGCGCCTTGCCACAACCCATTACGAACACGAGAACCCCGATATAAGGCGGGCATTCCTCTTTTGCTGTTATTGCGGGCTGAGGTTTTGCGATGTGAAAGACCTCACGTTTGCTAACGTGGACTTCTCTAACAGACTATTGTCGTTTGAGCAAAGCAAGACCAAGGGACACAGCGCAAGCAGCGGTGTTGTAATCAAGCTGAACGATACGTTGCTAAAGTTGATAGGTGAGGCAGGAAACCGCAATGCCCTTATCTTTCCATTGCCGACTTACGAGACGTGCTTAAAGACATTAGGCAAGTGGACAAAGCTTGCTGGTATTGAAAAGCACATCAGTTGGCACTGCGCCCGCCACTCCTTTGCCGTGAATATTCTCAACAATGGAGCAAACATCAAGACCGTTGCCAGCCTCTTAGGACACAGCGGGCTGACCCACACGGAAAAGTACACACGTGCCATTGACAGCCTCAAAGAAGAAGCCTTGAACAGCTTGCCAGCCATAGATGCGGACATGATTTGACGAACCGCTCACCACGAACCAAGCATGATGCGCAGGCTTGCCGACTATCGGCTTGCTTGCGCATTTCTTATACCCCACCCCGCCATTTTGCGCAAGAATATCGGTCGCCTATAATGAAGCCAACAGGAAAATTTTCACCCGATTTTCCAAGCAAAACGAGAAAATTTGCCAAGTATTATATCTATTGAACAATCAAAAGAATACAAGAGAAACACGGGCTTTTTGAGCCGTTTTTCATGTTGAATTCACTCCCAACATTTAGGTACTTAAAAAAGCACCATCTACCTTTGTGAAAAGAAAATCTTATACAATAAGTATAAGGCAAGACAAAAGAATATGGAAAGGATTATAAATTCCACAGAATTGTTGGGGCATTTGTCGGCAATAACACGCTCACAGGCTACAGAAAAACCTGAGTTTTGCGGTTGGGGATTGCAAACTTTCTTTGAAGCCCAATCAGTTGAAGGGAATGATGAAAATTACAACACCTTAAACGTGGTTGAAATGTGTGAGTACTTATTCCGCAAGACATGGGGCTTTGAGCGACACATGACATTTGCTATGTGGGTGGATTTTAATCGTTACATAAACAACGATATTGGCAAAGAATGCTATGAATGTGGCGACTATTGGCGACTTCGTTACATAGAAGATATATTGCGGAAAGAGTTGGGCTATGCAACCGAGGTAAAGCCACCATCAGAAAGCAACGATGTATTCACCTCAGCAAAGGCACAGGAGATACTTAGACGAGCCATAGATGCAGGATTTTTGGATAACAACTATAAACCAATAAAAGGCAAAATGACGAGGGCACAACAAAAGATGTTTGCATTGTATGCTGGAATAGAATTAGGATTAGATAAGCCGTGGAATGCCTTTGGAAGATTATTTGATTATCCCAATTTACGACAAGTAAGGGAATTTGAGGGGAAAAAGCAGAAAGCAGATGAAATAAAAGCATTATTCCCAAAAGAAGTTGTAGCGAAGTCAGCATATAAATTCAAATAACAACCTTATTTATTATAATTTAAACCCCTACGTAGTGACTACAGTAACCCCTACGTAGGGGTTTTTCTTTTCCCTTACCCCATACCTTTGCCCATACTATTGCAATAGTGAGTTATCACGGCGCATGGTTTACAGACGTGCAAGCGATGCGCCGATTGTTTCACCCCATAAAAGTATAAACATGGGACAAGAATTAAAGCAGGTCGCCGACATGGTGACGGACAATGTGATTTTCACAAGCAAGGAGGTTTTGACGAGCGATGAAGCCTCACGCTACATGGGCATTTCCAAAAGCTACCTTTACAAACTGACGATGCGCCAGCAGATACCGCATTACAAGCCGATGGGCAAGATGTGTTATTTCAATCGGCACGAGCTGGAGCAATGGTTGCAGGGCAATCGAGTTTCCACGCATGATGAGATAAGCCAGCGGGCGCAGGCGTATTGCATGAAAGGAGGTGCGAGATGAATGCGGCGAAGTTTGCAGCTTACCTGCACTTTGAGCAGTTGCAGGAGCTAAAGACGGTTAAGCGGAACGGCACGGTAGAACCCCGCAAGCACCCACGGTATGATTTGGTGGCGATGGCTGGTTATTGGCCAGCGTTGGATAAGCTAAAGACGAGGGACGGAAAAGTATATTTCAACCTTGTTCCATCAGACAAGAACCGCAACCGCCAGCAGGGAGGGACAGCACCCGACTACTACCTGCAATGCAACCCCGCAAAAATGGGGTCGGTCAATTTCAGTGGGGTAAGGTTTTACACGGATGAGGGCAGGCTGACCAGCGTGGCGAGTGGTGAACCTTACGACAAGGAGAAACTTAGAAGCGGAATGCCTAACCCGATGTACGAGCAGCGGAAAGACGGCTTTCTGTTCCTGTTCTCTGACGACAGGGAACGGCTGGAGGTGCTGGTGTTGGAAGATGGGTTGCGTTTCATTGACGCATACCGCAAGCAACTCTACTTTGGCGAGTTTGACGACATATTGAACGATATGCGCAGGCAGGCGGTCAGTGCTGAACGCACGCTATTTGAATGATTGTGATTGTACATAGAACTTCTTTACGATGTACGACACGATAGGGTTAAGGTTAGACGGTGTGGGGTTGGACGGGGTTGCCCAACTCTCACACCGTTTGGCTAATGTTACCGAGACACTGAACCATTCCACGGGGGAAACCAAGTTATCGGGCAACGTGGGCAACATGCACGTGATAGCCTCAGCGGCGGCAGTGCATGTGCTGGGCAGCCTTGCCAAATACTACTTGCCCGACAACACCTATACGCTGACCCGCAAGGACACCAAGGAGGCAATGGAAAAGTTGTCGGATGATATGGGAATGAACCTGGGGACAGCGCATGTTACCCGCATGGACGTTGCTGCAAACTTTATGATGCGCCACCACCCGCAAGCGTATTTTGCTGTATTGGGCGATTGCCCGAGAATGAACAGGAAGCCGTGCGGAAGCTCACTTTATTACAACAACCAAGGCGAGCGTAAGGCACGGACAATGATATTCTACGACAAAAGCAAGGAGGTGGACGGCAGGGAGGGAGTAATGCCCGATGTGTACGCAGGTCGCAATCTGTTGCGGTATGAAATGCGCTGGTTAAGCCGATTGCCACAACAGCTAAAAGAAACCGCGGTTATAGGGGCGATGCTTTACAACGAACATTTTTACCACAAAGTCGTACAACATTGGGGCGATAATTATTTCAACATACGGAAGCAAAAAGATACAGACATGGGAGCGGTTAAGAACATAAAAACAGCGGGCGACATATCGGACTTTATCAACGGCTATGCCATCAGCAGGCTATCACAAGAAGAAATTGACATGCTGTTTGGAATGGTCAAGAAAGGAAGTAAAGCCGACAGGATTGCCGTGTATCGAGCCAAACAGAAATTACGCCAGCTAAAAGCCAAAGCATACGGCACAGAGGGGGATGATTTGGCAAGGGAGTTGGACGGGGAGGTAAGGCAGATTTTGAAAGAAAAAAGATGAAGCTATGAAAACTGAAAGTGCTAATATAGTTAAGTGGCAATTGTACACAAAATTTGTAACATCACCCACCTTGTTTCCACCTCTTTTCTTTCAATCCTCAACCGACATTCATACGACACCATTGTTTTCCACCCAAACACACCATCAATCACCCGCACGAGGCTTTCAATGGCTATTCATGGCAAGGTTGCGATTTCACACAGCCACTTTCAAGGGAGGTAGGCAAAAATCGGAGAAATCGGATTGTATGAAAAGGGGGAATTTCACTACATCTCTACGTGCGTGTGCGTGAATTTGTAGAAGTCACAACGTGCGTGCGTGTACCTTGTCAAAATCTGACGAGGTCGCCCACGAGGTTTGCACGAGGTCGCACCTGCAACACACGCAAAACGCCACGAGACCCTACTTATTTGCCCGCTGTCGGACTTTTGCCCCTCTTTGCGTGGGATTGCCCGCAAAAACAGGGAAACGCCTTAAAACGGGACTTCCGCCTTGCCTGCATTCCATGGATAATCCACCTTTTCAAGACAACCTAACGGAGGTGGTGTATGACGGGGAGGCGGTGGCGTTCCGCCGTTGGCGGTCTTACCGCAGCAATACAATCACACAAAAAAAGCAAACGCACATGAAAAGGAATTACCTACAGCGGGGCGATGGAAAGATGCCGACAGGTGGCGAGGTGGCAAAGGATTTATAGGGGAGGGCAAGTCGATTTATCAATCAAGCCCGATGCAGTCTTATTTTTTATCCGTACTTTTGGCACGGAAAAGGGAGGGGTGTTGTCGTTTGTTTATACCCTATTTATACCCAACAAAACAAACACATTTAAAAATCAACCATTTAAACCCCGTATTTTGTACCCCCGACGGGAATCGAACCCATATTTAAAGTTTAGGAAACTTCCGTTCTATCCGTTGAACTACAGGGGCGACAACGAAACCGTCGGCAAAAGTACATTTTTTTAACGACATAAGAAAACCGTGGGCAAAAGCAAGCAGAAATATTTCGTGGTGTGGGAGGGCAAGAACCCCGGCATCTACGACTCATGGGAGGCGTGCAAGCAACAGGTGCACGGCTATGCAGGGGCGTTGTACAAGGGGTTCGGCACCCGGGAAGAAGCCCGGAAGGCCATGCTGTCATCCTGCTGGGACTACATCGGCAAGCGTGCCAAGGAGCGGGAGGTCGCCACGCAGAAGACCGTCGTGCCCGCCGAAGCCCTCGAAAGCCTCTCCGTGGACGCGGCGTGCAGCGGCAACCCAGGCCTGATGGAGTACCAGGGCGTGTACACCCGCACGGGGCAACGCGTGTTCCACCAAGGCCCGTTCGAGGATGCCACCAACAACGTCGGCGAGTTCCTGGCCCTGGTGCACGGACTGGCCTTGCTGAAACAACAGGGCAGTACCCTGCCCGTGTACTCGGACAGCCGCACCGCCCGGGCTTGGGTGCGCGAGAAGAAAGCCAAGACCAAATTGGAACGCACTCCGCGCAACGCCGCCCTCTTCGACCTGATAGAGCGGGCCGAACGTTGGCTGCGCGACAACGACTACCCCAACGAAGTACGCTGCTGGGACACCGACCACTGGGGCGAAATACCCGCCGACTTCGGGAGAAAATAATTCAGCTACGAGCCACAAGCTACAAGCTACAAGTAGCGGGCAGCGGGCAGTTCACCCACCCTCCAACCGCACGGCACTTGTAGCCCGTAGCTCGTAGCTTGTAGCTCATAACGTAACCAACATGAAAATATTCCTCATCGGCTTCATGGCCTCGGGTAAGACCACCATCGGGCGCGAGGTGGCCCGGCGCACAGGCTGGGCGTTCATCGACCTGGACGAACGGATAGAGTTGCGCGAAGGCCGTTCCGTGTCCGCCATCTTTGCCGAGCGGGGCGAAGAGGCTTTCCGCCGCCTAGAGCGCGAATGCCTGGACGAGGTGTGCCGCATCGACCATAATATAATAGTAGCTACCGGCGGGGGCGTGCCGTGCTTTTTCGACAACATGGAGCGAATGAACCGTGCTGGCACGACCGTTTACCTCCGCTTTTCGCCGCCCGACTTGAAGCTGCGCATCCAGCTGTCCTCGCAAGACTCCCGCCCCCTCGTGGCAGGCAAAAGCGACGAGGAACTGCTCCACTTCGTCACCGAGAGCCTCGCCCGCCGCGAACCGTTCTACACCCAGGCCGCCTACACCCTGCAAGGCACCGACGAAGAACTGGCGGAGCAAGTGGCAGCACTTATCCACGACACGCCCGGAAAGAGGTAAGCATCGACATAGACCACAGAATACAGCACGGCACCTGGTGATTGCCGGAATAGGCATAAACACGGAACACACGGATTAGCCGAATAATCCCGGATAGGAACACTGTTGGCGAGCCATGCCGCTCAAGGTAACATATCCGTGCAAATCCATCTAATCCGTGTGTTCCGTGTGCTAAATGGTTACTGCAGCAGCATCTGCGCAGCCACCTCATCGGCGGCTTGCTTGCCTTGCAGGCGTTCCAGCAAGGCGAGGGCAAAGGCGAACGTCAGCCCGGGGCCACGGCCTGTGATGACGTGGCCGTCGGTCACCACGGCTTCGGGGGTGAAGTCCGCCCCGTCGAGGTATTGCTCGAAGCCGGGATAAGCCGTGGCTCGTTTTCCCCGGAGCAACCCCAGCCCGCCCAGCACCATGGGGGCGGCGCAGATAGCGGCCACGTCCTTGCCCGCTTCCGCAAAAGCTACCAACTGCTTTTTCAACGCTTCGCAATCGTTCAACGCCGTGGTGCCCCCCGGCAGGACGAGCATGTCCACGTTGAAATCCACATCCTCAATCAGCGCATCGGCCACGACCGGCACGTGGTGGCTGCCCGTCACCTCGCGCTTGCCCGTGACGGACACGGTGGTAACGCCCACCTTCCCCCGGCGGAGAATGTCGGCCGTACCCAAGGCTTCGATTTCCTCAAAGCCGTCCACTAAAAAGATAAGAGCTTTTTTCATATCGGTTATTGTTTGGATGAATGAGCACACAGATAACACGGATAATACGGATTTACACAGATTGAGACGAAGATACTCCCGCAGATTGACGCAGATGACAATCCGTGCAAATCCGTATTATCCGTGTTATCCGTGTGCTAAGAACTTACTTCAGCTTGAAATGGTAGGTGATGGTGCCCACCGCCACGTTGTCACCGACGGAGAACTTGGCTTTGCGGGCGGCATCGAGGGCGGCGCGTTGGATGGCGGCATCGGAGATGTCGGTAGGTCGCCCGATGGAGACACCTACCACGTTACCGCTCTCGTCCACCCGGATGCTGACGGTGACGCGCCCTTCTACATTGACCTCGTAGAGCGGGTCAATCAACTTGCCCACCAATGCCCGTCCGTCGAGCGACCAGGAGTGTCCCTCGGACGAACCTTGCCCCACGGGGTTGCCTTGCCGGGCATCGCCTTCGCCCGTGCCGCTGCCCTCGGGGGTCACCGTCTGCCCGAACACGCTGCCCATGGCCTGCGCCCGCTCGATGGCTTCCTGCTGACGTTTCTGCTCGGCTATGCGGCGTTCTTCGGCCAAGCGAGCTTCTTCCTCCTCGCGCAACCGCTGTTCCTCGGCCAGGCGGGCGGCTTCCTCTGCCTCCTTGTCCGCTTGTTCCGGCAATGCCACGGAGGGCGTTTCCTGGGTCAAGACCTCTTCCTCCTGCTGCGGTTCGGGCTGAGGGGCTGCGGGCGGGGGAGCTTCCGGCTGGGGTTGGGGAACGGGCACGGCATCCGCCACCTGCTGCCCCCCGCCTTCGAAGGAATTGCCGAAGCTGACCACGATGCCCTCGTCCTCGGGAGTGGGACGCCCCGGCATGGCTATCAGCAGGAGCAACAGCGCGACCACGCCGCAAAAGAGGGCGGAACCGACGATGCCGTATATGTCCGATTTCTTCACGTTCATCACTTGGCCGTTTTGGTGGCGATGACCAGTTTCAACTTATGTTGGTTGGCAATGTCGAGCACCCTCACCACTTCCTTGTAAGCGATGTCCTGGTCGGCATGGAGGGCGATGTAGGTGGTGCTGTCCTGCGCCACGAGGTCCATGATGTAGTTTTCCAGCAATTCGGGCGGCACTTGTTCCGGCCGGGCATTGCCCCGGGCCACGAAATAGTTGCCCTGCTCGTCGATGGACACCTTGGCCACGACCGACTTGGTCGAGGTATTCGCCCGGCTCTGCGGCAGGTTGATTTTGATGTCGTTGGGCGACGACATGGTAGATGCCATCACGAAGAAAAGCAACAGCAGGAAAATGATGTCCGTCATGGACGACATGGAGAAACCCGCCTCTATTTTATTCCTTCTTTTTAAAGCCATTCTTTTTTACTCCTTTCAGTCGTAAGATATTTGCTCGCTGCGCTCGCGGGATTTGCTCACTGTGTTCGCGAGATTTACTCGCTACGCTCGTGAGATTGGAGATTAGCTCGCTGCGCGAGCGAGATTAGACCAACCACTAATCCCGGCGTAAGCCTAATCTCAGCTTTAGCCAATTTCGCGCGAAGCGCAAATCTCAGTTTTAGCTAATCTCGGCGAAGCCTAATCCCGCGCGAAGCGCAAATCCTATTTCGCTGGTTCGTTCAGGATGTCCATGAACTCCATGGTCTTCGATTCGAGGTTGCGCACCACCGAGTCCACGCGCGACACCATGTAGTTGTAGGCGAAGTAGGCCAGGATGCCGACTATCAGCCCGCCGATGGTGGTCACCATGGCCTGGTACATGCCGCTGGAGAGGTCGCTCAGCAGTATCACGCCGCTGTTGTTGATGGACATGTCGTAAAAGGTCTGCACCATGCCCGTCACCGTGCCGAGGAAACCGAGCATCGGCGCACCGCCGGAGATGGAGGCCATGATGACCATCCCTTTTTCCAACTGGGCCACTTCCAGGTTGCCCACGTTTTCTATCGCCACCAGCACATCGTTCATGGGACGGCCCAGGCGGCTGATGCCCTTCTCGATCATGCGCGACGAGGGCGTGTTCACCTCGCGGCACAGCTTGACCGCCGACTCTATCTTGCCTTCATAAATATAGTCCTTGATGCGGTTCATGAAGGTGCTGTCCTCCTTCGAAGCCTGCTTCAGCGTCACCATGCGCTCGATAAACAGATATACGCCGAATGCCAGCATCAGAGCCAGCACAATCATGATAGGGCCGCCATACGTGGCCATCGTCCACAGGTTCATGGTGGGTTGTTCCACCGCTTCCGTTACCGTTTCGGTCACGACTTGTAAAATAAGCATTAAGTTCATCTTTATATTATTTCAGATTTCAAATTCCAGATTTCAGATTAGCACACGGATAACACGGACAAAACGGATTAACGCAGATAAGCCTTTCACCTTTCTACTTTTCCCTTTCACCTCTGTTGTTTCCCGCAGATAGCGCAGATTTCTTACTCCTCGCCTCTCGCCCTTGCCCGTAGGGCGATGCCCTACGCTGAAAGCCACAAGGCCGTTGGCCTTGAACGTTTTCCCTCTCCTCTTTCCCCTTTTCCCTTTCAGCCACGAACATCCCCTCCTCGGGAGGGGCTTGGGGAGGCCTTATTTACCTAACTGTTCCCGATACCTTTTTATTGTGTCCGCGAGACCGAAATAGAGGGCATCGGAGATGAGGGCGTGGCCGATAGACACTTCGTCCAGCCACGGGATGCGACTGTGCAGATAAGCGAGGTTGTCCAGGTTCAGGTCGTGCCCGGCATTCAGTCCCAGCCCCAGGTCGCGGGCCAGTTGCGCCGCCTGCACGAACGGGGCGATGGCCCGTTCCCGGTCGTCCGCATAATGCGAGGCATACGGTTCGGTGTACAGTTCCACCCGGTCGGTGCCGCACCGCTTGGCATATTCCAGGTGCTTCAAGTTCGTGTCCACGAAGATGGAGACGCGGATGCCCTGTTCATGGAACGTGTCCACCATGCGGGCAAGGAAGTCCAGGTGCTTCACCGTGTCCCACCCGGCATTGGAGGTCAGCGCATCGGGCGGGTCGGGCACGAGGGTCACCTGGGCAGGCTTCACCGTGGTGACGAGTTTGACAAACGATTCGGAGGGATAGCCCTCGATGTTGAACTCGGTGGTGAGCACGGGACGCAGCGCGTACACGTCGGCATAGCGGATGTGCCGTTCATCGGGCCGGGGATGCACCGTGATGCCCTCCGCGCCGAAGCGTTCGCAGTCCAACGCCACCTGCACCACGTTGGGGACATTGCCGCCCCGGGCGTTGCGCAAGGTGGCCACCTTGTTGATGTTGACGCTTAATTGGGTCATGTCGTG
Organism: uncultured Bacteroidales bacterium; assembly: GCA_949297975.1. Classification (GTDB taxonomy): domain Bacteria; phylum Bacteroidota; class Bacteroidia; order Bacteroidales; family Paludibacteraceae; genus QVMH01. Next base: position 25,742 of record CASFUX010000076.1, read on the forward strand.
TAGGAAATATGAAGAACCGACCACAAAAGTAAGCTAAATATGTGGAACAACAGCCGGAAATCAACCAAAATCACCTCCCGGATTTTACTTTTGCCTCTTTGCCGGGTCATATAAGTAGCAGTTCATCATGAACGCGCAAGCATGAAGTCGTGCATGAATGCTGGGAAAGTAATCGTCTCACAGCTGTGAGACACCTGTATCACGGCTGTGGAACAGGTGTGTCACAGCCGTGATACAGGTGTTCCACAGCCGTGGAACGAGAACCTCATGCTGCCGGATGCAACACTTCATGCCGGGAAAGGGACGACTTTCCTCCAGGTATTACAATAACCTCTTAACATAAACATTTGAAAATGATGAAACAGACAAGAAAACAAAGCGCGGTTCTAACGACCCTGTTCGGCCTGACCCTGTTGTTCGGCTCGTGTGGCACGGTGCACCACTACCCGCCGCACCGCCGCCCGCACCGCCACCATCCGCACCGCCACAGGATAGTGATTGTCGCGGAGCAACCCGCCACAAAGCAAAGCAAGGATTGTACAACCTTTGAAGCATGTTTGGCCATGGCCGAACCGTCCCCTTATGGCAGCACGGAATGACGCGGACATACTCTCAGTCCTCAAGCGGGATGCCGAAAGCGGTTTCCGGCTCTTGATGGCGAAATACAAGGAGACTGTATATTGGCACATCCGTCGGTTGGTCGTGTCGCACGACGACGCGCAGGATGCCGCCCAGGAGACGTTTGTCCGCATATTCCGTTCTTTCCGTCAGTTTAAGGGAGATTGCCCGTTCGGTGCCTGGATTTACCGGATTGCCACCCATGAGGCCCTGCGTGCATTGGAACGCAGGAAGGACGAGCGGCTTTCTTTGGATGACCCCGAAGCCGGGACAAGCAGCCTGATGACCGACGAGTACGTGGACTACGGCGACCTGGAGGCAGTGAAATTCCAAAAAGCCATCCTCTCGCTGCCCACCAAGCAGCAGCTGGCGTTCAACCTGCGCTACTACGACGAACTGGGATACGACGAGATAGCTGTCATCACGCACTCCACGGCCGCCAACGTGAAAGCCAACTACCATATCGCCAAAGAGAAAATAATCAAGTACATGAACTCTACCATTTAATAAAAAAGAAGATGGATAAGAAATTCGATTTCAACAGCATGGGAAAACGCATGCCTTACAAGACACCGGAAGGTTTCCTGGATGAAATGGAGGCCAATGTGTGGAAAGAGGTTCAGCACGAACTTCCCCAAACGCACAAGCGCACGACATTCCGTTTGCGTGTTTTCGCCGGAGCTATGGCTGTAGCCGCAAGCATCGCCTTGCTGCTTGTGCTCAATCCCTTCCAAACCGACAGTTTCTCGCGTGTAGAGCGGGCATTTGCCAACCTCACGGAAGACGACCAGGCCTACATGCTGGCCGTGTATCAAGAAGATATATTTATAAACCAATAAAAACGAACGACAATGAAAGGTATTATCAGATTATGGCTGTTGGCCGTCACGCTGACAACTTTCAGCAGCACGGTCTCGGCACAAAGCCACAGACAACGCCTCACCCGCGAGCAGCTGGCCGAGGTGCAGGCCAAGCATATCGCCAAGGAAATGGCGTTGGACGATGCGACAAGCCAACGCTTCATCGACACGTTCTGCCAGTTCCAACGGGACATTTGGGCACTCGGCCCGCGTCCGAAACAGCCACACCGCCAAATGACCGATAAAGAAACGGAACAAGCGTTGAAAGACCGCTTCGCCCACAGCCAAAAGATACTGGACTTGCGGCAGCAATATTATGGCATCTACAGCGAGTTCCTGACGCAGCAGCAAATCCAGCGCATGTACGAACTGGAGCGGCAAATGATGGACCGCCTCTCCCGGCACGCCCAAGACAAACAGAGAAAACACTAAAAGAAATCATCCATAAATAATATTATAATGAACAAGTTCATCCTGGCTACACTGATAGCCGCATCCATGATTCAAGCCATTCCGGCACAAGAAAACAACCATCCACACATGACACCGCAACAGCGCACCGAGCAACGCATCCAAAAGTTGGATGAAAAGCTCTCGCTCACCGACAATCAGAAAACTCAGATACGCAACCTGTACGCGGACTTCTACAAACAAAAATATCCCCAGGACAAGCGCAAAGAGGCGATGGAAAAACTGATAACGGACATCACGGCCACCCTGACCGCCGACCAGCAAGTGCTTTACAAGCAATTGCTGGAAGAAGCGGCAGCCGAAAGACGGAAACATAAAGCTACGCAAAATGAAAAATAAAATCATCATCTGTGGCTGGGCATGTCTTGCCTTGGCCTCGTGCACGAACGAATACGACAGTAGAGAGCCTGCCTCGGGAGCAGGCGACCTCACTGCCATCATCTCCGACGGGCTTCATGCCAAGTGGGAAGCGGGCGATGCCATCATACTGGTACACGGCGGGCAGGCAACCCTTGTGAAAGCATTGGAGGCGGGCAGCCTTTCGCCCCTATCGGGCACGATTGAAGGTGCGTTCACCCAAGACAACCCGCTGTATGGCGTGTACCCAGCAAGCAGCCCGACCGCTTCCGACCCTGCAACGCTGACCATCCCAACCGAGCAGACGGCCGGGGCTGACGGATACGATGAAGGGGCTGCCGTGTCCGTGGCCCGCACTGTCACCGATATGCTGGATTTCCACACCCCTTGCAGTGGTATCAGGTTGAATTTCCAACTGTCCGGCGTGACCCACGTGGAGTTGGAAAGCGTCGATGGCTACGCCTTGTCCGGCACCGTCAAGCTCAAATGGGACGAACAGGGGTTACCCGTTGTCGGCGAAATGGCCACCACCAGCTACCTGATGACGTTCCATGCTCCCGACGCATCCGGCTTCACGCCCGGCCAAGACTATTACATTTCCACCTTGCCGTGCGACCTTTACGGGGGGCTACAGACTGTCCATCTACAAAGACGGACTGGTCGCCGATTATTTCGGTGTGCATCAGACGGTAGAACGCGCCTCCTACATCACCCCCACCGACCTGGTGGAAAGCGAACTGGTGTTTGACGATCCTGACGCTCCGCTCGTGGAAGAGGAACGCCCGGAACTGGATGCCACGACCACCGCCCTGCTACGCCAATACCAGCAGAACCCCACCGAAGAGAACAAGCAAGCGTTGATGGAACAGATGGGCATCCGCTATGACAAGGTTGTCGCACGGAAGAAATCCAAGCTGCGCGAATTGGAAAGGGAAGCGTTGACGCCCGACCTTGTGGAAGAAATGCAGGAGATTGTGGACGAGATGGTGGAGAACCGTGACATCCGGCTGGAACAGCAGTTCCTAAGACTGATAGACCCACGGACAGATGACAATCCCAACGATGCTTGGCTGGTGCTGCACGGTGCGCCTGAACAGGATGCCTACATCGGTTATGCACCTGTGACAAACGCCGAATACTCCGC
>CASFUX010000077.1 GCA_949297975.1 uncultured Bacteroidales bacterium
CATGGGTGTCCGCCATAGCCAGATGGCCGTTGTTATACTTGTACTTATAATGCCCCTCGATGACAAAGCGGTTGTCGAGGGTCTCGCGCCCGTCGCAAATCATCCGCTCGCTGACCACCTTGATGGGGAAGCCATACAATTCGCCTATTTGCAGGTACTGCCCGCCCGTCGTGGCGTTCTTGGCTATCTCCTGCAACTTCTTGCCGATGGCTTTCTCGTCGGCGGAAGCCACTTCGTCAATTTTTATCAGGTTAAGCCTGTTTCCCTCCTTGTCGGTTTTGGCTGCGGCAGTGAACTTCTCCCAGTCCTCCGTCATGGCGGCGATAATGGCTTTGTTATCATTCAGCTCTTTAGTCTTGCCCTCCAATTTCCACTCCGAATCGCGCTTGCCCCTGTGGAACGACTTGCGTTCACCTTCCAGCGAGGCTATCTTCTTTTCGAGCTTCGCCTTGTCCAGCAAGTCCGTGTTGCCCGACAGTATCGCCATGTATTCCGAGAAGTTCATGCCCGACTTCTCGTCCATCGCCCCCTCGTCGATGGTTCGTGCGCCCATCGCGCCGCTTTTGAGCTGGCTGAGGAACGTCTGCTTGCAGTGCAGCAGGTTGAACTTGTACGAGTCCAGCGACTTCTCCACGGCATAAATTATCACGTCCACCTTGTTGTCGGCGTACAGCTTGGCAATCTCATTGCCCTTTCTGACCGCCCGTCCGTCACGTTGGGCGAGGTCGGACGGTCGATCGGGTAGGTCAAGGGCATTACTGCCCTCTTCCCCCCTCAGAACCGTACGTGAGGGTTTCCCCTCATACGGCTCAAGCTTTTCAAAGTCTCTGTTCGTGTGCAGAGACCGGCTCATCCTACTTCTTGTTTCCATTGTTTTTACGGGATAATTTGAAACATTCATCATGAACCAACAGATTGCATTTCCGCCCGCCTTGTACGGTCGGCATTACATTCCATGCTTTATGCGTGTCAATCGGTTCACCACATATCGGACATTTCCGCCCTTGCTTTTCCCATAGGTAAAGCAGGGATTTACGTCCTTTCAGCGTCACAAGCATTTTTGACTTCATTCTTTTATTGAAGTACAGGCGGCAGTCCGCATCAAACGGATTCATGTCCCCTTTTATCTGCGTATATTGCAGGAAAGGGAATGAAGACGCCAGTTTCAACAAGGTGAGTTGGTCTTCTTTGCCGTTTGATTTCTTGAACTTAGCGGCGAAAGTCCAACTGTTCCCTCGGATATTGTGCCAATAGCGGTCTTTTATCCACCGTTTCCCCTTCTTGGAGTGACGGCGTTTAGCCCACTGCCACAAGGCGAGAAATATCTGATGGTCGATTCTGTGAAATGAATCACGTGTCGCCCCATGCTGATAATATGCTCCCCATCCTCGGATTTTAGCGTTCAACATCCTGATTAACGACTCCTGCTTACAACCTTTATGGCCTTTTGTCACCTTACGGATATTTTCCATAAAACGTTTTTCGGCTTTCTTGGTCGGCTTGGTCAATATTTCATTGCCGTATTTGCGGATATTGAACCCGAGAAAATCGAAACCGTCACGAATGTTGGTTATCACCGTCTTTTCTTCCGATAGGGTCAGACCTCTTTCAGACATAAAGTCGGCTACCAATGGTTTGATTTCCTTTTCAAGTGTTTCACGGTTCTCGCAGGTAATTATAAAGTCATCAGCATAGCGGACAAGATTCACCATTGGCGAATATAACTTGCCTTTGATTCTAACTCGCTTATATTTCTCTGCAAGGACTTTCTGCAATCCGTCCAATGTCATATTGGCAAGTGTGGGAGAGATAATGCCACCTTGTGGCGTTCCCTCCTCTGTCGGGAACATCTGTTTGTTGAAGACATAGCCGCATTTCAGCCATTTTCGGAGTATTGCCTTGTCCATAGGGATGTTGGCAAGCAGCCATTCGTGGCTGATATGGTCGAAGCACCCTTTGATGTCACCCTCCAAAATCCATTCGGGAGAATAGCCTTTTCGGAGAATGTTATGGCATTGCATTACCGCATCCATACAGCGACGTTCCTTGCGGAAACCGTATGAACGTGTGTCGGCTGTTGTTTCCGACACGGGTTCCAATGCCATGAGGTAGAGTGCTTGCATGGCTCTGTCTTTCATCGTCGGTATTCCCAACGGTCGCAGTTTGCCATTACTCTTCTTGATGTGGACTCTTCTCAGCGGCTTCGGCTGGTAGCCTCTGCGTTTGAGTTCATTTATCGCTTGTGCTTTCGCTTCGGGTTTATCCCATGTTTCCATGTCCACCCCGGGGGTTTTGGGCGATGAGGACTATCTTGCGGAATATCTGCATGAACTTGCCCGTAGTATTCTCGTTGCACCGGCTGACGGTACGGAGATAAAACTCGAAGTCCGTCACGAACTTGTGGTC
>CASFUX010000078.1 GCA_949297975.1 uncultured Bacteroidales bacterium
CGCAGGAGGTCATCGACGAAGGACGCGGGCAAGTGATACAGAACCCGGAATATTGATGCCCACCCTCACACGAAGTGCGGGATGCCACGCGCGTCCCGCACTTTTTTAATTTAATAAGTAAATAAAAGAAGCAAGAGGCAAGGGGTAAGAGACAAGGCCAACGGCCTTGTGGCGTTCAGCGTAGGGCAACGCCCTACGAGACGTAGGGACGAAAAATCTTTCGCCCTAAATCCGCACTTCTCTGCGTCAATCTGCGCAATCTGCGGGAGACAACAGAGGTAAAAGGAAAAAGTAGAAAGGAAAAAGTAGAAAGGAAAAAGCTCCCAAAAAGCATCTGCGCCAATCTGCGCAATCTGCGGGAAAGAATCTGAAATCTGGAATCTGGAATTTGAAATCTGAAACAATCTTTATGAAACCTATCTTGTTATCGTTATTCATGGCGGCAGCCGTCAGCTGCCTGGCCACCGGACACGAACACACATTCTACGTGCAAGAGGCCGACACCTGCTCGCCCCAAGCCGAAGGGGTAACATGCACCGTGTCGTCGGAACGGCAGGGAGCGGTGGAATGCGTCACCGTCACCTTGCACAACAAACGGCACACCCCGTTCCAACCCCTGCGGGCGGGCTTGAAGCTGGGCATCGACACCTACATGGACAGTTTCCCGCAGTGGAACGACAAGTACTTCCCCACCCTCGCCGTGTGCGAGCCGCAGCATGGGTACGGCTACCTGCAAGCACCTTCAGGACGGGTCAAGGCCTTCGTGTGCACCGACCCGGTGGCCTCGTGGAGCCTGGATTACAACCTCGGATACCAGGAACCCGCCCCGTACTGGTTCTACGGGCACCGCATCAAGTCGCTCAACCTCGACCTGCTCGCCGCACCGCCCCAACCAGCACACCATCCCGCCTGCGCCTGGCAACTGCTGCCCGGCGAACGGCGCACGTGGCACATCAGCATCATCGACCTCGACACCCTCGACCGGTTGGAAGCCGAGCTGCACCGCCTCGGCGGAGTGCCCATGCTGCATCTGGAGCAGACTTCGTGCGCCCCGGGGCAAGCCATCGAGGTGGTGGCCTATGCGCATGAACCGGTGCTTACCATCGGCGACAAGCCCGTGAGCCTCGTGCGGCGGGAGGGCGACTGCTGGGTGGCGACCTTCTCCGCCGACCGCCCCGGCATCTATCCCATCGAGCTGACAGACGGGCACCAGTCGGCACACGGCACGGTCAACGTGCGGCATCCGTGGCGGCAAGCCTTGGAACTGGCCCGCAAGGCCGTCCTGCGCTACCCGCAGAAAGCCACCTCGCACGTGGAAAGCTGGTACGGCTTCCACACCGCCTTTCTGGCCGCCCGCCACTTCCCCGACAGTGCGCTCGACCGACCGCTCAGCCAACGTTTCGACTGGTTGCTCGGCCAACTGTTCGACCCCGCCACGGGGCAACCTTATCACTACGCCTGGCGCATCCAAAACGTGTCGTCCACCATCGGGATGCTGGCCGACCGCTACGAGGCCTACGGCGACCTGGCAGACCTGGAACGTGCCGAACGCCTGGCCGACTGGTTCATCTCCGGCTCGCAAGCCCCCGATGGTGCCTACATGAACGGCCACACGGACTACACTTCGGTGATTTACCCCGCCAAGAGCCTGCTCGAACTGGCCGATGCGGAATACGCGGCAGGCCGCCGGGGCAAGGCGCGGCGTTACGAAGCCTCGGCACGCCGCGCCATCGACCGCCTCGTGCGCATGGACGGCAATTTCAACACGGAAGGAGAGATAACCTACGAGGACGGCATGGTGAGCTGCTCCGCCCTGCAAATGGGGGCGATGGCGTTGCGAAGCACGGACAAGGCCGACCGCCAACGCTACACCCGCGCCATGCTGAAACTGCTCCAAGGGCACGAATGCCTCACCCAGACCCGCGTGCCAGACGGACGGCGGCGGGGCGGCACCCTGCGCTTCTGGGAAGCGCAATACGATGTGCACATGCAGCCCAACATGCTCTCCTCGCCCCACGGCTGGAGTGCCTGGCGGGCCTATGCCACCTACTACGCCTACCTGCTCACCGGCGACGAACGCTGGTTGCGCGACACGTTCGACGCGGCGGCCTCCTTCGCCTCCCTGCTCGACTTCGACACGGGCGAACTGCGATGGGCGTTCGTCGTTGACCCGCAAGTGCACGTCCGGCAAATATCCGAACCCGTGCCCGGCCTCACCGCCGACCAGCCGAGCTACGGATGCCCGCACCCCGACATGTACCCGCACTGCGACTTCGTCATCGGCGAACAATACGTGCCGATGGTGGCCGACTGGCAAACCATCGTCTCCTCGGACAACGACGTGCACGAAGTGTTCAAGTTCATGGCCGAGGCCGTGCTGACCAACGCCTTTGTCGTGGAACGGCCGGACGGCTCCCTCGGCTGCTACAACTGCCGGGCACAACGCAGCGGGAACGTGCTGACAGTCGTTCCCGACGAACCCCAAATCACGCACCTCCACCTCAACGTGACCTCCGGCTTCCAAGTCGATTTCCCGGGAGAAATCACGGTATTCGAATAGACAACATAAACCCCAATCGGTCATTAGACTTTGTATGACTTTGCTTTTGTGTCGAGCAGTTTGCCTCAGCCGAAGCACATTACATCCATATAGGGAAACACAATAGGCACAATAGTTTTCCCAAGCCCTTGTGTTCAAAGATAGTTTATCGGGAGATGCGGCTTCGCCTATTCTCTCGCAGTTCACAATAGCGGCGGACAGTCTATGTGACCTTCGGGGAAAGTCCGAAAGACTGTCCCCGCTTGCCTCCCTGTTTGTCGCAGCTGAGATACTATTGTATCTATTGTGTTTCAATCTATAGACACAAGTTACAGACTTGCCAAGATATTCCCCGAATGGTCTAATGACTGATGTGGTATAAACTTCAACAAATAAGCTTATGAAACCCTATCAGTCCATATTCATAATAATATTATGCAACTGGATGGCGGGAGCAGGCACACCGGTTGCCGCCTCCGTTCCTCCGTATCTGAACGACAGCCTTCCCATGGAAGAACGAATAGACGATGCCCTCGCCCGGATGACGCTCGAAGAGAAAATAGCATTGATTCACGCTCATTCCAAATTCAGCTCGCCCGGTGTGCCCCGACTTGGCATTCCGGAGATATGGGCGGCCGACGGCCCGCAAGGTGTCCGCGAAGAGCTGATGTGGGACAGCTGGGACACGGCCGGACACACCAACGACTCCTGCACGGCCTACCCCGCCCTGATGTCGCTGGCCGCCACTTGGAACCGGAACTTGGCCTACCGCTATGGCCGCTCCATCGGCGAGGAATTCCGATATCGGGGCAAAGACATCGCCCTCACCCCCGGCATCAACATTTACAGGCATCCGATGTGCGGGCGCAACTTCGAGTACATGGGCGAAGACCCTCTGCTGGCGGGCATCCTGGCATCCGAAGCCGTCAAAGGCATACAAAGCAACGGCGTGGCCGCCTGCGTCAAGCACTTCGCCCTGAACAACCAGGAGACGGACAGACACCAGGTGAATGTGATCGTGTCCGACCGCGCCCTGCATGAGATATACCTGCCCGCCTTCAAAAAAGCCGTCATCGAAGGCGGGGCATGGGCCGTCATGGGAGCATACAACCGCTACAAAGGACAGTTTGCCTGCCACAACGAGTACCTCAACAAAATTCTGAAAGAAGACTGGCAATTCGACGGGGTGTTCATTTCCGACTGGGGCGGTACGGAAGACACGGAACAGGCAGTCCGCAACGGGCTGGACATGGAATTCGGCACTTACACAGACGGCCTGTCGTCCGGCGAGGCAAACGCCTATGACCACTACTACCTGGCCCGCCCCTACCTGCAAGCAATCAAGGAAGGGCGGTTCACCACCCGCGAACTGGATGACAAGGCAAGGCGCGTATTGCGGCTGTGCTTCCGCACGAACATGAACCGCCAACGTCCGTTCGGCTCGCTCAACTCCCCGCAGCACGCCGCCGATGCACGGGCCATACAAGAAGAAGGCATCGTGCTGCTGAAAAACGAGGGGGCATTGCTGCCACTGGATCCTGCACAATATGGGAAAATACTGGTAGTCGGCGAAAATGCCGACTTCATGCTGACCAAGTGGGGCGGCAGTTCCAACGTGAAGGCGCGCTACGAAATGATGCCCATCGATGCCATACGCGACCGGGTAGGCAGCCACGCCACAGTGGAATACCGGAAAGGCTATACGTCCGACTGGCCCCCGCAACCCGCCGTCCAGGACTCCTTGCGGGAAGAAGCCCTTGCCGCCGCCCGGCAAGCCGACCTCATCATCTTCATCGGCGGGCACAACAAATACCCCAACCATGACACCGAAAGCTACGACCGCACGGGCAGCGGTGCGCCCTTCCGACAAGACGAGGTGCTTGAGGAACTGGTGCGGTTGCGCCGTCCCATCGTGCTGGTCACCATGGGAGCCAACCAGTTTGACATGCCTTGGAGCGACCGCATACCAGCCATGTTGCACGCTTGGTACGGCGGAAGCGAAGGAGGAACGGCACTGGCCGATGTGCTGTTTGGCAGGGTCAATCCCTCGGGCAAGCTCCCGGTCACGTTCTACCGGCAACTGACCGATTGCGGCGCGATTGCCGAAGGAGAATATCCGGGCGATGGGCAGAACGTGCGCTACAACGAGGACATCTTCGTTGGCTACCGTTACGTGGAAAAGGAGCACATCGCACCGGCGTTCCCTTTCGGCCATGGACTATCTTACACCACGTTCGCCTATGGCCGCCCGCAACTGTCGCAAACGGTCATGGAGCACACCGACACCTTGCTGGTGACCGTGCCGGTGAGCAACACGGGAAAGAAAGCGGGCAAAGAAATCGTGCAACTGTACCTCTCGGACGTGCAATCGACGTTGCCACGCCCCATGAAAGAACTGAAAGGATTTGTGAAACTGAGCCTCGAACCCGGCGAGACCCGGGAGGCCACGTTCAGCATAACTGCCGAGGAACTGAGCTTTTACGACGAGCGAACAGGATGTTGGACGGCAGAGCCCGGAAAGTTCGTGATACACATCGGGGCATCATCCGCCGACATCCGCCGCACCGCCTCGTTCCGGTTGAAAGAATAGACTAACGCGAATTCGGCATAAGGACAAACGAATGTCCGCAATCGCCAATTTCCCTTCCCCCCTCTTACACGCTCAACGCATCGTCCTGCTGGATAGGAAAATCTTTGCCTTCATGCAACTTAGCCAAGGTCGAAGGCTCGATGCCCAGTTCGAAGTAGCTCATCAGCACCACAACCACGGCAACGGGCAGGTAGTCGCTCAAGTCCTTGTAAAGTTGTTTGAGGGCTTGTTGTATGCGGTAGTCCACCGTCTTGGACGATTTCCCGATGCCTTTGGCTATTTCCTTGTAGCTCTTCCCCTCGAAACGGTGTTGGATGAAAGCTTCGCGGTACGTCTCCGGCAGGGCATCTATCGCTTTCTTCACACGCTCCCTCAGCTCCCGCTCGGTCACGAAGTCGCTTTCGCTGAGTTCGTGGCGCACCCGGTAATCCTCCATGTAAGCAGCCGCGCGGTCGGCCACGCGGTTCCGGATGGCCGCTTTGACCGCGCGGTGATACACCATTGTGAACAAGTACTGCCGGAAAGTCTGCCGGATGTCCAGGGACGCGCGCTTTTCCCAAATCCAGACCATGCAATCATCGGCAATGTCCTCCACTTCCGTGCTGTCGACAAACCGGCTGGCGTAAGC
>CASFUX010000079.1 GCA_949297975.1 uncultured Bacteroidales bacterium
GCCCGAACCGCTCGGCCCGATAATCATGTTGACCTTGCCCGCCTCGAACACCGCCGAAATGTCCTTCAGCACCGGCTCACCGCCGTCAAACGACTTCACTACATGCTTTACTTCAATCATTGCCTCTTGCTTTTAAGGAGCGGGGAGACTATCCGCCCTTTCTACCCGCTACCCGCTCCTCGCTACCTTAATTCAACATCAAATTCGTGATGACCAGGTTGAAAAACAGGATAAGCACGCTGCTGTTCACCACCGCGCTCGTGCTGGCACGCCCCACATCGAGCGCGCCACCTTTCACATAATAGCCATAAAACGAAGCCACCGACGCGATGATGAACGCAAACACCAACGACTTCACCACCGAGTAGAATATATAATAAGGAATAAAGGCATACTGGATGCCCAGCAGATAGTCGGACACCGTGATGATGTCCGAGAACAGCCCCACGCAATACCCGCCGAAGAGGCCGATGGCCATGCTGTAAACCACCAGCACCGGCATCATCAGCACGAAGGCCGCGATGCGGGGCAGGATGAGGTAGCTGGCCGAGTTGATGCCCATGATTTCCAGCGCGTCAATCTGCTCAGTGATGCGCATCGTGCCGATTTCGGACGCGATGTTCGAGCCCACCTTCCCGGCCAGGATGAGGCACATGATGGTGGACGAGAACTCCAGCAGCAGCGTGTCGCGCGTCACCAACCCGGTGGTGTAGGCGGGCAGGATGGGGTTTTCCGTGTTCAGCTTCGTCTGTATCGTCATGATAGCCCCGATGAACACCGAGATAATCACCACGATGGGCAACGACTGCAAGCCCAGCTTGCCCACCTCCTGCGCGAACTGCCTAAAGAACATCCGCCCCCGCTCCGGACGGGAGAACACCTTGCGCATCAGCAGGGAATACCGCCCCGTGGTGCGTATCGAATCCAATATGAAAGAAGCGAACATCTGTCAGTTACAAGTTACAAGTAAACGAGTTATGAGTTGACGAGTAAACGAGTTACAAGCCACACCCAGTCCAAGACCAACGGCCTTGTGGCACTCAGCGCAGGGCAACGCCCTGTGCAAAAGCCGAGGCATACCTTTCACCATCAACTGTCAATTATCAATTATCAACTATCAACCCTCAACCGTTCCCCGTGCAAAGATAACACAAAGTTGCGAGTTGGGCGAATGCCCCGAGGCGGACGCATGGCACACCGGCACATGTTTTCCCGTTTATGCGGGAATATTTTCCAAATTTATGCTGATATGTTTCCCGATTTATGCGGGGATGTTTTACTGCCCACAGTTATGGGTTATACAACCCACAATTACAGGGCTGACGCATTACTTTTAGTCCTCCCATTCATATCATTAAAATAAGTACCTTTGGCACATGATATATTTTCAGTGAATGAAATGGAAGTAATCTCAATATTGAAGCGGGTGAAAGATCCCCGCCGTGATCATTTGAAGGAACATAGCCTGGAATGCATATTTTATATCACGATAGCCGCCGTATTGGGCGGTGCGGAAAGTTGGAACGAAGTCGCGGAGTTCGGTTGTCTGCGTGAGGACTTCTTCCGTGCCCGCATAAATGGTTTCAAGAATGTCCCCTCCCACGACACCTTCAACCGCGTGTTCTCCCTGTTGGACCCCAAGACATTGGAAGAAGGCTTCCGTGAATGGATTCGGGAGATATGTGGGAAATACAGTGGGATTGTCTGCATAGACGGCAAAGAGCTGCGTGGGGCCCGTGAAAACAAAAAGGACGGAAGTTTTGAGCCTCTTCGCATGGTCAGTGCCTGGACGGCAGCTAACGGCGTGAGCATAGGGCAGGAGCAGGTTGGGCCAAAGAGCAATGAGATAAAGGCCATTCCCCGTCTGATAGAGGCATTGGATTTGAAAGACAGCATCGTAACCATTGATGCCATAACGTGCCAGCATGACATCGCCAGGAAGCTGGTAAAGAAGAAAGTGGATTATGTCATATGCGTGAAGTCAAACCAAGGCAAGCTCCCTGGCACGCTGCGTGAGTGGTTTGGGGAAATCGACATGGAAGGCAACAGGATAAACGGGCGCGGGCACATTCCTCCGACCCGTTACCGGATGTCCTGTACGGAAAAC
>CASFUX010000080.1 GCA_949297975.1 uncultured Bacteroidales bacterium
CCCCAGCCCCCCTCCCGTTCCCTCTTAAATATTTCCCTTTCGCCTTGCCCCTTTTCCAATAAAAACCCGTACCTTTGCGCACAAGGCGGACGGGCCCGCCCCGCACCGCCCGCACCCACACATCCCGTTTCATTATGAGCAACAAAAGTTTAGTATCCATCACCGATTACAGCAAGGACGACATCCTGTCCATACTCGCCTCCGCCGCCGACTTCGAGGCGCGTCCCAACCGCGACACCCTCGCCGGCAAGGTAGTAGCCACCCTCTTCTTCGAGCCCTCGACGCGCACGCGCCTCAGCTTCGAGACCGCCGCCATCCGGTTAGGAGCCAAGACCATCGGCTTCTCGGACGCGGCCACCTCCTCCTCGTCCAAGGGCGAGACGCTGCACGACACCATCCAGATGGTCTCCTGCTACGCCGACGTCATCGTCATGCGCCACAACCTCGAAGGAGCCGCACGCTACGCCGCCGAAGTCTCGCCCGTCCCCATCGTCAATGCGGGCGACGGCGCCAACCAACACCCGTCGCAAACCCTGCTCGACCTCTACTCCATCCGCAAGACGCAGGGCACCCTCGAAGGGCTGACCATATGCCTCGTCGGCGACCTCAAGTACGGGCGCACCGTCCATTCGCTCATCCAGGCCATGTCGCACTTCCGCCCCACGTTCAAGTTCATCGCCCCGGACGAACTGCGCATGCCCGAAGAATACAAGACATTCTGCCGCAAGCAAGGCATCCCCTTCACCGAGTCGCGCGAACTCACCGGCAACTTCAACGACGCGGACATACTCTACATGACCCGCGTCCAACGCGAACGCTTCTCCGACCTAATGGAATACGAACGGGTCAAGAACGTCTATACCCTCAACAACGCCATGCTGTCCGGCACGAAGCCCAACCTCCGCATCCTGCACCCGCTCCCCCGCGTCACCGAAATAGACCCCGACGTGGACCGCAACGAGAAAGCCTACTACTTCCGCCAAGCCCAGAACGGGCTCTACGTCCGGCAGGCCATCATCAGCAAAGTATTGTCGTGACAAGAACAAAACCACAAGCAACATGGAAAAAGGTACAAAAGAACTCAAAGTCGCCGCACTCCGCAACGGCACGGTCATCGACCACATCCCCGCCGACAAGCTCTTCAAGGTAGCCACCCTACTCGAAGTGGAGAAATGCCCGCACCAGGTGACGCTGGGCAATAACCTCGAAAGCAAACTGCTCGGCTCGAAAGGCATCATCAAGATATCCGACCGCATCTTCGAGGAATCCGAAGTGAACAAAATCGCCCTACTCGCCCCCAACGCCAAAATCAACATCATACGCGACTACGAAGTGGTCGAGAAACGCCCCCTCACCCTGCCCGACGAGATACGCGACATCGCCCAATGCGCCAACCCCAACTGCATCACCAACCACCAGCCCGTGCCCACGCGCTTCACCGTGGTGAAGGAAGACGGCGAAGTACGCCTGCGCTGCCACTACTGCGAACGCGAAGTGCGCCAAGACGAAGTAAAGATAAAATAAGCAGACCCCTAAATCCCCTGAAGGGGAACTTGCATGGCACACAATGGATAAAGATAGGAGACAAGGCGGAAGCAAGGCCGCCCCGAAAGCCCCCTTCAGGGGGGAAGGGGGTGACACCCATACGCAATGGAAGCCGGGCAACATGGTGTACCCGCTCCCGGCCGTACTGGTATCGTGCGGCAGCACGCCCGAGGAATACAACCTCCTCACCGTGTCGTGGGCAGGCACCGTATGCACCAACCCGCCCATGTGCTACATATCCGTGCGCCCCGAGCGTCATTCCTATAATATTATAAAGCGCAACCGCGAATTCGTCATCAACCTGACGAACGAGGAACTCGCCCGCGCCGCCGACTGGTGCGGGGTGCGCAGCGGGCGCGACTGCGACAAGTTCCGCCAGATGAAGCTCACGCCCGTCCCCGGTGCCGTGGTCGCCGCACCCCGCGTAGGGCAAGCGCCCGTCAGCATCGAGTGCCGCGTGCGCGACATAATACCGCTCGGCTCCCACGACATGTTCCTCGCCGACGTGGTCAACGTATGGGCCGACGCACGGTATATAGACCCCGCCACCGGCGAGTTCCGCCTGGCCGACGCGCACCTCATAGCCTACTCGCACGGCCATTACCACAAGCTGGGCGAGGAAATAGGCAAATTCGGCTGGAGCGTGCGGAAGCGGAAGTAAGGGAAGAGTTGACAGTTGACAATTGACAACTGACAGTGGCCGGACGGCCTTGGCGGGCTGCCGCAACAAGCCCATAAACATATAAACACATTATCACATTATCATATTGAACAGATGAAGAGAGACCAAGCAATTTTTGACATCATCGCACGCGAAAGACAGCGGCAGATGAAAGGTATCGAACTGATCGCGTCCGAAAACTTCGTGAGCGACGAAGTAATGGAAGCCATGGGTTCGGTGTTGACGAACAAGTACGCCGAAGGCTATCCCGGTAAACGCTATTACGGCGGCTGCGAAGTGGTGGACGAAAGCGAACGCCTCGCCATCGAGCGGCTCAAGCAGATTTTCGGGGCGGAATGGGCCAACGTGCAGCCGCACTCCGGGGCGCAGGCCAACGCAGCCGTGTTCCTGGCCTGCCTCAACCCGGGCGACAAGTTCCTCGGGCTGAACCTCGCCCACGGCGGGCACCTGTCCCACGGTTCCCCGGTCAACAGTTCGGGCATCCTCTACCACGCGCTGGAGTACAACCTGTGCAAGGAAACCGGGCGCGTGGACTACGACCAGATGGAAGAAGTCGCCCTGCGCGAACGCCCGAAACTCATCATCGGCGGCGGCTCGGCCTACTCGCGCGAATGGGACTACAAGCGGATGCGCGAGATAGCCGACAAGATTGGCGCGATATTGATGATAGACATGGCGCACCCCGCCGGGCTGATTGCCGCCGGGCTGCTCGATAACCCCGTGAAATACGCCCACATCGTCACCTCCACCACGCACAAGACCCTGCGCGGCCCGCGCGGCGGCGTCATCATGATGGGCAAGGACTTCCCCAACCCCTGGGGCAAGACCACGCCGAAGGGCGAAGTGAAGATGATGTCCGCCCTGCTCGATTCGGCAGTGTTCCCCGGCATACAGGGCGGTCCGCTCGAACACGTCATCGCCGCCAAGGCCGTGGCGTTCGGCGAAATCCTCCAGCCCGAATGGAAGGAATACGCCTTGCAGGTGAAGAAGAACGCAGCCGCTCTCGCCGCCGCCCTCATCAAGCGGGGCTTCACCATCGTGAGCGGGGGCACGGACAACCACTCCATGCTGGTGGACCTGCGCTCGAAGTATCCCGACCTCACCGGCAAGGTGGCCGAAAAAGCCTTGGTCGCCGCCGACATCACGGTGAACAAGAACATGGTGCCCTTTGACAGCCGTTCGGCGTTCCAGACCTCCGGCATCCGCCTCGGCACGCCAGCCATCACCACCCGGGGCGCGAAGGAAGGCCTCATGGAAGAAATAGCCGAGATGATTGAAACCGTCCTCTCCCACGTGGACGACGAATCGGTGATTGCCACCGTGCGCGAACGGGTGAACAAGACGATGGCCGACTATCCCCTGTTTGCGTATTAATACAAGCGGAACGCCAAGATGCAAATAGGGCAAGTGCACGACATGAAAATTTGCGGGCATTTGCGCTATTTGCATCCTTTGCGTTCCTACCGAGACAACTATGGCAGAATACGTCTTTGAACTATCGGAACATACGGACACCGCCGTGTTCTACGGGGTGAACAACCGCAACCTCCAGTTGGTAAAAGACTTGTGCCCCGATGTGAAAATCATGGCACGCGGGCATGTGGTCAAAGTCACCGGCAGCGAAGCCGCCACGGCCCGGGTGGCCGAAGCCCTGCGCAAGTTGGAGCGGTTTGCACTGGACAACAACACGCTGGCCGAGGAACACATCATCGACCTGCTGAAGCACGGCACCCAGCCCGCAGGCATCGCCTTGGAGCACCTCATCCTGCACGGGGTGCACGGCAAGTCCATCCAGGCACGCACGGAAAACCAGCGCAGGCTGGTCAAGGAGTTCGAGGAGAACGACCTGCTCTTTGCCATCGGCCCCGCCGGTTCGGGCAAGACCTACACGGCCATCGCCTTGGCTGTGCGCTCGCTCAAGAACAAGGAGGTGAAGCGCATCATCCTGAGCCGCCCCGCCGTGGAAGCGGGCGAGAAGCTCGGCTTCCTGCCCGGCGACATGAAGGAGAAAATCGACCCTTACCTGCAACCGCTCTACGATGCGTTGCAGGACATGATTACACCCGCCAAGCTCGCCGACTACCTGGACAACGGCACCATCCAGATTGCTCCGCTCGCCTTTATGCGGGGGCGCACGCTGGCCGACGCGGTGGTCATACTCGACGAGGCACAGAACACCACCACGCAGCAGATCAAGATGTTCCTCACCCGCATGGGGCTGAACACGAAGATGATTGTCACCGGCGACGTGACGCAGATTGACCTCCCCGCCTCGCAACGTTCCGGCCTCATCGACGCGCTCGACACGTTGCGCGGCATCAAGGGCATCGCCCGCGTGGACTTCGACATGCGCGACATCGTGCGCCACAAGCTCGTGCAACGCATCGTGGAGGCGTATGAAAGGAAAGGGAAGGAAAAGCCATCCAACGACAATGAAGCAATATAAGTTCAATCTGCTTTTCTATTTGTGCATACTGCTTTCGCTGTATGTAAACTTCATCGTTTTATATGCTTATGTGCAGTTCCCTATCCATACGAATATCTCCGCAAATAGCGTGAACAAGCATTTGTATTTGTTGATTAACTGCGTGCTGTTCTCCTTGCCTTATTTCCTGTTTAAAGGTAGAAGGCATATCCTTTGGTTCTTTCTCTATTTGTTGTTGCTTGATGCAGCATTGTTGGTGGCAAACAATGCGTATTACCGCTATTATAACAGCATTATCCCGATATTTTCTTACTTGGAGTTGGGAAACATGTTTGAGTTGCGCAGCGAAATTCCTTCCTACCTTAAGGTAACGGATTTCATTTACCTGTTGCCCACAGCAGGAGTCATTGCTGCTTATTTCCTGTTTTTCCGGAGAAGGTTGGTGCAGGTATCTCGCAAGTATAGGCTGGTGACGAGTACGGTTTTGCTGGGTGCTTCGTTAGCGGTGTTCGGTGCAAGCATGGTTTCAGCACGACTGAAACACATATCGCTTGACCAGAAATATAGAATAGCGCAGGGCAATCAATGCGAGTTCTTGGCTTATTTTGGCTTTTTTCCTTTGTGGACTTATCAGTTGGCTAGCGCATGGTTGGTAGACAACTCACCGCTGACCGTGTCGGAAACTGAACATATCGAAAGTTATTTGAATCGCCCGCCGACATTGGGTAGTGCGCTTAGTTCCGCTGGAAAGAATTTGGTGCTGATTGTGGTGGAATCACTCAGCACATGGGTTACCCAGTACGAAGACGGGGCAGCCATGCCGTTCCTTGCTTCGTTGCAGCAGGATTCCACAGTAGTATTCGTGCCCCATGTGCTGCCCCAAACCATGCATGGGCGGTCGAGTGATGCGCAGGTGATGTACAACACAGTTTTGTTGCCTGTACGGAACGGCACAGTGTGCAGCATGTACAATAAGCAATACTATCCGGCATTGCCCGAAGCATTGGAGATGCAGCGAGACGGAACATCTTTCACCATGATAGGACATAAGCCGTCTATTTGGAATCAGCAATTGATGAATGAAGTGTATCATATCGACACGTTATATGCTATAGAAGACTTGCGGCAAGACGACATGGTGAGTATAGCCATTTCTGACAAAAGCCTGCTATGCCAAGCCGCCGACCTCATCATGGCAACTCCCCTACCCCTGTATGCTCAGATCATCACTTACACAAGTCACGATGCAGCATTCTTTGCCGATGCACCATCGGTCTTAGATTTCCCGGCAGATATGCCCGAGCATGTGCGCAATTACATTAAAGTGTGTAGTTATGTAGACGAAGCTATCGCGCTGTTTATCGAAAGATTGAAGCAGGACGGGCTTTACGACCGGTCGGTCGTGGTCATTATAGGCGACCACGAAGGGGTTCATGCAGCAGATGCCCGCCCCTATGATACTGGGGCGGTCGACAGGTTGGAGCAGGACGACTGTACGTTCATTCCCCTCTACATCCTCAACTCCGGTCGCTCGTTCACACAGACAGCGGGGCAGGTCATCGGACAAGTAGACCTGTACCCCACGTTGCTCGATCTAATGGGATGCGGGGCTTACGATTGGCAGGGACTGGGCACGAGTATCTTCGCCACAAAACCGCCCACTTTCGCCATCAGCAAAGACTTGCGGGTGGTGGGCGATACGACGGGTTGTACACCGGAGGAAATCAGGCATAGAACCAAGGCTTGGAGCATTTCCGACCTCATCATCAGGAAGAAGTATTTCGAAGCAGCAAAGAACAGGCAATAGTGCGAAATACTTTATTGCTGACCACAGATTGACATATAAATAAGGAACAATGA
The DNA here is from genome assembly GCA_949297975.1 of uncultured Bacteroidales bacterium. Classification (GTDB taxonomy): domain Bacteria; phylum Bacteroidota; class Bacteroidia; order Bacteroidales; family Paludibacteraceae; genus QVMH01. Next base: position 6,513 of record CASFUX010000080.1, read on the forward strand.
AATAAAACGAAGAAGATTATGAACAAAGCATTGACAAAAACCGACTTTCACTTCGAAGGTCAGACCAACGTGTACCACGGCAAGGTGCGCGACGTGTATTCAGTGAAGAACGACCTGCTGGTCATGGTGGCCACCGACCGCATCTCGGCGTTCGACGTGGTATTGCCCAAGGGCATCCCCTACAAGGGGCAGATGCTCAACCAGATTGCCGCCAAGTTCCTCGATGCTACCGCCGACATCGTGCCCAACTGGAAGCTCGCCTCGCCCGACCCCATGGTCACCGTGGGACTGCGCTGCCAAGGCTTCCCGGTGGAAATGATCGTGCGGGCCTACCTCTGTGGCAGCGCGTGGCGGGCCTACAAGAGCGGCGTGCGCCAGATATGCGGTGTGCCCCTGCCCGACGGGATGCGTGAAAACCAGGCCTTCCCCACCCCCATCATCACCCCCCCCACCCAGGCCGAGCAGGGCGTGCACGAAGAGGACAGAACGAAGGAAGAAATCCTCTCGCGTGGCCTCGTCTCCCCCGCCGACTACGCGTTGCTCGAACAATACGCCCTCGCCCTCTTCCGGCGCGGCACCGAGATAGCCGCCCGGCGCGGACTGATATTGGTCGATACGAAGTACGAGTTCGGCAAGCGCGACGGCCAGATATACCTCATCGACGAGATACACACCCCCGACTCCTCGCGTTACTTCTACGCCGAAGGCTACCAAGAACGTTTCGACCGGGGCGAAGCGCAGCGGCAACTGTCCAAGGAGTTCGTGCGCGAATGGCTTATGGACAACGGTTTCCAGGGCAAGGCGGGACAGCAGGTGCCCGAGATGACCGAAGCCATCGTCTCCAGCATCAGCGACCGCTACATCGAGCTGTACGAACATCTCACCGGCGAGACCTTTGAAAAGGCCGACCTCACCGACCTGCCCGCCCGCATCGAACGCAACGTGAAAGAGTACCTCGCGACCCTCTGATATTTATCGTCCACCACAAAGAGCGCGAAGGGCGCAAAGGAGTTTTCTCCCCTGCGTCCTCCGCGCTTTTTGCGTTTAACCCCAGTCAGTCCTTCGGCTTTGCCTGATTTTCTGCTCTTGCTTTGCCGGTTTTCTACCGCTTCTTGATTGCTTTGCGCTCGACTTTCCGTATCTTTGCCATGCGGGAGAGGAGGACTTTCCCCTTTAAACTTTCTACTTTTCACATTAAACTTCATTATGCTGAAGCAGCAGTTACAACAAAAGTTACAGCAGAAGCTCTCGCCTGCACAGATACAGGTCATCAAGATGCTGGAAATCCCCACGCTGGAACTGGAGGAACGCATCCGGCAAGAGTTGGAGGAGAACCCCGCCCTGGAGGAAGGCCCCGAGCCTGCCGCACAGGAAGAGGAGGCCTATGAGGAGGAATATGATGCGAACGGCGATGGCGGCAACAACGATGACATGGATCTGGAGGAATACATGCCCGATGACGACATCCCTGACTACAAGCTGCGGGCGAACAACGCCTCGAAGGACGACGAGAAGCGTGACAGCATCCCTTTCTCGGCGGGCATGACCTTTCACGAGCACCTGCTCGACCAGCTGGGCTTGCAGGATCTCACGGAGCACGAGCGCGAACTGGCCGAATACGTCATCGGCAACGTGGACGAGGACGGCTACCTGCGCCGCACGCCCGAAGCCATGGTGGACGACATCGTGTTCCAACAGGGCATACAGACCACCGATGAGGAAATGCACCGCATCGTGGACGTGATACGCGGGCTGGACCCTGCCGGTGTGGGGGCGACCGACCTCCAGGACTGCCTGCTGCTGCAACTGGACCGCAAGACACCTTCTGACGATGTGCGCCTGGCCCGGCAGGTGGTGACGGGGTGGTTCGACGACTTCTCGCGCAAGCGGTACGACAAAATCATGAAAGCCCTCTCCCTGGACGACGACACCATGAAGCGCGTGGTGGCCGAAATCGTGCGCCTCAATCCCAAGCCGGGCAGCGCGTGGAGCGGCAACGTACTGGAGCGATCGATGTCCACCATCGTGCCCGACTTCATCCTGGAGAACGACGAGGGGCACCTCACCGTGCATCTGAACAACAGCAACGTGCCCGAACTGCGCGTGAGCAGCATGTACAGCGAGATGATGCAGGACTACGCGAGCAACAAGGCCAACCAGACGAAGGAGATGAAGGATGCCGTGCTGTTCATGAAGCAGAAGATAGACTCCGCCCGCTGGTTCATCGATGCCATCAAGCAACGGCAGCAGACCTTGCTCACCACCATGCAAGCCATCGTGGACTTCCAGCACGACTACTTCCTCGAAGGCGACGAGACCCGCTTGCGCCCCATGATATTACAGGACATCGCCGACCGCACGGGCTACGACAAATCAACCATCTCGCGGGTGAGCAACAGCAAGTACATCCAGACGGACTTCGGCATCTTCCCGGTAAAGTATTTCTTCTCCGAGTCCATGACGAACGACTCGGGCGAAGAGGTCTCCACCCGCGAAATCAAGACGATATTGCAGGACACCATCGACCGCGAGGACAAACGCAACCCGCTGAACGATGACCGCCTGGCCGACATCCTGAAGGAAAAAGGCTACCCCATCGCCCGCCGCACCGTGGCCAAGTACCGCGAGCAGCTGGGCGTGCCGGTGGCGAGGCTGCGGAGGGAGATGTAAAAGAGGCAAGGAGCAAGAGGTAAGAGGTAAGGAGTAAGAGGCAAGGAAATAGTAAATAGTAAATGGTAAATCGTCAATTCTATCACATCGTTTCGGTGGTGCTCATGCCGCTGTTCATGCCGTTGCTGGGTGTGCTGTTCCTGTTCCAATTGAGCGGCTTTTCCCACCTGCCCGCCTTGTTCAAGGGCGTGACCATCGGGGGCACGGTGCTGTTTACCATCGTGTGCCCCATGGTGCCCATGCTGCTGATGCGGCGGAGCGGTCATATCGACGATTTCTTTATCTCGCGCCGCGAGCAACGCCTGTGGCCCTACCTGTTTTCGTTCGTGTCCTACACGCTGTGGTCCTGTTTCTTTTGGCGCACGTTGCAGATGCCCGGCTACGTGGTAGGCATGGCCGTAGGGTCGGCAGCCTCCATTGTGCTGCTCATGGTCATCACCTTGAAATGGAAAATCAGTGCGCACATGACGGGCATCGGCGGCTTCGTAGGTTGCGTGTGCGGACTATGTTACCGCGTGGCGTACAACCCCGTAGGGTTCATCGTCCTGCTCCTGTTTCTTTCCGTGTTGCTGGGGCTGGCGCGGGTCGAGCTGAAGGCGCACACCCCCACGCAGGTGCTGGCCGGTTTCGTACTCGGATTTTTATCCGTATTTTTGTGCTGCCTTTTCTTTTAACCCCCAACCCCCTGAAGGGGGCTTCGTAGGGTGTTGAAGGCACAAGGGGCAGTTGCTCATTCCGGCCTGTAGGGCGATGCCCCACGCTGAAAGCCACAAGGCCGTTGGCCTTGTTTACTCGTGACTCTGTAACTTGTAACTAATCACTAATCATTAAACATTAATCACTAAATAGGATGATTACAATAGACCAACTCAAGGATGTGTTGGAACGCGAGGACGCGTTGAGGAGGTATCTTTGACATCGATGCCAAGCACATCCAGATAGAAGAAGAAGAATTGCGCACGCAGGCTCCCGGCTTTTGGGATGACCCGAAGGCTGCCGAGGCGCAGATGCGCAAGGTGAAGGAATTGAAACGCTGGGTCGAAGGTTACAACGGCGTGAAAACGGCTGCCGACGAGCTGCAGCTGGCTTACGACTTCTGCAAGGAAGGGGTGGTGAGCGAGCAGGAGCTCGACGCGGCTTATGCCGATGCCCTGTCGCAGGTGGAGGCCCTGGAGCTGAAAAACATGCTGTCCAAGGAAGAAGACAGCATGGGCGCGGTCATCAAAATAGTGGCCGGCGCGGGCGGCACCGAGGCGCAGGACTGGGCGGAGATGCTCTTCCGCATGTACCAGCGGTGGTGCGAGCGCAAAGGCTACAAGTGCCAGGTGACCAACTACCAGGCGGGCGACGAGGCCGGCATCAAGACGGTGACCATGCAGATAGAGGGCGACATGGCCTACGGCTACCTCAAGAGCGAGAACGGCGTGCACCGCCTAGTGCGCGTGTCGCCCTTCAACGCCCAAGGCAAGCGCATGACCTCGTTCACCTCGGTGTTCGTGGTGCCGTTGGTGGACGACTCCATCGAGATAGCTATCAATCCCGCCAACCTGTCATGGGACACGTTCCGCTCATCCGGCGCGGGCGGGCAGAACGTGAACAAGGTGGAAACCGGCGTGCGCCTGCACTACAAGTACAAGGACGAAGCCACCGGCGAGACGAAGGAAATCGTGATAGAAAACACCGAAAGCCGTTCGCAGTTCGACAACAAGGAGAACGCCATGCGCCTGCTCCGCTCGCAGTTGTACGACATCGAGCTGGAAAAACGCCGTGCCGCCGCCGCCGAAGTGGAGGCCGGGAAGAAGAAGATAGAATGGGGTTCGCAGATACGCAGCTACGTGTTCGACGACCGCCGCGTGAAGGACCACCGCACCGGCTACCAGACCTCGGACGTGCAGGGCGTAATGGACGGCGACATCGACGCCTTCATCAAGGCCTACCTGATGGAGTTCCATTGATGTTACCTGCTGGATACCTGCCTCACGGCACAGGACTATTACAAGGCGTTATTGGACTATTTCTGGATACCCTTTGAGTGGCCAGTCCGCTAAGGCAACCACATCAAAACACTATTCAACATCCACGTAGGGGCAAACGGAACAAAACACATAGGCACAATAGATTTATAGAAAAGACGGCACGGTTCATCCTACGTGGATAAGCAGTTCACAATAGTTTATCCCGATGCACGGCATCGGGATGGTGGAGGGTCATCGTTTGCCCAATGTCATGCTTTTGTGGTTGCTTGTCAAGCCGAAAGGCTATGTGCGCTCCCCGGAGACGGGGCACGCCCCGTCTCTACATCGTGTCGGAGAAGCTAACTTCCTATTGTGTCTATGTGTTTTATGTATTGGCGCAGTTGCCCTGACTATCCGCCATTTCATGGCCCGCACGAGCCTGTGCCGCAAGGCGCGGACGGCTGCGTGCGGGCCTTGTTTTTCCCGGCAGCCGTCCCCGCCGGAATTCCGTTAGTGCGGAGGCAAAATTCCGTACCTGCGGAGATTTACCCGCGTTAGTGCGGAAATAAATTTTCGTACCGATGCAGCCGGGCGGGCATTTTTCAAAACCATTTCAAATGAAATAACAGACCAAGTTTATGGAAGCTAACACCCTATACATCAAAAACATGGTATGCCGCCGGTGTATCCTGGTGGTGGGTCAGGTATTCGAAGGACAAGGCATCACGCCCCACAGCGTGGAGCTGGGGGTGGTCACGCTGCCCCGCCCGTTGTCGGCGGAGGAGCTGTCCCGCGTCCGGCAGCAGCTGGAAAGCTACGGCTTCGAGTTGATTGACGACAAGCATTCGCGCCTGTTGGAACAAATCCGCGTGGGGATTATCGAGTACGTGCACCAGCCGGACCGGCAGGAGCGGCAGAACCTGTCCGACTACTTGCAGGACAAGTGCCGCACCGAATACAGCAGCCTGAGCAAGCTGTTCACGGAAATGAAGGGCATCAGCATAGAGCGGTATTACATCGCGCAGCGGGTGGAACTGGTCAAGGAGCTACTCACCTACGACGAGTTGACCGTGAGCGAGATTGCCTACAAGCTGCACTATTCGAGCGTGGCGCATCTGAGCGCGCAGTTCAAGTCGCAGACGGGCATGTCGCCCACGCAGTTCAAGCAGTTGCAGGGCCGCAAGCGGCAACCGTTGGACGAGATATAAAACATTTCCGTAAAAATGTAACGGGCGCGGGGATGCCATCTCCTATTTTTGCAGGCGAAACGGTTTAATGACTATCCGCAATCTGCCAATCGCACCACTCGTCCGTCCCGTTCCTTGGGAGAGTGACGTTTTTTTGAACGCTAAGACGCTGCGGCGCAAAGGCGCAAAGCAGGGGAGCACGTGGCGGCTTTGCGGCTTTGCGCCTTAGCGTTCAAAAACAATACGCCGAAAGCGGTGAAGCAGTGAAACATCTGGCGTTATACGGATATTCATCATATTTTTAGGAAAGGTAAAATAAGATGGAAAAGAAGCAATTCGACGTGACCGGCATGACGTGCGCGGCCTGCTCGGCGCGGGTGGAAAAGTGCGTGGGCAAGCTGCAAGGCGTGCGATCGGTGCAGGTAAACCTGTTGGCGGGCAGCATGACCGTGTGCTACGACGAGCGTGCGACCAACGTGGAAGCCATCGAGCATTCGGTGGAAGATGCGGGCTACGGGGCGCACGTGCGGCAGGAAGGCGAAACCGCTGCCGCCTCCGGCCTGGAGCGCATGCGGCAGGAACAGGACGGGATGCGCCGCCGTTGGTGGTGGTCGCTGGCGTTCCTCTTTCCTTTATTATATATAGCGATGGGGCACATGCTGGGGTGGCCGCTGCCGCCCTTCCTCACGGGCGACGGGCACGCCCTGTTGCTGGCGTTGTGCCAGTTGGTCCTGTTGCTGCCCATCATGGTGCTCAACCGCAAGTACTACACGGTGGGGTTCAAGGGCCTGCTGCGGGGCAGTCCCAACATGGACTCGCTGGTGGCGATGGGTTCTTTTGCCGCCTTTGCCTACGGCGTGTATGCCGTGGTGCGCATCGGGATGGGCACGGGTGCGGGCGACTGGGAGACGGTGCGCCGCTTTGCACACGACCTTTATTTCGAGTCGGCGGGGACTATCCTCACCTTGGTCACGTTGGGAAAATATTTTGAAAGCAAATCGAAAGGCAAGACCTCCGAGGCCATCACCAAGCTGATGAACCTGGCCCCGACCACGGCCATCCTCGTACGCTTCGGCATGGAGAAGGAAGTGCCCGTGTCCGAGGTGCGGGTGGGCGACCTGGTGCGGGTGAAGCCGGGCGGGCGCGTGCCGGTGGACGGGGTAATCGAGCAAGGCAGCGGTTCGGTGGACGAGTCGGCCCTCACGGGCGAGAGCCTGCCGGTGTTCAAGCAACCGGGCGACGCGGTGCTCACGGCCACCATCAACCGCACGGGGGCGTTCACGTTCCGAGCCACGAAGGTGGGACGCGACACCACCCTGTCGCACATCATCGAGCTGGTCAACGAGGCGGCCTCGTCCAAAGCCCCCATTTCCCGGCTGGCCGATCGGGTGAGTGCCGTGTTCGTGCCCACGGTCATCGCCATCGCCGTGGTGGCCACGGCGGTGTGGCTGCTGCTGGGCAGGCCGTTCGACTTCGCCCTCTCCATCGGCATTGCCGTGCTGGTCATCTCGTGCCCCTGTGCGCTGGGGCTGGCCACGCCGGTAGCCATCATGGTAGGCACGGGGCGGGCGGCGGAATGCGGCATCCTGGTCAAGTCGGCCGAGGCATTTGAAAAAGCGGCGAAAATAAACACCGTGGTGCTGGACAAGACGGGCACCATCACCGAAGGCCGCCCTCAGGCGACGGACGTGGTAAGCCGCACCATCGAACGCAAAGAGCTGCTGGCTGTGCTGGCAGCCTTGGAACGCCTGTCTGAGCATCCGTTGGCCGAGGCCGTGCTGCGTGAGGCCGAGCGGTTGAGCGTGCCCCGGCGCGAGGCCGATGCGTTCCAAGTCGTCCCGGGTATGGGCGTGGAAGGCGACGTGGACGGGCGGCACTATCGGGCGGGCAGCCTGGCGTTCATGCGCCGTTGCGGGGCGGACGTGACGGAGTATGCCGACGAGGCCGAGGCGTTAGCCAACGAGGGGCGCACTCCCCTGTTCCTGGCCGACGAGGGCGGCGTACTGGGCTTGGTAGCGGTAGCCGACGTGGTACGCCCGTCGAGCCGCGAAGCCATCGGGCAGATGCGCCGCGCAGGTTGGGAAGTGGTGATGCTCACGGGCGACAACCGGCGCACGGCGGAGGCCATCCGCCACGAACTGGACATCCCGCACGTGGTGGCCGAGGTGCTGCCGCAGGACAAAGACCGCGAGGTGCTGCGCCTGCAAGGCGAGGGCCGCTCGGTGGCGATGGTGGGCGACGGCATCAACGATGCGCCCGCCTTGACGCGCGCCGACCTGGGCATTGCCATCGGCAGCGGCACGGACATTGCCATCGAGTCGGCGGACATGGTGCTGATGAAGGCCGACCTGCGCGGTGCCGTCACAGCCTTGCGTCTGAGCCGCGCCGTGCTGCGTAACATCCGGGAAAACCTCTTTTGGGCATTCATCTATAATATTATATGTATCCCCCTCGCGGCGGGCGTGTTCTACTCGCTGCTGGGTTGGAAGCTAAGCCCCATGCTGGCGGCAGCGGCCATGAGTTTCAGTTCGGTATCCGTGGTGCTCAACGCCTTGCGCCTGCGCCGCTTCAAGCCACTGGCCTCCAGCTGATTTCGCAGATGAACGCAGACGGCTTTGATGCCTCTTGTGTATTCACTATTTAAACAAAAAGGAAATATGAAAAAGACAGTCAAAGTGGACGGCATGAAGTGCGAGCACTGCGCCGCCAAATTGGAACAGATGTTGAACACGGTCGATGGCCTCACGGCGCGGGTGGACTTCGCCACCTGCACAGCCACCCTCGAAGCCGACCATGACATCCCCGACGATGACATCCGGGGCATGGTGGACTTTGCTGGTTTCAAGGCGGTGGACATTGAGTAAGGGAGGAAAGCCCATGGCCACAGAGCACAATACGGCAAGTGAAAACTCTGTGTCGCTCTGTGTTTAATGATTTAAGAACCGAATACCCTCCCCGAGGATGGATGAAACTCCCCGTTGCTCCCTGTGGGCGGCGGGGAGTTTCTTTTGATGCCCCCTTCCCCGTTTTCTCCTCACAGGTTTCTCGGTTTCCGCGCACAGGTTTTCCGGTTTCTGAGCAGAAGTTTTACTGCCCACAGTTATGGGTTGTATAACTCACAGTTATGGGTTTTACGACCCACAGTTGTGGGTTATATAACCCATAACTGTGGGCAGTAAAACTTCTGCTCACGATTGGGAAAACTTCTGCTCACATTTGGGAAAACCTGTCCGCACAAAACAGAAAACCCATGCGCATGAACATGCGGACTTTCATAAATAATTTCGTACTTTTGCCCGAAAGTTCCGACAACCCACGTTTGACTATGGACAAGATTAACATCAAAGACAAGACTTTCGCGCTCTCCATCCCGGAAAGCGACATCCTCCAGGCGGTGCAGGCGGTGGCGCAGTGCATCAACCGCGACCTGGCAGGGCAAGACCCCTTGTTCGTGTGCGTGCTCAACGGCGCGTTCATGTTTGCCGCCGACCTGATGAAGCGCATCGACATCCCGTGCGAAATCACCTTCGTGCGCTTGGCATCGTACTGCGGCGAATGCAGCACCGGCACCGTCAAGGAAATCATGGGACTGAACAAAAGCATCGAAGGGCGCAACGTGGTGGTGGTGGAGGACATCGTGGATACCGGCATCACCATGGAAAATATCCTGCGCTCGTTGTGCGACAAAGGGGCGCGGAGCATCCGGGTGGCCACCTTCCTGCAAAAGCCCGATGCACTGCAACGCGACATCACGGTGGACTACGTGGCCATGCGCATCCCCAACGACTTCATCGTGGGCTACGGGCTGGATTACGATGGCTACGGGCGCAACCTGAAAGATATTTACACGGTAGTTAAATAGTCAACGGTCAGCCGTTGACCCCAAATAAGAATCATTATGCTCAACATCATCATTTGCGGTGCCCCCGGAAGCGGCAAGGGCACACAGAGTGCGTTAATCAAAGACAAATACAACCTGCTGCACCTCTCCACAGGCGACCTGCTGCGGGCGGAAATCGCGGCCAAGTCCGACCTGGGGCGCGTGGCCGAAAGCTACATCGCCAACGGCCAGCTGGTGCCCGACAGCATGATTATCGACATCCTGGACAAGACCATCGGCGAACGGGAAGCCGCCGCTCGATACAATGGACTTATACTCGATGGTTTCCCCCGCACGGTGGCGCAGGCCGAGGCCCTCGAAGGCCTGTTGAAGAAGCACGGCAAGGAACTCTCCGTGCTGCTCGACCTCAGCGTGGACGAGGCGGAACTGATAGACCGCCTCATCAAGCGCGGGCAGACCTCCGGCCGCAGCGACGACAACCTGGAAACCATCAAGAAGCGGCTCGATGTGTACCACGAAAAGACAGAGCCGGTGAACGACTATTATAAGAAACAAGGCAAATACGTCGCCATCCCCGGCATGGGAAGCATCGACGAGATATTCGGGCGCATTTGCGAAGCGATAGAAAAATTGTAATTGCCGGGAAAGAGGAGCGGGGAGCGAGGAGCGGGAACAGCCGCTTGCCCGTTGCCCGCTCTTTATATGCTGTCCGTCCTCACTAATCGTTAATCACTAATCGTTAATCGTTATCCACATGGCCGGTTCCAACTTTGTCGACTACGTGAAGATATATTGCCGCTCCGGGAAAGGCGGGGCAGGCTCTGCCCATCTGCACCGGGAGAAGTACATCCCCAAAGGCGGCCCCGACGGCGGCGACGGCGGGCGCGGCGGGCACATCATCCTGCGGGGCAACAAGAATTATTGGACGCTCATCCACCTGAAATACGCCCGGCATGTGTTCGCGGGCGACGGCGGGGCGGGCGGTTCGAGCCGCAGCTTCGGCAAGAACGGCGAGGACAAGTACATCGATGTGCCCTGCGGCACGGTGGTGTACGATGCCGACACGGGCGACTTCATGGCCGACATTACCGAGCACGGGCAGGAAGTGGTGCTGCTCAAGGGCGGCCGGGGAGGGCTGGGCAACTGGCACTTCCGCACGGCTACCAACCAGACGCCCCGCTTCGCCCAGCCGGGCGAGCCTGCCCTGGAGAAGACCGTCATCCTGCAACTGAAGGTGCTGGCCGACGTGGGGCTGGTGGGCTTCCCCAACGCGGGCAAATCCACCCTGCTCTCGGTGGTATCCGCCGCCAAGCCGGAGATAGCCGATTACCCTTTCACCACGCTGGTGCCCAACCTTGGCATCGTGGCCTACCGCGACAACCAGTCGTTCGTCATGGCCGACATCCCCGGCATCATCGAGGGAGCCGCCGAGGGGCGCGGGCTGGGGCTGCGCTTCCTGCGCCACATCGAGCGCAATGCCATCCTGCTGTTCATGGTGCCTGCCGACAGCCGCGACATACGCGAGGAATACAACATCCTGCTCAACGAACTGAAGAAGTACAACCCCGAACTGGTGGACAAGCACCGCATCCTGGCCATCACCAAGTGCGACATGCTGGACGACGAGCTGATGGCCGAAATGCGGCGCGACGTGCCGGACGATGTGCGCGTCGTGTTCATCTCCTCCATCAGCGGGCTGGGCATCGGCGAATTGAAGGATGCCTTGTGGCAGGCGTTGAACGATGAATCCAACAAGGTGCTGGAGATAACGCACCGCCCCATAGCCGTCAAGCCGGAAGAAGCGGCACGCGGGAAGGAAGAGGCGGAGGAAGACGAAGAAGAATTCCGCACCATCTACCTCAACGAGGTGGACGATGACGACGACCTCACCAAGTACAAAGGCATCGGCTGGGACGACCCGCTGTAGCCGTCGGCGATTGGCGATACACGGAAAAGCCTCTGTGAACTCGAAGTTTGCAGAGGCTTTCGCTCTTAGAACCGACTGGGGATTATAACGAAGCCCGGTCCACGCCCGCCTCGGGGCATTTTAAGAAGCTTTATCACCCTGCCCGCGTTGGCGGGTGGAAGATATTCCGTATCTTTGCCCCTCGAAGCGGAGGAAATGCGCCCTTGGCACGTGCGCCTCCGCTTCCTTATAGACTTGGAACTTATGGGTAAAATCATTTCTTTGGCAAATCAAAAAGGCGGCGTGGGCAAGACCACCACGGCCATCAACCTGGCCGCTTCGCTCGCCACCCTCGGCAAGAAGGTGCTGCTGGTCGATGCCGACCCGCAGGCCAACGCCTCCTCGGGGCTGGGTATCGACATCCGCTCGCTCGAATTCACTATCTACGAATGCCTCATCGACGGCGTGGAACCCGCCAAGGCCATCCTGCCCACCGACATCGAGGGGCTGTACGTGCTTCCTTCGCACATCGACCTGGTAGGGGCTGAAATCGAGATGCTCAACATGGACAACCGCGAACGCTGCTTGCAAAAGCTGCTCGCGCCCCTCGCCCCGCAGTACGACTACATCCTCATCGACTGCTCGCCCTCGCTCGGCCTCATCACCATCAACGCCCTCACGGCCTCGCACTCGGTCATCATTCCCGTGCAGTGCGAGTATTTCGCCCTCGAAGGCATCAGCAAGCTACTCAACACCATCAAGATAATCAAGGGGAAACTCAACCCCGGCCTCGACATCGAAGGCTTCCTGCTGACGATGTACGACAACCGCCTGCGCCTGGCCAACCAAGTGTACGACGAGGTGAAACGTCACTTCGAGGGTATGGTGTTCAACACCGCCATCACCCGCAACGTGCGCTTGAGCGAAGCCCCCAGCCACGGCAAGCCCGTGCTGACCTACGACCCCGACTCGCGTGGCGCGGCCAACTACATGGACCTGGCCAAGGAACTGATAGAGAAAAATAACTGACAAGCCCCCCTCGAACTCCCTCCGGAAGGGGGAGGGGCTTGGGGAGGCATGATTGACCTCACAATATGGCAAAGCATACCGAATCCAGATTAGGACGGGGTCTCGGTGCCCTTATCGACACCGCCCCCATCACCACCAGCGGCTCCTCCTCCATCAGCGAGGTGGAGCTTAGCCTCATACAAGCCAACCCCAACCAACCCCGCACGCACTTTGACGAGGAAGCGTTGGACGAGCTGACCGCCTCCATACGCGAGTTGGGGGTCATCTCACCCATCACCCTCCGCAAGAACGACGACGGCACTTACCTCATCATCGCGGGCGAACGCCGTTACCGGGCCTCCAAGCGGGCAGGGCTTACGACCATCCCCGCTTACGTGCGCACTGCCGCCGACGAGCAGGTGATGGAGATGGCACTCATCGAGAATATACAGCGCGAGGACCTCAACGCCATTGAAATAGCTCTCACCTTCCAGCGATTGATGGAGGAATACAACCTCACCCAGGAACGCATGAGCGAGCGGGTGGGCAAGAAGCGCGCCACCATAGCCAACTACCTGCGCCTGCTGCGCCTCCCCGCTGAAGTGCAGATGGGCATCAAGGACAAGAAAATAGACATGGGACACGCCCGCGCCTTGCTCGGTCTGGACGACCCCGCCGCCCAACTTGCCCTGTACGAGGACATCCTGAACCGCCACCACAGCGTGCGCCGCGTGGAGGAAATGGTGCGCCGCTACCAGGAGACCGGTTCTTTCGAAGAAGCGAAACCCAAACCTGCTCCCCGGGCGGAAAATCCCGTGGCAGGACTGAAGGAATTGGGCGAATTGCGCGACCAGCTGAGCCGCCGCCTGGGTACCAAGGTGCAACTTACCTGTAACCCGGCAGGCAAGGGCAAGATAAGCATCCCCTTTGCCAACGATGAGGAGCTGGCACGCATCATGGAGTTGTTTGACAAAATCTGACCTCGCCTTTGCGCCGCATTATCCTCATATCAGTCATGGCCTTATGCCTGCTCCCGCTCGCCCTGCACGGGCAGTCGGAGGCGGGAGATGTGTATGTGTCGCCCCCTGCCGGGGTGACGGCGCAGGATACAGTGGTCGATATCCAGGTGTGGGATGAGTCGGTTCTCGTGATAGATACCGTGGCGCAGCAAGCCGACACCACCGCCACCGATACGGCCTTCATGCCCGACCCCGAAAAGGTAGTTTGGCTCGGTGCCATCATCCCCGGCTACGGACAGATAGTGAACAAGAAGTATTGGCAACTGCCCATCGTGTACGGCGCGTACATGGGATGCGCCTTTGCCGTGACGTGGTTTTCCACCGAATACCAGTTTTACAAGACGGCTTACCGCGATGCCATCGACTCCGACCCTACCACCAACAGTCACCTGGAGTACCTCAGCAACATGGGCGTGACCTTGGAGCAGATGGGCGGCGAGGCGGCTTACCGTGACCGGTTACGCAGCTTCCAGGACAACTACCGCCGCTATCGCGACTACAGCATCCTCATCTCGGTGGTGGTCTACGGGGCAAGCATCCTGTGGGCCTACGTGGATGCCCAGTTGTACGATTTCGACATCAGCCCCGACCTTTCCATGAACATCCAGCCTACCATCATCAATACCGATGTGGAGTATGCCAAGGTGCCGAACGCTTATGATGCTTTCGGCAGCAACCGGGCATTCAACCAAGGCAATACGGCAGTCGGCATCCAATGGAGCATCCGGCTGAAGTGATACCCCCAACCCCCTAAAGGGGGCTTGTTTATTTGTCAACTCGTAACTCATGAAAAGAATAATCATAGCATTCCTGCTGTGCCTGTTCGCAGGGGAATGCACCTATGCGTCATCGTTGGCCCCGTCCAAGCGGCGTGCCGACCGCAAGCGCAAGGCCGATGTGCAGGAAGTACCGATGGTCTTGCCGCCCGATACCCTGTTGCCTGACACCTTGGTATTACAGGGGCGGGTCTATTGCCTCATACCCGAGCCGGAACCGGGCGACAGTGTAGAGGTCATCGAGGAAACCGATGCGGCTTTATCCCCGGAAGTGTCGTTGTTCGAGCCTTATTACGAGGACTTGATGTTTGACACCATCAGCACCTTGCCCGACGACCTCAACCACCTGCTCGACCGCATGGTGGAGGTGTGGGTGGAGACCCGCACCCAGCTGCCCGACTGCGTGGACGACACGGCACAGGTCGCGGTGTCCGACTCGCTCTACAAGGCTCGCCTGGCTGCCTTGCCCCATGTCATCGAGTTGCCTTACAACGGTTATGTCCGCTCCATGATTGAGGTGTATACCGAGCGGAAACGCGACTTGTTGTCTTACATGCTGGGCATGAGCCGGTATTATTTCCCTATATTCGAACAAGCCTTGGATGCCCGGGACATGCCGCTGGAACTGAAATACCTGCCTGCGATAGAATCGGCATTGAACGTGAAGGCCGTTTCACCCATGGGGGCGGCAGGTTTATGGCAGTTCATGATAAGCACGGGGCGGTTGTACGGTCTGGAGATAAACGGTCTCATCGACGAGCGCATGGACCCGGTGAAGTCCACGGATGCGGCTACCCGTTTCTTGAAAGACCTTTATAAAGTATATGATGATTGGAACTTGGCGATAGCCGCCTACAACTGTGGCCCGGGGAATGTGAACAAAGCCATCCGCCGTTCGGGAGGGAAGCGCGACTTCTGGGCCATTTACCGCTACCTGCCCCGCGAGACGCGTGGGTATGTGCCTATTTTCATAGCGGCCAATTATGCCATGAATTATGCGGCGGAGCATCATGTGTGCCCGGCGGAAGTGGATGTGCCGTTGGTGGTCGAC